>NZ_DATMST010000113.1:0-2325 GCF_035565275.1 Sphingopyxis sp.
CCGACATGCCGCCCGAAGGCGAGGATGCGGCAGCGCATGTGATGCGCAAATATGGCATCAGCGCCTCGGCCTCGACGCTCCCGACGCCGCCGCGCGCGGTGTAGGGCGCGGGCGGAAACGCCATCCACTTCGGCACCCACGGCGCGACCTTCGGGCGCCCGTTTGCGCCCTCCAGATGGTCGGCGACAATCGCTTTCAGCGCTTTCGCCTTCTCGCCGCCATTGGCGGCGGCGACCTCCTCGCCCGCGACGTCGGCGACGATCCTGCCGAGAATTTCGCGGTCGCGGATCAGCAACCAGAACGCCTCGTCGGGCTGCCAGTGCTTCGCCATATCGACGCCGAGATGAAGGCCGATCATCTCGACCGCCTCGCTTCCCGCCATCAGCGTCTCGCCCATGACCACCGCGACGATATCGAGCACACAGGCATCGGGCAGTTCGAGCAGCCGCGCGAACAGCGACGGGAAATCGCTCCCGCCCCCATAGCGCGCGGTCACCGTCGCGCGCTCGGGATCGAAGCCGAGCACGGCGAGCACCGCGCGGCGGCGCTCGTCGAACGCCACCTCGGCGCTGCACGTCTCGATGCTCTCCTGCACATCGTCCTTTGCGCAGGTCTGCGACTGGACATCGACGCGGAAATGGTCGGCGCCGCTGATGACGTGCGCGACGAGCGCGCGCAGCGCGACCCCGCCATGTCCGGCCATTTCGGCGCGCACCGCCGCGTGACGGTGCAGGTCGATATAGGCGTTCAGCGGTCCCGACACCTCGGGGCGCTGCGCCTTGGCAGGCGCCTCGCTCTTTTCGCCGCGCGCCCGCGCCGCCGCTTCCTTCGCGGTGACATAGCCCTCATGGAAATCGACCTCGCCGGTGTCGCGCACCTCGACATAGACGCGTCCGCCCTTGCGTTTCGGCGCGTGGCTATAGTCCCACTGTCGGAAGCGCTCGCCGCGTTCGAGGATGACGACATCGCTCCATCCCGCCGCGATCAAGGCCGCCTTGCGCGCCTCGATCTCGGCCGTCTGCGCGGTCCAGAAGGCGTCGCTGTCGGCGAACAGCGGATCGTCGCCGAACAGGTCGGCGATCACCGCCGCGCCCGATGCCTCGACGTCGAACAGCGCGTGGGCGGTCTTGATCGCGGTGCCGCCGAACAGCCACGCCTTGAGCTGGTGGCCGGTCGGGCAATAGGCGTTCTCGTCGTCGCGAAGCGCCAGCCATGCCGTCTGCTGACTTTTCGACGCGAGGGTCAGATGGCGCACCGTCGCCGGGTCGATCTCGCCGCCGCGATAGAGGGTGCGGATGCGCGGCAGGAGATTGCCGAGCGCGAGGATGCGCTTGACCGCTTTCGGTTCGAACGCGAAAGCGGCGGCGATTTCCTCGACGTTGCGACCCGCCTTGGCGAGTTTGACAAACGCCTCCCACTGGCTGACCTCGTCAGGTTCGACCCGCGCGAGATTTTCGATCATCGACGCTTCGATGGCGTCGGCGTCGTCACCCTCTTCCAAAATTCCGCATGGCAGCGGACGCGCCGGTCCGCCTTCGCGTGCGACGATGCTGGCGGCAGTGAAGCGGCGCCGGCCTGCCGAAATGCGGAAACGCCCCTCCTCGGCGTCGGGCCGCACGATCAGCGATTGGAGGACGCCTCGCTTGCGTACGCTCGGCAAAATATCGCTGACATCGGGGTCTCGTCCCTTGGCGCGCATATTGGCCGGATCGACCGACAGCTTGTCGAGCGGGATAAAATCGAGTTTCATGATGCACTCCATTCCTTGCGGTGCCGGTCTCCGATTCCCTGCAGGGGCTCCCTCGGAGACCGGCTTCGATTGACGGCGAGACGCGCCGCCGCGTCAGCTGCCCGCGCCGCCCTCCCCTCCTTCGCGAGGGGGAAGCGGGTCCGGCAGAAGCTGGTCGCGTTTCCGGCGCAAAAGCGCCTTTTCGGCGAGGCCGATCGAACCGAGCCGCCGCGCCGTGCCGGTCCAGTCCGACAGCGGCGCGAGCGGGTCGAAATGGACATCGCGTTCGATGCCCAGCCCGAACGGCAGCCGCACGACGGCGATTTCGGCGAGCGAGAAACAGCCGAGTTCGGGGCAGCCGAAGCCGAGATCGGCAAGCCCGAACAGCGTGTCGCCGTCGCTGTCGATCTCGGTCGCGAGCCACGTCGCCGCGCCGAGCGGATTGAAGAATTTGACGACGGGCCACGGATCGAAGGCGGTTTCGCGGGCGCGGTGAATCCGGCTCGCATGGCCGTTCGCGTTGAGCGCGAAGCGCAGCTCGGCGGGAAGGAGAATCATCGCCCGCCTCCCGCCCCGGGCGTGGCGGGTGCGCCGTC
>NZ_DATMST010000114.1:0-2818 GCF_035565275.1 Sphingopyxis sp.
GCGCTCGCCTCGGCGCCCACGCCCGGCAACAGCGCCGCGCCGGCCTGCTGCGCCATGGCATCGGCGGCGCGCACGCGGGCGGCAGCAATCGCCACATCGGGGGAGCCCTTGAGCCCCTCGGCGATCAGCGTATCGAGTTGCGCGTCACCAAAGCCCTGCCACCAGCCTTCGACCGGCCACTGACCGGTCGCATCGGCGAAGCTCGCGCGTGAATCGAACGACTGGGCCGTTGCCGGAACGGGTCTCGGCCCAAGGTCGGGAACGCTTGCGCACCCGGCTAGCAGACCGAAAAACGCGGTGGAGATAAATAGTGATCGGGGCATGGCTTCCAACGATACTAGCTGGTATCATGCGCCAATGAACGTCGGAGGCTGCATTGTCAATCGAAATGATACCAGATAGTACGGCTGCATTGGATGACGCCGCCGCGATGCGGCGCAAGGCGTTCGTCGATGCGGCGCGCGAACTCTTCTTCGCGAACGGCTATGCGGGAACGACGATGTCGTCGATCGCGAGCAAGGTCGGTGGATCGAAGACGACGCTCTGGGCCTATTTCCCGTCGAAGGAGGAGCTTTTCGAAGCGGTGGTCGACGATATCGTCGAGCAATATGGTCAGGCGCTCGCGATCGACCTGCCGCTCGACGAACCGGTGCCTGATGTTTTGCGTCGTTTCGGCAATCTGCTGATGACCAAGCTGACGGCAACCCCGATCCTGTCGCTCTTTCGCCTTGTCGTCGGCGAAGCCGAGCGCTTTCCGCACCTCGCCGAAACCTTCTACGAACGCGGCCCGCGCCGCGGAAAGGCCCGCGCGGCCGCGTGGGTGGGCGAAAAAATGGTGCGCGGCGAGCTCCGGATGGGCGACCCGATGCGGGCCGTGCAGCAGTTCACGAGTCTTTGCCAGTCGGGCCTCTATCAGTTCGCGATGCTCAACCTTCCCGAAAGCCGCGACCTCGCCCGTCTTCAGGACGATGTCGACGCTGCGGTCGACACCTTCGATCGCGCATGGCGTCCCGAAAACTGAGATTCCGGCAGAAACTTGCTCCTTCCCCCGTCTCGTGTAATAGGCGCCGCCCCGCAAGGGATCCCCATCACCACAGGAGCATGTCATGGACAAGGCGGCCGCGAGCGCGCTCGGCCTCGATTTCGGCACGACGAACAGCGTCGTCGCGCTGGCCGATGGCCAAGGCGGCACCGGGCTTGTCGGGTTCGGCGAGGCGGGCGATGCCGTGTTCCGCTCCGCGCTCTGCTTCTGGGAAGAAGAGCGTGGCTGGAACGGCATCGCGCACGAGGCCGGCCCTTGGGCGATCGACGAGTATCTCCAGTCGCCGCTCGACAGCCGCTTCATCCAGTCATTCAAGAGCGTGGCGGCAAGCCCGCTGTTCGAGCGCGCGATGATCTTCAACAAGCCGTTCCGCTTCGAGGATCTGGGGCGCCTGTTTCTGCAGCGTCTCGTCGCGCACGCCGGCGACGCACTCGACGAGCGGCCGCGCCGTGTCATCGTCGGACGACCGGTCGAATATGCGGGCGCAAAACCCGACCCTGAACTTGCGCGGCAGCGTTACGACGCGATGTTCGAGGCGTTCGGTACCGAAATCTATTATGTTCACGAACCGCTTGGTGCCGCGCACAGCTATGCGTCGAGGCTGACCGAACCCGCAATAATCCTCGTCGCCGACTTCGGCGGCGGCACGACCGACTTTTCAATCGTCCGCGTTGCGGAGCCAGGCGCGTCGCGCCGCTGTGTGCCGCTCGCCTCCTCCGGCATCGGAATCGCGGGCGACCGTTTCGATTACCGCATTGTCGATCGGCTGGTGCTTCCGCTGCTTGGCAAGGGAAGTCATTACCGGTCGTTCGACAAGCGGCTCGAGATTCCGGGCGGCTATTTTTCGGACTTTGGAGACTGGTCGCGGCTTGCGATGATGCGCAACCGGCGGACGCTCGACGATATCCGCCGACTGCAACGCGATGCCGAGCGTCCCGACCTGATCGGGCGCATGATCGCGCTCATCGAGCATGAGCAGGGATTTCCGCTCTATGACGCGGTCGGCAAGCTGAAGCGCGCGCTGTCGGACAGCGACCATGCCGAATTTCATTTCGCGGGCGGCGGGATCGAGATCGGCGCCGATGTGCGGCGCACCGATTTCGAGCAATGGATCGCCGACGATCTCCGCCGTATCGAAGCGGCGATGGAACAGGCACTCGCGCGTGCGGGCGTGGCTGCCGGAGCGATCGACCGCGTCTTCCTGACCGGCGGATCCTCGCTGATCCCCACGATACGCGCGCTGTTCGGTCGCCGCTTCGGCGAAGATCGGATCGCGACTGGCGGCGAACTGACCTCTATCGCGCACGGCCTTGCGCTGATCGGCGAGGAATCCGACCCAGCCGAATGGGCCGCCTGACCTCTTCCGTCGGGGAAAGCCGGCATTTCGGGCGCTTGATCATACAGCGGCTGCGAACGCGAAAAAGCCCGCCATCCATCTAGGAAAGCGGGCTTTTTCCGTTGGTTGCGGGAGTAGGATTTGAACCTACGACCTTCAGGTTATGAGCCTGACGAGCTACCGGGCTGCTCCATCCCGCGTCAACCAGCTGCGATCCATCCGGATTCGCAAAACAGCAAAAGGCCGGCATCGCTGCCGGCCTCTAACTTTGTGAATGGGTTTCCGTTTCGACCTTACGTCGGCTGCAATGCCTGGCGACGTCCTACTCTTCCAACGCTTAAGCGGTAGTACCATCGGCGCTGTCAGGTTTCACGGCCGAGTTCGAGATGGGATCGGGTGGGTCACTGACGCCATGGTCACCAAGCAATGAAGCCGGCGTA
>NZ_DATMST010000115.1:0-6340 GCF_035565275.1 Sphingopyxis sp.
CTGTAACCCCGTCCCGCGGGGCGAAGCAATCCGGGGCGCGCGTCCACCGCCTCGGATTGCTTCGTCGCTATCTTAGTCCGCAAACAGCAGGACCGGCGTTTCAACCAGCTTCTTGAGCGCTTGCACATAGCTCGCCGCGTCCCAGCCATCGACGACGCGGTGGTCGCAGCTGATGGACAGGTTCATGAGCTTTGCTCTGCGGATTTCGTCGCCGTCGAAGACGGGGCGCTCGACGATCTTGTTCGGGCCGACGATCGCGACTTCGGGGCGGTTGATCACCGGGGTGGTTGCGATGCCGCCGAGCGGGCCCAAGGAGGTGACGGTCAGCGTGCCGCCGGTCAGTTCCTCGACTTTCGCCTTGCCGGTGCGCGCGGCTTCGGCGAGACGGGTGATCTCGCTCGCGAGCTGCCAGACATTCTTGTCCTGCGCGTCGCGGATGACGGGGACCATCAGCCCCGCGTCGGTCTGCGTCGCCATGCCGAGATGCACCGCGCCATAGCGCGTCACCACGCCGCCCTCATCGTCGTAGCGCGCGTTGATCATCGGGAATTGCGGGATCGTGCGGCAGATCGCGACGATCAGGAAGGGCAGCATCGTCAGCTTCGGCCGCCCGCCGCGGTTGGCGTTCAAATCGGCGCGCATCTCTTCGAGCGCGGTGACGTCCATTTCCTCGACATAGGTGAAATGCGGGATCGCGCGCTTCGACGCCGCCATATTCTCGGCGATCTTGCGGCGCATGCCGATGACCTTGATCGGCTCGTCGGCACGGGCGCGGCTGACGCCCGGCGTATGATAGCCCTGCCCGCCGCTATAACGCAGGAAAGCGTCGAGATCGGCATGGCGGATACGATCGCCTTCGGCCTGAACCTGGCCGAGATCGACGCCAAGGTCCTTGGCGCGGGCGCGGACGGCGGGCGATGCGAGCACGGCGCGGCTATGGCCTGCTGCGGCGACCGGCGCGGGGGCCGGTGCCGGAGCCGGCGTCGGCGCGGGAGTTGCAACCGGCGCGGGCGCAGCAACCTCGGCCACCGAGACTTCCTCGGCACCCGGCGTTTCCGCCACGATTTCCTGTTCGACCGGCGTATCGGCAGGCGGCGCTTCGACGTCGCCGTCGCCGTCGGTCTCGATCACCGCGAGCGTCGATCCGATCGGGATCAGGTCGCCGACCTCGCCCGCCAGTTCGACGACGATCCCCGAAACGGGCGATTCCATTTCGACGGTTGCCTTGTCGGTCATCATGTCGGCAAGCTGCGCGTCTTCCTCGACGCGTTCGCCGATCTTGACGTGCCAAGCGACGATTTCGGCCTCGGCAATGCCTTCGCCGATGTCGGGCAGACGGAATGAATAACGGGCCATGGCGTCAGTCCTTCAGAATCTTGGTCAGCGCGGTCGCGATGCGCACCGGACCGGGGAAATAGGCCCATTCGAGGCTATGCGGATAAGGCGTGTCGAAGCCGGTTACGCGTTCGACGGGTGCCTCGAGGTGATAGAAACAGCGCTCCTGAACCAGCGCGGCGAGTTCGGCGCCGAAACCCGAGGTGCGCGTTGCTTCGTGGATGATCAGGCAGCGGCCGGTCTTTTTCACCGAGGTTTCGATCGCGTCGATATCGAGCGGCAACAGCGTGCGCAGATCGATGATCTCGGCATCGATGCCCATTTCCTCGACGATCGTCTTGGTCACATGCACCATCGTGCCATAGGCGAGCACCGTGAGCGCCTCACCCGAACGCACCGTCGCGGCCTTGCCGAGTTCGATGCGGTAATAATCCTCGGGAACCGCGCTCGCTTCATGCTTCGACCAAGGCTCGACCGGGCGGTCGTAATAGCCGCTGAACGGGCCGTTGTAGATGCGCTTGGGCTCAAGAAAGACAACCGGGTCATTGTCCTCGATCGCCGCGATCAGCAGGCCCTTGGCATCATAGGGGTTCGACGGGATCACCGTCTTCACGCCGCAGATGTGGGTCATGATGCTTTCGGGCGACTGGCTATGCGTCTGGCCGCCGAAAATGCCACCACCGAAGGGGGTGCGCACCGTCATCGGGCAGATGAAATCGGCCGCCGAACGGTAGCGGAGGCGCGCCGCCTCGCTGACGAGCTGATCGAGCCCGGGATAAATATAGTCGGCGAACTGGATTTCGGGGACCGGGCGCAGGCCATAGGCGCCCATGCCGACCGCGACGCCGATAATCCCGCATTCGTTGATCGGCGTGTCGAATACGCGCGTCTTGCCATGCTTTTTCTGCAGGCCAGCCGTGGCGCGGAAAACGCCGCCGAAAAAGCCGACGTCCTCGCCCATCACGACCATCTTGTCGTCGCGGCCCAGCATGACGTCCATCGCGCTGTTGATCGCCTCGATCATGTTCATGGTTTTGGTTTCGGCCATTATTCGGGCTTCCAGTTGGGGCCGAACTTGGCCTCTTGCTCGGCGAGCATCTGCGCGCACTGTTCCTTGAGGTGCCACGGCATCTCTTCGAACACGTCCTCGAACATGGTTTCAAAGGGCTGGTGCATGCCGTGACCCAGGATGCCAAGCTTTTCAGACTGTTTCTGGGTCGTCTTTACCAGCTCGTCGAGTTCCTTCGCCTGCGCCTCGTACCGTTCGGCATCCCATTCGCCGAGCGTCTCGAGATGCTGGCGCAGCCGCGCGATCGGGTCGCCGAGCGGCCACGCGGTCGCTTCGTCGGCGGGGCGGTAGGCGCTCGGGTCGTCCGAGGTGCTATGGCCTTCGCTGCGGTAGGTGAAATGCTCGATCAGCGTCGGGCCGTTGTTCGTCCGCGCGCGATCCGCCGCCCACTGCGTCGCGGCATAGACCGCGAGCGGATCATTGCCGTCGATGCGGAGGCCGGCGATGCCGTAACCCACCGCGCGCGCCGCAAAGGTCGTGCGCTCGCCGCCGGCAAAGCCCGAGAAGCTGGAGATCGCCCACTGGTTGTTGACGACGTTGAAGATCACCGGCGCGTTATAGACGGTCGCAAAAGTCAGTGCCGAATGGAAGTCGCCCTCGGCCGACGAGCCCTCGCCGCACCAGACCGTCGCGATGCGGCTGTCGCCTTTCGACGCGGAGGCCATCGCCCAGCCCACCGCCTGCGGATATTGCGTCGCGAGGTTGCCCGACACGCTGAAGAAACCATGCTCGGGCGCCGAATACATGATCGGCAGCTGACGGCCGAGCAGATGGTCGCCGCGGTTCGAGTAGATCTGGTTCATCATCTGGATCAGCGGATAGTCGCGCGTGATCAGGATGCCCTGCTGGCGATAGCTCGGAAAGACCATGTCGGTGCGGTCGATCGCCATCGTCGACGCGACCGAAGTCGCTTCTTCGCCCGTGCACTTCATGTAGAAGCTGGTCTTGCCCTGCCGCTGCGCGCGGAACATGCGGTCGTCGAACGCGCGGGTGAGCATCATGTTGCGCAGCATCGTCCGCAGCCGCTCGGGCGACAGCTTCGGATCCCACTGCCCCTTTGCCTGCCCGTCGAAATCGAGCACGCGGACAAGGCCATAGCTCAGCTCGCGCATCGCATCGGGCCTGGTGGCTTCGCTCGGGCGCGGGGTCGCTTCGACCGCGGGAACTTCGATATCGCCAAAGTCCGGGGTATCGCCGGGGCGATAGCGCGGTTCGGGGATATGAAGCGACAGCGGCGGCAAATTGCTCGCCGGGCGCCCCACCTCTTTTTGGGGGGTCGTCTCAGGCATATCTTCTTCCCTTTGAAGGCGCGAATCGCGCCTAGTTATATTTCAACGTGGCGACATATTATTACAGGCGCCATACGAATGCAACGGCCGCCGTCAGACCGCGACGGGCGCGGAAATATGCGCCTGCGGAGCGTAATCCTCGACCGCAAAATCCTCGAACCGATAGTCAAAAATGCTCGAAGGACGGCGAAGAATGCGCAGCTTCGGATTCCCTTCCGGTGTACGCGACAACTGCTGTTCGACCAGTTCGGCGTGGTTCAGATACAGATGGACGTCGCCGCCGGTCCACACGAGCTCGTGCGCATGAAGACCCGCTTGCCCGGCGACCATCCGCGTGAGCAGCGCGGCTTCGAAAACGTTGAACGCAAAGCCCAGTCCGAGGTCGCACGACCGCTGGAACAGCAGGCACGACAGGCCGCCATCGCTGCGCACATGGAATTGATAGGTCATATGGCATGGCGGCAGCGCCATGCGATCGAGGTCGGCAACGTTCCAGCCGGTGAAAATGTGCCGCCGCGATCCCGGATTGTTGCGGAGCGATTCGATCAGCGCCGCGATCTGGTTGTGCCCCTGCGCTGCGCGGCGGAAAAGTCCCTCGCCTGCCGGCTCGTAACGCGGCCAGTTCACCCACTGATGGCCATAGACCGGACCGAGGTCACCCCACTGGCTGGCAAAGGAATCGTCGGCGATGATCCGCGCCTCGAAATCTTCGGCGCTGATCTGCTCGCCCGTTTCGCGGCGATATTTCTCGAGCGGCCAGTCGGTCCAGATCTTCACGCCTTGCGCGACGAGTGAGCGGATATTCGTGTCGCCGGTCAGGAACCACAGCAACTCGCGCAGCGCGGTTTTCCAGTAGACCCGTTTCGTCGTCAGCAGCGGGATCGCGTCGTCCGCAAGCGAGAATCGCATCGTTTCGCCGAACAGCGAGCGAGTCCCCACACCTGTGCGATCGACACGCTCGTCGCCTTCCACCCAGATGCGGCGCATCAGGTCGAGATATTGCAGTTCATAATGGATGGAATCAGGCACGATGCACTCCCGGCTTTTCCGGTCCTTTGCTACGCCCCGCGCCGCGAGCGGACAAGGGAGGTGCAAGGATAGCGCCACATCGTCTCCGATGCGGCTCAGTCCGCAGTTGGGAATCGCCGATGCCCGGAGCATGGGGACGCGAATGACCCTGTTCGAACCTGTCGGCAAAATGCCGGAGCCATCGGCGCCGGAGGGATTCGTGCCGTGCCAGTCGGAAGATCCCGTCGCGCGCCAGCTGCTCCGCCCCCTGTTCAATGACGGACGGGAAACGCTGCTCCTCGCCGGCTTCGATGCTTATCAGCGGCTGGTCAGACTCGAACGCGTCGAAAGCGATACCGCGGCACGCTGCGTCATTCCGCCGCGATGCTGGCGTGCGTTCCTCGGCGGCGGAATCGCGGGGGTGATCATGGCGCACAACCATCCATCTGGCGCCGCGTGGCCCAGCGACGCCGACATACGCACGACGCACGACGCCGCGCTTTTCCTGCGAACGCTGGACATCGACCTGATCGATCATCTGATTTTCATTGCGGACGGTCATTTCAGCTTTCGAACTGCCCAAATGATGTAATCGCGGCAATCATCTTCAATGTGCCGATTGGCGCTTGAAGTTCGCAAATTGCACGTCTAGAGGACCGCCCTGCCTTCGCGGCGACCCCGGTCGTCGCGCGCAGATCGGTCGGGGAGTAGCTCAGCCTGGTAGAGCACTGTCTTCGGGAGGCAGGGGCCGGAGGTTCGAATCCTCTCTCCCCGACCAATTTCTTGCATATTGCAGATTCTGCACCGTCTCTTCTTGTAAGTCGGCGCACAATTCCCTAAATTCAAACTACGCCGCCGTGGTTTTCCCCCTTTCCATCGCGGCGAGTACCCCGTCATCATTGACGCGGGTGCGTCCTCCCTGGACCCTGGCCACCTCGTACTTCGGTACGGGGTGGTTTTTTATTCGGCAGCTTGCGGAAATATTTCCGATTCGGGCTTCGCTTGCCCTATCTCGCCCACAAGGTCCGAAAACCAGCGCGCAAGGCACGCAACGCGATCCGCATCGGGCAAGCGGCCGGATCCCAGATAGAGGCTGCGATCGATCTCGATCTGCACCGCATGGATCGACTGCCCCGGCCGGCCGTGCGTGCGGACGATATGTCCGCCGGCATAGGGCTGGTTCCGCGACAACGGCTCGTTCAATCGCCCCGCCGACGCCATGACCAGGTCGGTCAGCCAATCGCCCGCGGTCGCACCGAAATGATCGCCCACGACGATGCGCGCGCCATGCGCCGGCTGGCCGGCCGGAATCGGGGGCATCGAATGCAGGTCGATCAGGACCGCGTATCCAAACCGGCTCCGTACCTCGGCCAAGGCATCGGCAAGTGCCGCATGATAGGGCCGGTGGAACGATTCGAGCCGCCAGTGCAGCGCTGCGTGGTCGATCGGCCGCTTCCATAACGGACCGCAGTCGGCGAGCCGTGTCGGCACGACGCCCAGGCCGGCGCGCTCCTTGCGCCCCGGCGCCGAAAACTGCATCCGGAGCGGCGGTGCGACCTCGCCCGGCGCCATCTGCCCTTCGCCGCGATTGCAGTCGGCAACCGCCCGCGCCCAAAGCGCCTGCACCACCGTCGCGCCG
>NZ_DATMST010000116.1:0-14141 GCF_035565275.1 Sphingopyxis sp.
GGGCGGCGCGCCGCAACTCTGGGTGCGCTGGATGGCGGGGGGCGAGGCCGTGCGCCTTACCGGACTGCCGACCGCGCCCTCCAGCCTCGCCTGGTCGCCCGACGGCCGCTCGATCGCCTATACGATGCTCGTCAAGGACGACGCGCCCAAATTCGGCAGTGCGCCGGCGAACAAGCCCGAGGGCGCGAAATGGGCCGATCCGCTCGAGGTGCACGACCTCCTCACCTATCGCGCCGACGGCGCGGGCTATCTTGAGCCCGGCTTCGAAAAGATCTTCGTCGTGCCCGCAACCGGTGGCGCGCCGCGCCAGCTGACCTTTGGCCCTTATCACGACGGCGGTCCCCTGAGCTGGTCGCGCGACGGGCGCACGCTCTATTTCTCGGCGAACCGCAAACCCGACTGGGAAACCGACCCGCTCGAAAGCGAGATTTACGCGCTCGACGTCGCGAGCGGCGCGGTCACCGCGCTTACCGACCGCAACGGCCCCGATGCGAACCCCGCCGTCTCGCCCGACGGCGGCAAGATCGCGTACGTCGGCTTCGACGACAATCTGCGCGCTTATGAAAACGCCCGTCTTTACGTCATGAACCGCGACGGGTCGGGCAAGCGCAGCCTCACCGGAAACTGGGATTACAGCGTCGACGCGGTCCAGTGGGCGGCCGACGGCAAGTCGCTCTACGCGCAATATGACGATCATGGCGAAACGAAAGTCGCGCGCATCGGGCTCGACGGTTCGGTGCGCACCGCGGCCACGGGTCTTTCGGGCGGCGGGCTCGACCGTCCCTATACCGGCGGCAGCTTCACCGTCTCCGACGCCGGCGCGATCGCCTTTACCGGCGCGCCCGCGAGCCGTCCGGCCGAGGTGCAGCTGATGCGCGGCGGCAGCGCGCGCATCCTCACCGACCTCAACCGCTCGCTTCGCGAAGTGAAATCGCTTGGCGAGGTGCGCAAGATCACCACCGCGTCGAGCCACGACGGCAAGCCGATCGAAGGCTGGCTTACCCTGCCGCCCGGCTATACCGAGGGCCAGCGCGTGCCGCTGATCCTCGAAATCCACGGCGGGCCCTTCTCGGCCTATGGCGGCCATTTCTCGACCGACAACCAGCTCTATGCCGCGGCGGGCTATGCCGTCCTGTCGTCGAACCCGCGCGGGTCGACCAGCTATGGCGAGGCGTTCGCGAACGAGATCGACAAGGCCTATCCGGGCAATGATTATTTCGACCTCATCTCCATCGTCGACCGCGCGGTCGAGCTCGGCGTCGCCGACCCCGATGCGCTGTTCGTCACCGGCGGGTCGGGCGGCGGCGTGCTGACGAGCTGGATCGTCGGCAAGACCGACCGCTTCAAGGCGGCGGTGGCGCAAAAACCCGTGATCAACTGGACGACGCAGGCGCTGACCGCCGACGGGGCGGGGCTCTTCGGTCGCTACTGGATCGGCGGCATGCCGTGGGAAAAGCCCGACCTCTTCTGGTCCCGCTCCCCGCTGTCGCTCGTCGGCAACGTCAAGACCCCGACACTGGTCATCGTCGGCAGCGAGGATTATCGCACCCCGGTCAGCGAGTCCGAACAATATTATACCGCGCTGCGCCTGCGCGGCATTCCGACCGCGCTGATCAAGGTGCCCGGCGCCAGCCACGGCGGCATCGCCGCGCGGCCCTCGCAAAGCGCCGCCAAGGCCTCGGCGATCCTCGCATGGTTCGAAAAGTACAAGAAGGGCTGGACGCCGCCCGCCGCGCCCTAAACCGCGAGGCGCGGCAGCCCGTCCATGATTGCGGTGAGCGCAAGGGCGTTCTCGCGCTCCATCGCGCTGTGCCCCGCGTTCGTGACCACATAGGTCGCGGGCTCGGACCCCGCGTTGCGCAGCGCCGCGACCAGCCGCGACGCCTGCGTCAGCGGGCACACCTCGTCGAACCGCCCGTGCACGATATGCACCGGGATGCGCGCGAGCACCACGATATTGTCGAAGAAATGCCCCGCGGGGATGAACAGGTTATTGGCGAAATAATGCGCCTCGATCTGCGCGAAGCACAGCGCGAAATCGGCCTCGCCGAATTTCCCCGTATCCGCCGTCTCGGGGATCATGTTCGAAATCACCCCCTCCCACAGCGACCAGGTCACCGCGGCCTTCAGCTGCCGCGCCTTCTCGGCCTCGTTCACAGGCACATGATCGAAAATCGCCTTGTACGATTTCATCACGTCGCCGCGCTCTTCCTGTGTCAGCAGCGACAGCAGTTCGGCCCACTCCGCGGGATATTTCATGTAGGCGCCGGGTTCGGTCAGCCCATAGGGGTCCGCCTGCCACGTCGCGGCATTGCCCTGATAAAGATAAAGCAGATCCTCCGACGCTCCCAGGAATATCCCGCGCAGGATCAGGCTCGCGCAATGTCCGGGATGCGCGATCGCATACGCCATCGCCAACGTACTCCCCCAACTCCCCCCAAACACGTGCATCGGACCCGAGATTTCCAGATCCTCGCGCAATTTTTCGATATCGCCGATCAGGTCCGCGGTCGTGTTCTTTGCCAAAGCCACCGCAGGGCCGGCCGACGCGACATTGGGCTCACTCTTTCCGCATCCGCGCTGATCGAACAGGATCACACGGTACCGCTTGGGGTCGAAAAAGCGCGCCATCGCGGGCACGCAAGCGCCACCCGGCCCGCCGTGCAGGAACATCACCGGCTCGCCGTCGGGACTGCCATATTCCTCCCAGTAAATGCGGTGCGCCGGGTCGCGATCCACCTCGAGCCAGCCGAAATTCAGGCATGGCGGCTGCGGATAGACCCAATCGTCGCCGATCTTGCTCGTCGCCTGCAACCGCGAGAAATCCATATCCTGCACCTTTGCCAATGATTCAGCCGCCAACCAGCCCACGGTGCCCGGCTTAACTCCTCGCGCTATCATGTCCACCGCCTCGATGGCGTCGGGAACTTATCGCGCAGTCCATCGTTCAAAAACCACCCCTGATCGCGGGATGGATGACCGGTCGTTAAACCTGCGCATGGCTGAAATCTCTGGGTTGGGCACTCGCGCCCGGAAAGCGATTTCCATGCGCATAGAAATGGAGTGGTCTAATGCGTTTCCAACCCGTCATGCTCGGTGCGCTTGGCGCGCTCGCGCTCTCCGCCTGTTCACAACAACAAGAAGTCGCGGCCGCCCCGCCGCCGCCGCCGGGTGCGGTTCCGGGCAGCATCGCCGCGGACCGCGACGGCGATGGCATTATCGACGGCTATTACACCGCCGACGGCATTTATCATCCGAACTACACGCCTCCGCCGCCCCCGCCGCCGCCCGCCCCGTCACGGCTGGGAGAACGCGGCTGAACACGCATGTCCGGGGGGCGCCGCGCCGTTGCGCCCTCCTTTTTCTCGCATTGTTGGCGCTCGGCACCACGCTTGCATCCCCCGTGTTCGCCGCGCCCGCCGCGCAAGCGGCGACGCCGGCGCTTGCCAGCGCGATCCGCGAAGAAGCCGGCGGCGACGTCAAACGCTTCTATGCCGCGCGCGGCTACAAGCCGCTGTGGGTCCGCGCGGGCAAGGTTGGCCCCGAAGCCGCGACCTTGCTCGGCTACCTCTCGACCGCTTCGCGCGACGGCCTCAAATCCTCCGCCTATGATCTCGAAAAGCTCGAAGAGCTGATCACCCGTGCACGCAGCAGCGATCCGCAAGCGCTTGCCCGCGCCGATGTCACACTGTCGGACGTTTTCGCACGCTACGTCCGCGACATGCGCCGTCCCGGCAAGGCAAAGATGGACTATGCCGACCGCTCGCTGAAACCCAAAAGGACTGACGCCGAAACGGTGCTCCGCGCCGCCGCCTTCCCCAAGGATTTCGGCGGCTATATGAAGAATATGGGCTGGATGAGCGAACATTATGTCCGCCTCCGCACGCTGATGGGCCGCGCACAGGCGCAAGGCGTATCGAAGGACGCCATGGCGCGCCTTCGCCTCAACCTAGATCGCACGCGCATCCTCCCCGGCCCCTATGTCCATCACGTCGTCGTCGATGCCTCGTCGGGGCAGCTGTGGTATTATGGTTCGGGCAAGCGCGTGGACACGATGAAGGTGGTCGTCGGCGCTCCCGAAACGCAGACGCCGATGCTGGCGGGCAAGCTCCAGTGGGCGATTCTCAACCCCTATTGGAACGTTCCCGATTATCTCGCGCAGAAAAGCATCGCACCCAAGGTTCTGGGCGGGCGCAGCCTCGCGTCGCTACGCATGGAAGCGCTGTCCGACTGGGGGCCGAACCCGCGCAAGCTCGCCCCGTCCGAAATCGACTGGCCTGCGGTCGCCGCGGGCCAGCAGGCGTTGCGGCTGCGCGAGCTTCCCGGCGGCGCCAATTCGATGGGCAAGGTCAAATTCCTCTTCCCCAACGACGAGGGCATCTACCTTCACGACACCCCCGATCGTGCGCTGCTCGGCAAGCCCGACCGCCATTTCTCGAACGGCTGCATCCGGCTCGAAAACGCCGGCCAGCTCGGCCAGTGGTTGATGCACCGCTCGATCCGGACCAAGTCAAAGGCCCCCGAACAAGCGGTCGCGCTGCCGGTCGAAGTTCCGGTTTACCTCACCTATATCACCGCGATCGCGACCGAACGCGGCATCGCCTTTCGCAACGACGTCTACGGACGCGACGGATAGGGTCGGAATATCGCGATTCGGTTCGCAAGCCGTAATTTGGCCGCTGGCTGCTCACCCCTGTTGTGCCGTCGCGCGTTTTGCCTTGCGTCAGGCGAACAAACCTCTTGCCAGGCATGCGCTACAAATGTAGCACGCTACAAATGTAGCGCATGAGGTGATTCGATGTTGTCCAGTTTGCCGCCGCGGGAACGCGAGATCGTCGACGTCCTTTACGAGCGCGGCGCGTCGACAGTGACCGAGATCGCCGAGACGCTGTCCGACGAACTGTCCGGATCGGCGATCCGCGCGATGCTGAAGCGGCTTGAGGCCAAGGGCTTTGTGGCGCGGGAAGCCTCCGAACGCGGCTTCGTCTATGCCCCGAGCGTGTCGGACAAGACGGCGCGCAAGTCGGCGTTGAGTCAGGTTGTCCGCGTCTTCTTCAACGGATCGGCAACGAGCGCTGCCGCCGCGCTGCTCGGGATGCAGGACGAGATGAGCAACAGCGAACTCGACGAGCTCGAAAAAATGATCGCGAAAGCCCGCGACGGGAGGGTGAAATGATGACGACCGCCATGCTGCTGGGTCTTGCCTGGAAATCGCTGGTCATTGCGGGCCTGACGCTGGGATTGCTTCGTCTCGCACGCGCACGATCGGCCGGCGAGCGGTCGATGATCGCGCACGCGGGGCTGGTCGCGCTGCTTGCGCTGCCGGCCGCTATCCTGCTGCTGCCGCAATGGACCCCGCTGCCCGCGGCATGGTTTGCCGGCGCCCCCGCACCGGTTGTAGAAACGATGAAAACAGGGGGATCGGCGATCGATCCGGCTCCCGCCACGACTTCAGTCCCTGTCGTGGCGGATCCGGCCGGATCGACGCCGGTCATGTTTTCGTGGAGCGACCTTGCCCCCTTTCTCTATGGCATCCCGCTGGCGTTGCTGTTCGGAGTAATGGCGCTCGCCGTCGTGCGGCTGTTCGCGATGCGGCGGCGCGCCGAA
Organism: Sphingopyxis sp.; assembly: GCF_035565275.1. Classification (GTDB taxonomy): domain Bacteria; phylum Pseudomonadota; class Alphaproteobacteria; order Sphingomonadales; family Sphingomonadaceae; genus Sphingopyxis. The sequence continues at coordinate 5,608 of NZ_DATMST010000116.1, forward strand.
ATCCTGGTCGAAAGATCGTGGCTATCGGCGCTGGCCGAGGCGCAGCGCCGCATGGGGTTCAAGCATGGCACCGCGCTGCTGGTGAGCAGCGAGCTGCGATCGCCGATCAGCTGGGGCGTACTGCGCCCGACGATCGTGCTGAGCCCGAAAGCCGTCGCGGCGGCGGGTGAGGCCGAGGCAATCATCGCGCACGAACTGGCGCATGTCGCGCGCCTCGACTGGGCGAAACTGCTCGGCGCACGCGTCGCCTGCGCGGTTTTCTGGTTCAACCCTTTGGTGTGGATGCTGGCACGCGAAAGTCATCAATTGCGCGAGGAAGCGGCCGACGACGCGGTGCTGATGGCCGACATCGACGGCCCCGACTATGCGACGCTGCTGGTCGGCGCGGCCCGCCATGACAATCAGGGCGCGCTGCTCGCCGCGCATGGTGTCGCGCCGGGTAAGGACAGCCTCAAACGCCGTATCACCCGGGTGTTGGACGGCAGCCTGAAGCGCGGTCCGGCAAGCCTGAGCTGGATGCTGATGAGCCTCGTGGCGCTCGCGGGCGTGACGGCGCCGCTCGCCGCCTTTTCGGCGACCTCGGAAGCACCGGTCGCAAAGACGATACACCCCCAAGCTGTCCTTACCGCGCCGACCGTTACGCAAACGACATCGACGGCGAGCAGCGCCATCAGGAACGAAGGCACCCCTGCCGAGATCAAGAAGACGACGCTGACCGCCGAGCAACTGGTCGGCATGCGCGCGCTCGGAGTGACCCCCGAATATGTCGAGAAAATTCGCGAGAGCGGCGGATCGATGGACGCCGACGACATCATTTCGGCAAAGGCCAGCGGTATCGACCCCGCCTATATCCGGCAGATGCGCGCCGTCATTCCCGGCGCCGATTTCGACGAGCTGGTGGGCGCGCGGCATGTGGGCGTCGATGCGGCCTTTGCCCGTGACATGAAATCGCATTTCCCCGACATCGGGGTAGACGATCTCGTCGCGCTGAAGGCGATGGGCGTCGACTGCGATTTCGTCACCGACATGCAGAAGTCGGGGGTCAGGATGCGCCATGCCGACGACGCCATCGAACTGCGCGCGACGCGGGGGGGCCGGCCCGTCAAGCCGCAGGCTGCCGTGACACCACGGCCGGTGATGACGACCCGGCAGGGCGGACAGGTCGCCACCATCGATATGGAGCGCGGCGTGATGGAAGCGCGACGCCCCGATGGCCGGGTCGCGCGGATCGAATTCCCGGCAACCCCCGAACCGCCCGAGCCGCCAGCCAGGGACTGACGCCCCGACGCTCGTCGTCCGCACCCACGCTTAATCGAAACCCCGTTTGAAAAACGCCGTTGCTGCGGCGAGCGATGACGCTCGCCCGACGCACGGAGGGAGGAGTGCACCTATGAAATCCATGTTCCTTGCCAGAAGCGCAGCCTTGCTGTCGATCCTCGCCTGCGCGCCTCCCACCGCCGCCGCCGATCCGCTCGTCCTGACCGACATCCGCTGGGTCGCGGAACCCGGCAGCGGAAAAAAGGGGCTGCCGCGGATCCGTATCCAGCACAAGAGGTCGAGCAGCGATCATAGCTTCGACGGATCACGCCCCTATTTCGCTGCGGCCGAGGCGGTGCTGCGGCGGAAGACGCCGGGGCCGGTCAGCTTCACCGTGACCCACGGCGCGGGCACACTGGCATGCGCCGGCACGCTGACCGGCGCCTTCGAAGGGGCGGGTGACTGCCGCTTCACCTCCGACCCTCGGTTTGAGCGGCAACTGAACGAGCGCGGCCTGTCGCCCGACCAACGGCCGACGCTGCTCACCATGCTGCTCGTCGACGCGACAATCGAACTGGCTGACGGCCTGACACGCGAAGGCGTGCGGCCGAAGGACGCCGACGACCTGATCGCGGCCGCCGCGCTCGCGGTTCGGCCCGAATATATACGCGACCTCAAGTCCGAGGCGCTGGTGCTGACCGACGTCGAGGATGCGATCGCATGCAAGGCGCTCGGTGTCGACGGCGCCTACGTCCGCGGGCTCGCGGCGGCGGGATATCGGAAGCTGAGCGCCGACGAGGTGGTCGGCATGAAGGCGATGGGCGTCACGGGCGAATATGCGCAGGCGATGAACCGCGCCGCCCTGGGGAAGGCGCAGTGATACATCGGGTCAGTCTTGCCGCCGCCGCCGCCGCCGTGTTTTCCGCAATGCCCGCGGCGGCACAAGAGGTGCCCGCTTCGGGCGATACGCCGCCACCTGCATCGGCCGAGGTGCCTGCGACCACGGATCGCGCCGCGCGGCAGGTCTATACGCCTGCCGATTTCACGCGCTACGCGCCCGTGAACGCCTATGACATGCTGAACCAAGTTCCCGGTTTCCAGATCCGCGACAACGAGGAATTGCGCGGGCTGGGGCAGGCGACGGGCAATGTGTTGTTCAACGGCAAGCGGCCGTCGAACAAGGCTGACGACATGTACACCCAGCTGTCACGTATCCCCGCAGGCAATGTCGAGCGCATCGAGATCATCGACGGCGCGACGCTCGATATCCCGGGACTGTCGGGACAGGTCGCCAATATCGTCTATCGGGCCGACGGCATTTCGGGACAATTTTCTTGGAAGCCCGAATTTCGCCCGCATTATACCGACCCGTTGTTCACGCGCGCCGACGTTTCGGTACGCGGCCGCAGCGGCGACATCGAATATGAAGCCGCGCTCAACAACGACGATTCGGCGCGCAGCGGTGCTGGCGGCCCGACGCTGATCACCGACGCCACGGGCAACATCATCGAGCGCCGCCGCGATATCTGGAACACCCATTACGACACGCCGAAGCTGTCGGGACGGATCACCTGGGACCCCGTCGGCGATACGGTCGCCAATCTCGGTGGCCATTACCAGCGCAAATACGACCGCTATTACGAGGACGGCGTGCGCACGGGCCCGGGGCTTACCGACCGGCTGCGTACGGTACGCGAAAATTCCGACAGCTGGAATTACGAGGTCAGCGGCGACTATCAGTTCGGTCTTGGTCCGGGGAGGCTGAAGCTGATCGGGCTGCGCCGGTTCAGCCACGAACCCTATTCGCAGGAAATCGTCACCACCCCCGACGACGGCGCGCCCGCAACCGGCGATCGTTTCGCGCAAACGGGTAACATCGGCGAAACGATCGCGCGCGGCGAATATCAATGGAAGATGTTCGGCGGCGATTGGCAACTGTCGGGCGAGGCGGCGTTCAACACACTCGATAACGTCGCGTCGATCGCAGTGCTCGATCGCGACGGAGTGTTCGTCGAGCAGCCGTTCGAAGGCGGCACCGGCGGGGTAAGCGAGGACCGGTACGAAGGGCTGCTGAGCTTTGGCCGCAAGCTGACCGGCACGCTGAATTTCCAGATCATCGCTGGCGCCGAGCATTCGACGATCACGCAGACCGGGATGAACGGGCTGACCCGGACATTTTTCCGCCCGAAGGGGTCAATCTCGCTCGCTTGGGCGCCTTCGGCGGATTTCGACGTGTCGGTGAAGCTGAGACGGCGCGTGCTTCAGCTTTCCTTCTACGACTTTCTTGCCCGCGCCTTCCTCAACGACGGCAACCAGAACGAGGGCAACAACGACCTCAGGCCGCAACAGGACTGGACATACGAGGCGGAGGTCAACAAGAAGTTCGGCGCGTGGGGATCGACGAAGCTGCAGTTGATCTATCGCGATGTCGAGGACCGCGTCGACGTCATTCCGATCGGCGAAAATGGCGAAGCCGTCGGCAATATCGCAAAATCCTGGGCGGGCGCAATCGACTGGACCTCGACGATCAATCTCGATCCCGCGGGGCTGAAAGGGGTCAGGCTCGACACGCGCCTGTTGCTTCAGAAATCGTCACTGCGCGATCCGTTCACTGGCGAAAAGCGCCAGTGGAACGGTTTCACCGACACGATCGCCAGCATCGCATTGCGTCACGACATCCCTGGCAGCGACTGGGCGTGGGGCGGCGACGCCGAATATTCGCACTATCAGCCCAATTACCGCCGCAACCAGACCGACAGGGTATGGGAAGGACCGGTATGGGCGTCGGTTTTTATCGAAAACAAGGATGTCATGGGGCTGACCGTCCGGGCTTCGATCCGCAACATCGTCAATGCCCGGTCGCGGCGGGACCGTACCGTCTACACCGGTGTGCGCGGCGCAAGCCCGATTGATTTCATCGAGGACCGCGATCGGCTGATCGGCCCGATCTTTTCGTTTCAGGTGCGGGGGAAGTTCTGACGGAAAGGATAGGAAGCGGAAGCGAGCCACATTAGGAGGAAAGCATGCCGGCGCGCCGTATCAAGATCTATTTCGACGGCGGCTGTCGTCCCAATCCGGGGAGGATGGAAACCGCCATCGTCACCGGCGGTGCTGCCGTGGTCGTGCGCGACGCAGGGATTGGCAGCAGCATGGACGCCGAGTGGCTTGCGCTGATCGCGGCACTACGGCTGGCGAAGGACCTCGGCCTGACGGATTTCATCCTGCTCGGCGACGCGGCGGCGGTGGTCGCGCAGGCGAACGGCACCGTGCGCGCCCGCGGCGCGGCGGCCGATCATCTCGCCGATTTTCGCGCACTCGCCGGTGACGGGACGATGCCGAACGTGCGGCATGTCAAGCGGACGCAGAATCTGGCGGGGATCGCGCTGGCCCACGGGCGATAGCACGCCGGGGACTGTCAATCGGGATCACGAGTTGTTAAGCGGCGATCGCTTGTCATTTCTGTGATCCAGCCAAAGACCAGCGCGTTGAAGCAGACCTATCCGTTGCCCGTCCATCACAGCTGGCCGCTCTATGAGCGCGACCGCTATTTCAAGCTTGGCCAACTCCACGGCAGTGACGCGCCTGAAAGCGTGGCGTATGTCGCAATGGCTTGCAAAATGGGCCGCTCGGGCGCCGCCGTATCGGGCGGTGGGAGTGCGATCTCGCCGACAACAGCCTGACGTGGTCGAACGAAGTCTATGATATTTTCGGCCTCCCCGCGCAGCGAAGTCGTCGCGCGCGACGACGCGGTGGCACTCTATGGCGAGGATTCGCGAGCGGCGATGGGAAAAACTGCGCGCCTATGCAATCAGGCACCGGCGCGGTTTCACGCTCGATGCCGAAATCCGGCCGGTCCATGCCGCGCCGCGCTGGATGCGGCTGATCGCGGCACCGGTCTGTATCGAGGACCGGGCCGTCCGGTTGCAGGGCTTGAAATTCGTGGCCCCCGACTAAAGCGCCGCGCGCCCGGAACGACGCCGAAGCGTGTCCGAACGGAGGCAGATCGTGCGGCGCGCTCGTCCGGGCCTGTTAAACCAACGGCCTGAACCTGCGCCATTGACGCCATTCGGCGCATCGGCACAAGCCGGACCTCACGGGTGTTGCGGGCGTAGATCGCGTGCACGCGCGATTTCCCCCTCAGCCAGAAGGCCCCCGCCGCACATGAAATTTTTTAATCGGTTCGCATCGGCCGCGCATGATATGGCCATCGATCTGGGAACCGTGAACACCGTAGTCTATGCCCGCGACAAGGGCATTGTCCTCAACGAACCGTCGGTGGTCGCACTCGAGACGCGCGACGGCGTGCGGCGGGTCAAGGTGGTCGGCAACGAAGCCAAGCTGATGATGGGCAAGACGCCGAGCAACATCCAGGCGATCCGGCCGCTGCGCGACGGCGTGATCGCCGATATCGAGGTTGCCGAACAGATGATCAAATTCTTCATCGACAAGGCAAAGGGTGGATCCGGACCTTTGCGCCAGCGCAGCAATGTCGTGATCTGCGTACCGTCGGGATCGACAATGGTCGAACGCCGCGCGATCCGCGATGCAGCGACCAACGCCGGCGCCGTCAGCGTCCAGCTGATCGAGGAATCGCTGGCGGCAGCGATAGGCGCGGGGTTGCAGGTCACCGAACCGATGGGCGCGATGGTGGTCGATATCGGCGGCGGGACGACCGAGGTCGCGATCCTGTCATTGGGCGGCATCGCCTACAGCAACTCGGTGCGGGTCGGCGGCGACAAGATGGACGACATGATCTCCTCCTATATCCGTCGCAAACATAATCTGATGATCGGCGAAATGACCGCCGAGCGCGTCAAGCTCGCGATCGGATGCGCCGTCGCGCCTGAGGGCGAGGGAATCGTGATGGGCGTCAAGGGACGCGACTTGGTAAACGGCCGGCCGTCGGAGGTCCGCGTTTCGGAAGCCGAGGTCGCCGAGGCGCTGGCCGAGCCAGTGGGGCAGATCGTCGCCGCGGTCCGCGCCGCTCTCGAACAGACGCCGCCCGAACTGTCGGCGGACATCATCGATCAGGGCATCACGCTGACCGGGGGTGGGGCTTTGCTGGGGCGGATGGACATCGCTATTGCAAAGGCGACGGGGCTCGACGTCCGCGTCGCCGACGATGCGCTGATCTGCGTCGCCATGGGCGCGGGCCATGCTTTCGAGGATCGCGCCTATCATAGCGTACTCCTCGCCGCCTGATTGCGGTCAGGCGTAAGCGTCGATCGCGGCGAGATGGCGGGCCTTGGCGTCCCCGTCGAGAAAAGAGCCGGTGAAGCTGTTGCGCGCGAGCGTTAGCAGCTCGTCCTTCGTCAGGTCGAGCGCGTCGGCGACGGCGCGGTAATTGGCGTTCACATAGCCGCCGAAATAGCTGGGGTCGTCCGAATTGACGGTTACGGCCAGCCCGGCGCCGAGCATGGTCTTGAGCGGATGCGCGGCCATGTCATCCACGACGCAGAGCTTGAGGTTCGAGAGCGGACAGACGGTAAGGCACATGCCCTCGCGCGCGAGGCGCGCAACCAGCGCGGGGTCTTCGAGGCTGCGGTTGCCATGGTCGATGCGGTCGACTTTGAGGAGGTCGAGCGCCTCGTGGACATAAGCGGGCGGGCCTTCCTCGCCCGCATGCGCGACGATCTTGAGCCCAAGGCTGCGGGCGCGGGCGAAGACGCGTTCGAACTTGGCCGGCGGGTGGCCGACTTCGGAGGAATCGAGCCCGACGCCGTCGATGCGATCGAGAAAGGGCAGCGCTTCATCGAGCGTCGCTTCGGCATCGGCCTCGCTGAGGTGACGGAGGAAACACATGATGAGCTTCGACGTCATGCCGTAGCGCGCTCTGGCATCGTCGAGCGCGCGCGTAATGCCGGTGATCACGGTTTCGAACGCGACGCCGCGTGTCGTGTGACCCTGCGGGTCGAAAAAAATTTCGACGTGGCGGACGGCATCCGTGTGGGCACGCGCGAGATAGGCCGCGGTGAGGTCGTAAAAATCCTGCCCGGCGTGAAGGACGCCCATCCCCTGATAATAGATATCGAGGAAATCCTGGAGGTTCGAAAAGGCATAGGCGGCGCGCACCTCTTCGACACTGGTGAAGGGAATGGCGACGGCGTTGCGCTGCGCGAGGGCAAACATCAGCCCGGGTTCGAGCGAGCCTTCGATATGGAGGTGAAGCTCGGCCTTGGGCAGGCCCGCAATGAAGCGGGCCCGGTCTTCCGCCGAGGCGAACCCCTCAGTCACGGGACATCCTCTCCTCGCGCAGGATGATCGCCGCTTCGGGCTTGTGCCGGCGGATTTCCTCGATCGTCAGCCCGTCGATCTCGTGCGGAAAGATCAGCCACCGGTCGGTTTCGTGTACAAAGAAATCCGGCCGGAGATCGGTGACGTTGCGTCCGGGCTTGAACCAGACAGTCGCGATGCGGATGTCACGCGGCATATTGTGGCGGCAGCGCGCCTTGAGTTCGGCGATGAAGGCGCGGATGCTGCGGCCCGAATCGAAAACGTCGTCGATGATGAGCAGCCGGTCATCGGGATCGAGCGTATCGATGAGGTAGCCGAGCGCAAAGACCTTCACCTCGGGATCCTGCCGGTCGATGCCCTGATAGGAGGAGGTGCGGATCGCGATGTGGTCGCAGTGGTGGCCGTGATAGTCGAGCAGCTCCTGCACCGCGATGCCCACCGGGGCGCCGCCGCGCCATATCCCGACGAGGTGGGTCGGCTTGAAACCGCTGTCGACCACCTGCATGCCAAGGCGAAGCGAGTCGGCGAGCAGATCGTTCGCGCTGATGAAAATTTTGGCGTCGCTCATGAGACGCGGGATTAATCCCATGCGATGACGCCCGCAAGACGGGCATCCCGCCGGGGCACCGGATGGAGTCCGAACGCGAACTTCCGGATTCCGGCAGTTTCCCGATGAACGTCGGCTAAGACCGGAAGCTGCCATTTCATTCATCGTCACCCCGGACTTGATCCGGGGTCCATGACTTTGCCGTTGGAATGGATCCCGGCCCCCGGATCGAGTCCGGGGTGACGCGTCCGGGATGACGAAAGCGGATTAGCGGATGATCGCAGCGATCGCGTCGGTCGCTGCCATCGCGCCGCTGACCCACAGGAAGGGGAGAGTGAGCGCTGCGATCCAGAGCCGGCGGACATCGCGGCGGAAACGGGCGTGCAGGCCCCAGCTGGCGAGCGCCTGGCGGCTGAGATGGTACCAGCGGCGTTCGGTCGACCGCGCGACGGGCAGCGCGAGCGCGAGCAGCACGACGAGCGCGACGACGATGAAG
>NZ_DATMST010000117.1:0-7504 GCF_035565275.1 Sphingopyxis sp.
CGCCGCAGGAGCTGCGACGTCGGCGGCCGCTTCGGCAGGCGCGGCCGCATCGGCAGCGGCTTCGGCTTCAGCGGGAGCGGCGGTGTCGGCCGGAGCCGGCGTTTCCTGCGCGAAAACAGGCGAAAGGGCCACTGCGGTCAGGGCAATCAGGGGAGTAGCGAAAAGCTTCGCACGCAACATCAATCATTCTCCGGTTGTTGAAAATTCAGGGTTCAAGGAAACCCTGAACGTATACTACCCTGGGAAAGTTTCATGAAAAGGCCGAAATTGGCCATTTTTGCGCGAAAGGATCAGCGGCCGACGATCAACCGCGCCATCAGTTGATGGATTTTCTGCGGATCGCTCTTGCGCGAAATCTTGACTTCGAGCGGCGTCGCTGCCCCCGAAACCCAGACTTTCATGTCAGCGTCGAGGTCGAACGTCCCCGCGGTTTCGAACGAGAAACGCGTGACCGATCGCCACGGGATGCTCTGGAAATCCTTCTTCGATCCCGTCAGTCCCTGCACGTCGACGAAGATGAAGCGCAGGTTGGTCAGCAGCACGGTGTCGCGAATCGTCCGGAAAGCCGCGAGCACGCGCTCGTCGTCGATCAGCCAGGCCTGAAATTCGGCCTGTGCGCCTGTGACATCGATATTTCCGGCGCTGAACAGACCCATCGCCGCGCCCTCGTTTAACCGAGCAAGCGCTCGTTGACGACATTACCGCCCTGCGTCAGGCGCACCGCATTGCCGATTTCCTCGTCGAGCACCGGCCTCCCCGCTTCCTTGTCCCAGAAGGCCGAGAGGAAGTTGAACAGGTTGCGGCTGAACAGCGCGCTGGTGTCGGCGGGCATCAGCGCGGCGATATTCCTGGCACCGATCACGGTCACGCCATGGATTTTCTTCGCTTCGCCCGAAACCGACCCCTCGACATTGCCGCCGCTTTCGGCCGCCATGTCGACGATCACGCTGCCGCTGCGCATCGTGGCGAGCTGCGCGTCGCTGATCAGCCGCGGCGCGGGGCGCCCGGGGATCAGCGCGGTGGTGATCACGATATCCTGCTTGGCGATATGCGACGAGACGAGCTCGGCCTGTGCCGCCTTGTACTCGTCGGACATTTCGGTGGCATAGCCGCCCGCACCCTCGCCCTCGATCCCCGCGACCGTCTCGACGAAGATCGGCTTGGCGCCGAGGCTGAGAATCTGTTCCTTGGTCGCCGCGCGCACGTCGGTCGCGCTGACCTGTGCGCCGAGCCGGCGCGCGGTCGCGATCGCCTGCAGCCCGGCGACGCCGACACCCATGATAAAGGCCTTGGCGGCGCTGACGGTGCCCGCGGCGGTCATCATCATCGGAAAGGCGCGGCCATAGGCATTGGCGGCCATCAGCACCGCCTTGTAGCCCGCAAGGTTCGCCTGGCTCGACAATATGTCCATCGACTGCGCGCGCGTGATGCGCGGCATGAATTCCATCGCCAGCGCTTCGATACCGAGCTTCGCATAATCGTCGACGCGCGAACGCTCGCCGAACGGGTTGAGCCCGGCGGCAAGCCACGCGCCATCGGCAAAGCCCGAAAGACCTTTCGGATCGGGCCCCTGGATCGCGAGGATGATGTTCGCGCCCTTCAATGTCTCGGCGCGGCTGCCGACGCCGGCGCCCGCAGCGCTATAATCGGCATCGGCGATCGAGGCGTGCTCGCCCGCTCCCGCTTCAACGGCAACTTCGGCTCCCAATCCGATGAATTTCTTCACGGTTTCGGGGGTCGCGGCGACGCGGGTCTCGCCGGCGGCGAGCTCCTTCAGGACAGCGATGCGCATGCCGGCCGGATCAGGACGCGATCAGGAGGACGACGCCGATAGTGACGATCGCAGTGATGATCGACCCGACTTTGAACAGGCTGATGAAACCCGCATAGGTCTCTTCGGCTGCCTTCATTTCCTGCTGTGCCATCGCTTTTCCCCTATAATTGCCGTTTCATGTGACAGAACGCACAGCGCCGCGCCCCAGAATCGGTTATCGCGCCGGTCTTAGCCACGCGTTCTGCGATGCTCAAGTGCGGGTTTGACCACCGCGCGGCAGCGGCAAAAGACGATTGGCCTTAATCGCCCTTTTACCCCTATCGGTTAAACATGCGACTTAAGCGGAAAAAAATCATATATTTATCGGCTCAGGGGGCAGATTCGGAACGATGGTAAGCACGCGCGACACGCGAATGGTGATGATCGTCGACAGCGAGCCTGCGCAGCAGCGCTTTCTGGCGGCATTGGTGTCGCGCGGCGGCTGGCGCAGCGTCATCGCGGCCGATACCGACACCGCGCTCGCCAAGCTCGGCACACAGGAAGGCATGGCGCTCGACGCGGTGCTTGTCGATCAGGGCGCTCCCGGCGTTTCCATCCCCGAATTCGTTACCGAACTCCGTCGCTGGCGCCCTGCGCTGCCGCTCGTTGTCATCACGATGCGCAACGGCGTCGAGGTCGCGGTCGGCGCGATGCGCGCCGGCGCGAGCGACTTCGTCCAGAAACCGATCGCGCCCGACCGTCTGCTCGAGGCGCTCGACCGCGTCGTATCGACCGGCGGCCCGCAGGGCGAACTCCGCCCGCTCACCGAAAAGCTGCGCGCGCCGCTCGCGTTCGAGGAAATCATCGGGTCCAGCCCCAATTTCCGCAGCGCCCTCGCGATCGCGGCCAAGGCCGCGCGCGCGCGCGTCCCGGTGATGATCAACGGCAAGCCCGGGACCGGCAAGGAAGTCTTTGCCCGCGCGATCCACAGCGCCAGCCCCCGCGCGCGCGGCCAACTCGTCATGGTCGATTGTTCGGCGGTGTCGCCGGGGCTGATCGGCTCGGGCCTCTTCGGCCATGAACGCGGCGCCTTTGCCGGCGCGTTCGACCGTCAGGTCGGCCGCCTCGTCCAGGCCGACGGCGGCAGCATCATCATCGATCATGTCGAATGCATCCCGCTCGAAACGCAGGCGAAGCTCGTCGAATTCCTGAACACCGGCGAAGTCCAGATGATCGGCGGCTCGATCCGCCAGAGCGTTGACGTCCGCATTATCGCGACGAGCACCAGCCCGCTCGACAAGCTGATCGAGGCGGGTCATTTTCGCGAAGATCTTTTCTACGCGCTGTCCAGTGCGCAATTTACCCTGCCCTCGCTGAGCGAGCGCCGCGGCGATGTCGGCCCGCTCGCGCGCCACCTGCTGGCACGCATCGGCGGTCTGCCCGGCATGGGTCCGATCGGGGTCACCGACGACGCGCTGCGCCTGCTCGCCGCCTATGCCTGGCCGGGCAATGTCCGCCAGTTGCAGGATGTGCTGTTCCGCGCCGCGGTCGACAGCAAGACCGACGTGCTGACCAGCGCCGATTTCCGGGCGATCGAAGCGACGCTCGCCGGGGGCAGCGCCCACGGCGAAGGCGAAGTCGCGATCAATGGCGAGGCGATCGGGGTCACGCTCTATCTGCCCGACGGCAATCTGCGCCCGCTCGACGAAATCGAGGCCGACGTGATCCGCCTCGCGATCGGCCACTATCGCGGCCGCATGAGCGAAGTCGCCCGTCGCCTCGGCATCGGTCGCTCGACGCTCTACCGGAAATTGAGCGACCTCGGGATCGACACCGCCGCCTGAGCGGATTGGATGTCTAGTCCCCGGGCTTTTCCGAACGCGCGTACCATAGGCCAATCAGCGGAATGGCGATTGCGACGATCACGCCGATGATGACCGCAAGCCAGACCGCCATGCTATCTCTCCCTGTTTTCGTCAGCCGTTTAGGCGCGCCGCGTCCGGATTGCGAGACGCGATATTGATATATAAGTTATAGCTTATATAATGCCCCCGAACCAATCGGGAGAATCATCATGCCGTTCGATACCATTGCCCAGGCCGCCATGGTCGTCCGCACGGTCGAGGATGTCACGCACGAGGGACAGCCGGCGCGCGCCGTCGTCGCGTCGCGCGATTATCCGACCGGCATCGACGACCTCTGGAACGCGATCACCGAAAAGGACCGCATCCCGCGCTGGTTCGCACCGGTCAGCGGTGATCTCGAACTTGGCGGCCGCTACCAGATCAAGGGCAATGCCGGCGGTACGGTCACCGCGTGCACACCCCCGCGCAGCTTCGCGCTGACCTGGGAGTTTGGCGGCGGGATGAGCTGGGTCGAGGTCGAACTGGCCGAAGCCGGCAGCGATGTCACGCGCCTCACACTCCGCCATATCGCGCCGCTCGACGACAAGTCCGAGGAGTTCTGGGACCGGTTCGGCCCGGGCGCCGTCGGCGTCGGCTGGGATCTGTCGCTGATGGGCCTTGGCTGGCATATCGAAACCGGCGAAAGCAACGAGCGCTTTGCCGAGGAGACATGGGCGCTCGGCGACGAAGGCAAGGCGTTCGCGACCTGGAGCAGCGACGCGTGGACCGCGGCTTCGATCGCGTACGGGACCGCTGAGGAGGCTGCGAAACGCGCGGGCGCCAGCACCACCGCTTTCTATACCGGCGCCGCCGCTCCCGAATGAGTCACGCTTTCGATATCCTCGGCGACCCGGTTCGCCGCCGCATCCTCGAACTGCTCGCCGACGGCCAGCGTGCGTCGGGCGACATCGTCGAGGTCATCGCCGCCGAGTTCGGCATTTCGCAGCCCGCGGTGTCGCAGCATCTGCGCGTGCTGCGCGACAGCGGCTTTGCAACGTCGCGCGCCGACGGGAGGCGGCGGCTCTATGCAGTCGCGCCCGAGCGCTTCGACGAGGTCGATGCGTGGGTTCAGCGCTTTCGCCGGACATGGGAACCGCGCTTCGAGGCGCTCGCAACCGAAGTCGCCCGCGGAAAGAAGGCGCGGCGCGAGGGGAATTAGGCGGTCAGCGCCGCGTCGCGCAGCCCGCGCCAGACGCGCAGCGCCTGCCGGTTCTCGGCAATGTCGTGGACGCGCAGCAATTGCGCACCCTGCGCTGCCGCCTGATAGTGGAGCGCCACCGTGCCGCCCAGCCGCTGATCGGCCGCCGCTTCGTTATCGAGCGCGCCGATCATCCGCTTGCGGCTTGCGCCGAACAGGATCGGGCAGCCGAGCGTATGGAACAGCGCGAGACCATTGATCAGCGCCAGATTGTCGACGACCCCCTTGCCGAAGCCGAGCCCGGGATCGACGATGAGGCGCGACCGGTCGATTCCCGCCGCCTCGCACGCAGCGATGCGTCCGGCAAGCATATCGTAAACGTCGAAAACGACGTGGGCGTATGAACCGCCCTCATGCGGATCGCTCTTTGCCGACGGGGCGTGCATCAATACCACCGGACAGCCGGCGCCCGCGACGACCTCCATCGCCCGGTCGTCGTAGCGCAGCGCCGAAATATCGTTGATGACCGTCGCGCCGGCGGCAAGCGCCGCCTCCATCACCGCCGCCTTGCGCGTGTCGATCGAAACCGCGACGCCGCCCTTCGCCAGCCCCGCGACGACGCTCTCGATCCGCGAGATCTCGTCGCCTTCCCAGACGAGCGGCGCACCTGGCCGCGTCGATTCACCGCCAACGTCGACGATCGCCGCGCCCGCCGAGCCCATCGCGAACCCCGCGTCGACCGCCGCGGCGATGTCGACATGCTTGCCGCCATCCGAAAAGCTGTCGGGCGTGACGTTCAATATGCCCATCAACTGCGGCTCGTTCAGCTGGACCGTCCGCTCGCCGAGCTGAAGGGTGCCGCGTGGCCGCACGACGCCGGCACGCTGCGCGGTAGCGGATCGCGCCAGCCCCTCGGGCATTGCGGCGATCCAGCCTCCCCATTCGGCCACAGGAACGACCGCCGATCTGACCGCCGGGCCGTCACGCAAACTCATATGCCACGCGGCGAACCAGACCATCGTATCGGCGATCCGCAGGCAGTCGTCGTCCAGCTCGTGCGGCCGGTCGACGAAGCAGGCGGGTCGGCAATAAATCTGCGCAATCGCCGATGCGGCGCCGAGGTCGGGCTTGGTCAAAGGTTGAAACATGCCCGTTCTCACTCCGTCGCCCCCGCGAAGGCGGGGGCCGCTATCGGCGTGGCGCAAAGTTGCCAACGGCCTCCGCCTTCGCAGAGGCGACGCCGGATATCCTATGCCTCGTTCGCCAGCAACCAGTCCTGCCGCACCGCGTCGATCACGCGCAGTTCCTTGCCGGTGTCGACGTGCCAGAAGGTCCAGCCATTACAGCTCGGCGCACCCTGCACGCCCGCGCCGACCTTGTGGATCGACCCGGCCGGCTGGCCCTCGCATTCGAGGCTTCCGTCGACGCGCACCCTGGCTTTCCAGCGGCGCTTCGTATCGGTCAGTACCGTCCCCGGCGCGATCATGCCGCATTCGACAAGCGTGCCGAACGCGACGCGCGTCGCCGCCTTCGGCGCCATCATCGTCTTTACCGCGCTTTCGTCGAGCGGCAGCGCCAGCTCGATGCGTTCCAGCGCGGCTTCGATATAATCATCCTCGCGCTCGATGCCGATGAAATGGCGACCGAGACGTTTCGCGACCGCGCCGGTCGTGCCGGTGCCGAAAAAGGGATCGAGGATCACGTCGCCGGGGTTCGAACAGGCGAGCAGGATACGATAGAGCAAGGCTTCGGGCTTCTGCGTCGGGTGAACCTTCGTTCCGCCCTTCTTCAGCCGCTCCTGCCCGCCGCAGATCGGGATCAGCCAGTCCGACCGCATCTGGAGTTCGTCGTTCAGCGTCTTCATCGCGCGATAGTTGAAGGTGTAGCGCGCCTTTTCGCCCATCGATGCCCAGATCAGCGTCTCGTGCGCATTGGTGAAGCGCGTGCCCTTGAAATTGGGCATCGGGTTGGCCTTGCGCCACACGATATCGTTGAGGATCCAATAGTCATTGTCCTGCAACGCGGTGCCGACGCGGAAAATATTGTGATAGCTGCCGATCACCCAGATGCTGCCGTTCGGCTTCAGGATGCGCTTCGCTTCCTTCAGCCAAGCATGCGTGAAGCGATCATAGGTCGCAAGGCTGTCGAACTTGTCCCAGTCGTCGTCGACCGCATCGACCTGGCTGCCGTCGGGGCGCAGCAGGTCGCCGCCGAGCTGGAGATTGTACGGCGGATCGGCGAAGATCATGTCGACCGACGCCGCGGGCAGGCTGCGCATCATTTCGACGCAATCACCCTGAAGGATGCTGTCGAGCGGCAGGTCGGCCGGCGCGACTTTCGCCGTCCGCTGCTTCGTCGCCGGGGCCTTGACCCGTTCCATCACACCCATGTTTCGCCCCTGTCTTCGACTGAAAGAAGGCCCTGATGAGTCAGGCGGAGTCCGCCGTCAAGCGCCGGACTCTAGGGATTCCGCCTCTCCAATTGGTTAACGCGACGAGAACGAAACGAGTCTGGCACACCATATGGAGTCAGCCGCGACGCCGAGACTCAACCACTGGTGGTGTGGCGATGAGGACTCACAAGCGAAAAAAATTTCGTCAGAGGCCCGGATCGACCCCGGTCAGGTCGATCGAGCGCTGCCACAGTTCGCGCGCCAGCTTCGGATCGCGCGCCGCGCGCGTCGCGCGCGCCGGGCCCGAACGCCCCGAC
>NZ_DATMST010000118.1:0-6363 GCF_035565275.1 Sphingopyxis sp.
GCTCGCCCGCGTGCATGTCGAAAGTGCGATCGGCGCGCATGAGGTCGCGCTCGAGGCGCGACCCGGGCCGCTCCCCTGCCTCCGCCTTGTCTCGACACTCCGCCCCTCGGCGCCGCTGCTCCTTCCGGCCGGAGCGCGCGATCTCTTTCCGTTCGACGCCCAGGACGATCCGATGGGGACCCGCGGAACCGTCGAGGCGGTGCAACGCGGTCTCAACGCCGGGCTCCTCTATGGCGAACTTACCGACCCCGCCTTCGGTACCTTTTTCTATTTCCAGGATTTCACCGCGCTCAATCCCTATTTCCAGGCGACTGGCACCAATCCGGATGCCGCGGTGGGAGGCATCTGGCCGGGGCTGGGCTTCCGCCTTCCCGGCCAGACGCTCCACACTGCCGACGAAGCCGCACCGCTGGCGCCCGGGATCACTTATACGCTGAGCGATGCGAGGCTAGTCGTCCGCGACGGCTCTCCGGCAGACGAGCGCGACAGCGCGCGGCGATTTCTCCAGATGCTGGGCGCTGCCTATCGTTCGCTGTCCCTGCCGCCGACCGACTATCGCGACTGGCGGCAGCGGGCCGCGCGGACGGCGCGACATCTCGGCGCCGCGCCGGAGGCGACCGTGCGCTATTATGGTCATCGTTACATCCACCCCTATACGGATGCCGAATATCCGGACGCCATGGTCCAGATGTCGATCGTGCAGGCACTGCACGACTGGGGGAAATGGCGCGGCGAGATTCATCCCCTCGAGGAAGAGTTCAAGGCCGGCCTCGGCAAATTTTACGACCGGAAGCTCGAGACGCTGCGCCGCTATCTGCCCAATGTCGGTGACGACAAGGATGCCGATGCCGTCGACAGCTGGTATCTCTACCACCCGCTGCTGAACCTCGGAAAACTCGCTCTCGATGGCGACGCGAAGGCGCGGCGGCTGTTTCTGAAATCGCTTCCTTATGCCATCCGCGCAGCGCGGCATTTCACTTACAAATGGCCGATCCAGTACAAGATCACCGATTTCTCGGTCATCACCGAGACCGCCGGAGCCGACGGGCGCGGCCAGACCGATGTCGGCGGCATCTATGCCTGGGTGATGCTCGAGGCGTTCGAGCTCACCGACGAGAAGCTGTATCTCGACGAGGCGTGCGCCGCGATCGACACCGCGGTCGGTCTGGGTTTCGACATCAATTATCAAGCCAACCTCACCGCCTGGGGGGCTGCCGCCTGCATGCGCTTGTGGCGGGTCACCGGCCGCGACGTCTACCGCGAGCAGAGCTATGTCTATCTCGCGAGCTTCTTTCATCACACCGAGATCTGGGAAAGCGAGATCGGCCTCGCCGTTCATCACCGCAACTTTCTGGGCGCGACCTGTCTGCAGGACGCACCCTATATGGCGATCTACGAATGTTTCGACAGCTTCGCCGCTTTCGAACATTATCTTGCCGACAGCGGACCCGACCTCGAGCCGGCGGCGCGCATGCTGATTTCGGAATATTGCCGCTATGCGCTCGATCGGGCCTGGTTTTATTATCCCGACGCCCTGCCCGCCGAGGCCGTCTCGGACGAACAGCGCCCCGGTAACGGGCGCATCGACCCCGCCCTCTCCTTTCCCGTCGAGGATCTTTATGCCGACGGTCAGCCCGCGGGCCAGGTGGGGCAGGAAGTCTATGGCGCCGGGGCCGCATTCATCTTCGCGACCCGCGCCTTTCACCACGTCGACGGCGCGCCGTTCGACCTTTATTGCGATCATTTCGTCCGTGCCCTCGAGCGCATGGCGCCAGCGCGGCTCTCGCTTCGCCTCGACGGCGGCGAAGGCTGCACGGCCCGGCTCAGCTTCGTCCGGAAGAGCCGGGGCGAGCTTCCCGCGATACGCGTCGCCGCGGCGGACGGCGATGCGATCCGGCCCGACGGGAACAGCGGCGACCGCCTCGATTTCCTCGTTCCGGCGAATGGCAGCCTCCTTCTCAGCTGGAACTGAGGCGTCCGCCACGCACGGCCGGTACAAACAGCGCAACATTTGTTAATCGGTGCGGCGCCGCGGCAACTTTGAGCCCGCCCCCCCGTTGCCCTTTCAGCCTCCCGGATTTTCTCTCAAGCTGGAGACAGATATGGCACATGCAATGACGGCGCCCCGCCGCTCGTCGGGGTTCGGAAAAATTCTCGGTATCGGCGTCCTCGGGGCGCTGTTCTGGTTCACGCGCAAGCAGGCGCCGGCCGATGCGAAAGACGACGGCCATTCGGCGGCCTTCGCCGACGGCGAGACGCATCCGGAAAATTTCGATCAGACCCGCTCGGCGGGACCGGACGGCATGCGCGACGAGGTAAGGCGTGAGTGGGACCGCGTCGACCAGGCCGCCGACGAATCCTTCCCGAGCAGCGATCCGCCAGCTTACTGAGGGGCTGACGATGAACGCTCCCGTCACCGGCCAAGTCGCGGCAGTAACATCGGACGGCCCGGCGCCCGCACGCAAGCCGACGCTCATGCTGCACTATCACGAGGATCATATCGGCCTCGAGAAGCGCCTCCTCTTCGAGGCGGCGAGCCCCGCAAGCGCGCTCGATATCGCCGCCGGCGAAGCGGCAGGCCGCTCCGCACGGCTGTTCGTCGACGGCGCGCCGCTCTGCAGCCTGCTCAAGGCCGACGATGACAATCCCTACTGGGTCGTCGCCGCGCCGACAGCGCGAACGAGAGCCGATCCCGTCTCCGCGACCTTCGGGGAAAAGCCATGATCGATGAAGCCGACGCGCACACCGAAGCCCCCGACATCAAGGGCCGGCGGGCGATCATAACCGGGGGCACGACCGGGATCGGCCGCGCGATCGCGGTCCTGCTCGCAAGCTACGGCGTGAAGGTGTTCGTCTGCGGCCGTACCCCCGAACATCTGGAGGATGCGCTGCAGCGCATCCGCGAAGTGGGCGAAGGCGACGGGATCAACGTCGATCTTTCAATGGCGGAAGATGTCGACCGGTTTTTCGAGGCAGCGCGAGACTTTCTCGGCGAAATCGACATCGCGGTGATCAACGCCGCCGTCCCGGCGGCGGCGCTTGCCGACGCAGGCGAGAGTGAGGCGCGCTACCAGCTCGAGACCGACTTCACCGCCTATCTCGTCTGCGCCCAGGAAGCGGCGCGCTGCATGTCGGCGGGCAGCGACATCATCGTGATCGGATCGATGACCGCGGTGTCGCGCGGTCCGGGCAGCTCGATCTACGTCGCGGCGAAAAGCGGCATACAGGGCTTCGTCCAGTCGTTCCGCAAGGAGCTGGCGGAGCAGGATATCAAGGTCGGACTGATCGAGCCCGGGTTTACCGGTGCCGACTTCCAATATCCCGAATTCCCGCCCGAGAAGCAGAAGGAACTGATCGGCAAGCATCAGATGCTTCGCGCCGAGGACATCGCGGTCGCGGCCCACTTCATGCTCGTTCAGCCGCGACGCACGGCGGTATCGCTCATCCGCGTCGAGACCCGCCTCGACCATCCCTGACCTTTCGAAGGAGCCTTCCCATGTCCCTCAACATTTTCGCCAACGCGCGCCAGCCGCGGGGCAACCCGGCCTTCCTGCTCGGTGCGGCCGCGGCGGGATTTGCCGTCGGCCTCGTCGCCAACCTCGGCCGAAAGGCCGCGGTGCAGAGCCTCACCGCGCTCAAGGGACAATGGGACGAGGGACTCAAGGCCGAACACCGGTTGACGATGACGCTGTTCGACGCGCTCGAGGCGACCGACGAAAGCGACGTCAAAAAGCGCAAGGCTCTGCTCGTCCAGCTCCAGCACGCGCTCGCCAAACATGCGTTCGAAGAGGAGAATGTCGTCTATCCGGCGATGCGCGACCATGGCCAGATCGAGGACGCCGACAAGCTCGTTCACGACCATGGCTATGTGAAGCAATATCTTTTCGACCTCTCGGAAATGGACGCCGCCGACCCCGCCTGGATCGCCAAGGTCCGCGAATTTCGCTCCGAGATCGAAGCGCATGTCGAGGAGGAGGAGCAGCGCCTCTTCCCCCGCCTCAAGGCGGCGCTCGGCGCCGATGGCAACAAACATGTGACCGCGGTGATGAACAAGGCTGGATTTGCCGCCGCCTGAGCGCCATAGGCGGGTATGAGGCCCCCCCGATCGGCATGTGTCGTGGTGCAGTGACGAAGGGGCGGTGGCCGGATCGAAACCCTAGGCAGACTTGTGAGTTGCCGAAGGTGGGAGAAGTTGGATGCCCCGTTATTATTTCCACAGCAGCAGCGGCCAGCGCGAGCTCGACGACGAAGGCGTCGACCTGCCCGACACGGCCGCAGCAAGGGTCGAGGCGGCCCGCTATGCGGGGCACCTCCTCGGCGACAATCCCGAACTCATCAACGATGTCGATACGCTCCGGATCGAGGTGACCGACGAGGATGGCTGCCTGTGTTGCGCCGTGCTCGTCGCGTCGGTCGATGCCAGGCGGAAGATCGAGCGTCCCGCGCCCTTCAAATAAGCCGGCCGGGCTTCTAGCTCATGCTCGCGAGCAGCCGCTCGATCGGCGTCGTCGCGAAACCGATCGCGCTGTCCGAAATCCCGTAAGGGATGAACAGGTCCCCGCCGACGCGCATCGCGCCGCAGGTATAGACCACATTCGGAACATAACCTTCGCGGTCGCTCTCGGCGGCCGATAGGATCGGGCACTCGGTGCGCGCGATGAGTTTGGTCGGATCGTCGCGGTCGAGCAAGGCCGCGCCAAGGCTGTATTTGCGCATCGCACCGACGCCGTGCGTGAGAAGGATCCAGCCCTCGTCGCATTCGATCGGGCTGCCGCAATTGCCCATCTGGATGAGCTCCCACGCATAGGCGGGACGCATGAGGATCTGTCCCTCGTCGTCCCAGTCGGTGAGACTGTCCGAAGCGATGATGGTGATGTTCTTGCCGTCCTGCCGCGCGATCATGAGATAGCGGCCGCCGACCTTGCGCGGAAACAGCGCCATGCCCTTGTGGCGCGCGGCGCGGCCCGCCAGCGGCTCGAGCGAGAAGCCCGAGAAATCGGTCGTGCGCAGGAGTTCCGAGCGGATCGCCTGCCCCGAATAAGCGGTATAGGTGCCGATATATTCCGTGCGGCCATCGTCGTGGACGAAGGGCACGAGGCGCAGATCCTCGATGCCGCCGCGCTGCGCCTCTGTCATCGGAAAAAGAACGCTGTTCGAGATCGCACTGTCGGGCTGACGGTGTACATTCACCTTGCCCTCATCGCCAAGCCGATGGCGGTCGTCGGCAACCGCCGCCATCGCGGGTCCCGACTGGGGCCAAAGCGTGAAGTCGCCGCCCTCGCCGATGATTCCCTCGCGGAACGCGACCGAGCTGATATGGCCCTCGCCCACCGCGCGCATCGACATGAGAAAGCGCTGCTGGTCTGCGGCAAGCCCGCTCTGGTCGGGATGCGGGACGACGCTCGGGTTCATGAGCGCGGCGGCGGCATAGCTATATTCGTGGCAGAAATAGGCGCCGATCAGCCGCCGCTTGACGGGCGAGACGATGCCGGGATCGAGCTCCAGATCTTCCGCGACCTCGGCGAAGCGTTCGTCGAAGATCCGCCCGATCTGCCAGTGGCGCTCGGAAAAATCCTTCCACACGAGGCCGAGCTGTGCCTCGGCCTCCTCCTCGTCCATCGCCAATATGTCGGCGGCGAGCTGCGCCGCCCGCGATGGTTCGGACACATTGGACTGCCAGGCGAGGTGGAAGGGCCTGAGCACGACCCGCGCAGGGTCGGCCGCAAGCTTGTCATGAAGAATGTGCAGCGGCGTGTGGTTCGGATTGCAGATCAACATCGCTGGCGCCGGTGTCCTTCGCTATCCCCCGCGTCCAGAATGTATCGGCCATCGCGCGGTGCGCAAGGTGAAAAGCCAGCGCGGACTCGGCCCCGACATTCGAATTGACCCCGTGACGGGTCAGCCCGTCGCAGCAGCGCCCCGTTGCCGAACTCGCGATCACCGCGCCGCGGTCGTTCGCGCCGAGAAACCAGCCATAGGCCCGCTCGGCCCGGTCATGCCAGCGCAGCTTGCCCGTCAGGCGGTAGGCGGTCGCGGCGGCATCGACCGTCGCCCAGACTTCGAGCGGCTGTTGATCGAACGGAAAAAGCTCGCCCTCGGCGCCGAAGCCTTCGCAGCCCATCGGACGGAAATGCCCCTCGCTGCTCGTCTGGATGTCGCAGAGCCAGTCGAGCGCCCCGATGCCGGCCTCTTCCATCGGAACGGAATCCGTCCGCCGCCCGGCGCGCAGGAGCGCCTCGGCGAGACGCGCATTGTCATAGGCGAGAGCGGGTTCGAACCACTCCCAGCCGCTCCGCCGCGCGCTGCGCCAGAGGGCGTGCAAAAAGGCGCCGCCGCGCTCGACGATCGCGCCTGCCGCGGCAT
>NZ_DATMST010000119.1:0-5324 GCF_035565275.1 Sphingopyxis sp.
GCCGCGATCGGCGGCGAACAGCGTATGGCGTGCTGCGGTCGACAGCGGCCGGTCGATGCGGCCCGAGGCGATCGCGAGGTGCGCGCCCGCGGCATTGGCGATGCGCGCTGCCGCGATTTTCGACACCATGCCGCCCGATCCCATACCCGAAGCCGAGCCCGTGTCCGCCATCGCCTCGATTGCGGCATCAATGCGCTCGACGCGCGCGATATGGACGGCACCTTCCTGTGCGGGGTTGCGATCGTAGAGGCCGTCGATGTCGGACAGCAGGATGACGCCGCCCGCCGCTGCGGCTTGGGCAACACGCGCCGCAAGGCGGTCGTTGTCGCCGAAGCGGATTTCCTCGGTCGCAACGCTGTCATTTTCGTTGATGATAGGCACGACGCCGAGGCTGAGCAGCCGGTCGAGCGTCGCCGCGGCGTTGAGATAACGGCGGCGATGTTCGAGGTCGTCGAGCGTGACGAGCATTTGTGCGGCGGTCAGCCCTTCGGCGGCGAGCACTTCGGCCCAGACCTGCGACAGCGCGATCTGTCCGGTCGCGGCGGCCGCCTGCGCATCTTCCAGCGTTCCGCGTCCGCCCTTGGCAAGGCCGAGCCGCCGTGCCCCGAGCGCGATCGCGCCTGACGATACGACGGCGACCTGCTGTCCCGCGCGGGCGCGCTCGCTAATATCGGCGGCGATCCCGACCAGCCAGTCGCGCCGCACCGCACCCGACGGATCGACGAGCAACGCCGATCCGATCTTGACGATCAGCCGGGGGCAGGAGGCAGGCGGAAACAGGCTCATGGCGCTGCCGATAGCGTGATGTGCGTTGTCAGCCAATGCGAATGTCCGGCCGGCGATCAATGCTGTTGCTGGCGCCAGCCCGCATACAGATCGGGCTTGCCGGCCAGCCGGACGGGGAGATGGCGGATATCCATCGCCTGCTCCGCAAAGGGCTTGGCCAGATCGTCATAAATCGCGGCGGTCGACAGGCCATGCGGCGCGCCGTCCTCGTTCGAATAGGCGTAGGTTACCGCCTTGATCCCCGCGAGGCGCATCGCGGCCATGCACATCGGGCAGGGGTGGCCGCTCGCGAAGACCGAACAACCGGCAAGGTCGGGTGAGCCCAGCGTCCGGCTGGCTATCCGGATAGCATTGAGTTCGGCGTGCGACGTCGGGTCGCCCGTTTCGACGATCTCGTTGACCGCGGAGGCGATGACCCGTCCGTCGCGGACGATCACCGCGCCGAACGGGCGGCCGCCCTTTTCGGCATTGGAATAGGCAAGTGCGATCGCCTTGCGCAGATAGTCTTCGCTGTCTTCCATGATCGTGGCATCCACTCCGGCTCGGGCTGTGCCGCCAGCAATGCCACGATCTCCGGTCGGCTGTCCATGCGGACAGCCGACCGGTCAAATCCGGGAATCAGCCGAACAGCCGCTCGGCATATTCGGTACGAAGCTGCGTCCAGTTGTCCCAGTGTGCCGTCGCTTCCGTACCGCGCATGCGGGCTTCGAGAACGTCGAGATGGGCATGCCAGCCGGCGCTGACGTTGAGGAGGACCGACGGGTCCTCGACGCGTTGGTGGATGATGGTCAGCAGGACCTCGTCGCCCCTTTTCTCGAGCGTGAAGGTGACGCCGCCGGTGCTGCCCCAGCTGATCGACAGGAGGCGCGGCGCGTCGACCGCGACGACTTCGCACAGCATCCGGTGTTCGTCGCCAAAACCTTCGGGGCGCGTCCCCGGCGGGTCGGTAAGTTCGTCGTTGCGCCAGACGAGTTCGACCGGCGCGCCGATCCTCTGTTCCATTGCGCCCGCGGCGAGCCATCGGCGGCGCAGTTCGCCGTCGGTGAGGTAGGACCAGACGCGATCGACCGGTCCCGGGAGCAGGCGGGTGATTGTCAGCGTCGCGGGTTCGGTGAGCAGGCCATAACGGCCTTGGTCAAGCATCGTCGTCATCGTCATTCTCCTTCTTTCCCGGGGAGGGGTTTTTGGGCGGCGGGGGTGCCGCGTCCTCGGCGCGCAGGAGGCGTTCGAGGGTGTCGAGGCGGCCGCTCCAGAAGCGGCGATAGACGCCGAGCCACTGGTCGGCGCTCATCAGCGGGACGGGATCGAGGCTGCAGACATGCGTGCGGCCGCGGACATCGCGGCGGACGAGCCCCGCGCTTTCGAGCACCTTGATATGTTTCGACACCGCGGCGAGCGATATCGCGAAGGGTTCCGCCAGCTCGCTTACCGTCCGTTCGCCGGCCGCCAGCTCGCCCAGCATGGCACGGCGCGTCGCATCGCCGAGCGCGTGGAAGATCGTATCGAGTGTGTGCGAATCATGTTCAACCATGTGGTTGAATATGAAGCAGCCCGATCTATTGTCAACCGATTGGTTGAATTATTGTGCGTCGGTCCCGGCGATCCGGTTTCGCGCATCCTCGCGATAGAGCGACCAGTTGGCGGGGCATTTGTCCACCGCCCTCGGCAGTCCCTGCATGCCTTCGGTGACCCAGCAATCGTTGAAGATCGAACAATAGCAGGAGCGGACCTCGAGCTTCCACCGCTCCTTGTTGAATATCTGCCAGACCTTTTCGGTCGCGGGGGTGCGCGGCAAGCTGACGAACTCGATGGTTTCGCCGGGCCGCACCGCGATCCCGGTCGAAGGCGAGGTGGAAAAGCGCAACGCGCCCGGCCCGTCTTCCGTGCAGCATGCCGTGAGCAAGTTGATCGGGGTGGTTATCGCCTTGCCTTCATAGCGAATTTCGATGGGGCCGAGGATCGCGGGACCGACGCCATTGTTCGTCAGCGTCAGCGAGATGTCCTGATTGCCATCCTCATCCCCGTTGCTTGTTCCGAAGGTGACAAAGGGCATCGCGCCACCGGTCTGCATCTTTTGTGTCGCATCGGCCTGGACAAAGGCGAACCAGGCCAGCGCAAGCGACGCGATCAGCGCGGGGAGCCCGATGACGAAATGCGCGATGGTGATGAGCGGCAGGTAGCGCAGAAGGCGCGACCCGACCTCGTTCGCGACATCCGCAGGCGTGTCGGCGTCCGGTGTGACATCGCGATTCGGCGTTTTGGTCATCGGTGTTCTCTCGTGCATATCCCGCGCGCATGCCTAGCCCGGCTTTCGGTCTGGTTTCAATCGGGGGCTTGCGCGGCGTGAAGTTCCGGTGGCGCCGCTGCGACTGAAACCGAAAGCGCTCGCATCGGCGCTGCGATTGCGTTTATGGTCGGCGCCATGCTGACCATCTTCCTTTCCGCACTGGCGCTCGCCGTCCAGACCACCCCCGTCCCGCCGCAGACGACGCAGTTGCCGCCGGCGATTCCGCCCGTTTCGACGCCCGCAAAGCCGGTGGTCGAGGCGGACTTGCGTCCTTATGTGGCGCTCGTTACCGACCTCGGCACGATCACCGTCCGCATCGAGACCAGGCGCGCGCCGATCACCGCGACGAACTTCCTGCGCTACGTTGATGCGAAGCGGATGGACGGTTTCCAATTCTATCGCTCGACGAAGAGCTGGGGGCCGGCCAACCAATTGGTCCAGGCAGGCAATCGCGGCGATGCCCGCAAGAATTTTCCTCCGATCGCGCACGAGCCGACGACCACGACCGGCCTCACCAACTGCAAGGGCGCGCTGTCGATGGCGCGGCTCAACCCCGGCGACGCGACGAGCGATTTCTTCCTGCTGCTTTCCGACATCAAGGGCTTCGACGCCGATGCCCCGGGCGGCGACGGCGCGGGCTTCGCGGTATTTGGCGAGATTGTCGCGGGCGCCGATGTCGCCGAGGCGATCTTCAACGCCCCGATCTCGCCGACCGCGGGCGAGGGCGTGATGGTCGGCCAGATGCTCGAGCCGAAGGTGACGATCAAGACCGCGCGCCGCGTTCCCGCCCCCGCGGAGGTTCCGCAAGGATGCGTGGTCAAGGCGGGATGATATGAGGGTGACGAGACGGTAAAAGGCCGAGCCCGGTGGCCTATCATTTATTTTGCGTTCATCCGCGCTGTGGCTATACCGCGCGCATGACTCACCGTTTCTCCTCGCGCGCGTCGCTGCGCCTGCTCGCCGCCGCATTCGTGATCACGCCCATGCTGGCGGCCTGTGCCGGGGGCGGCGCGGTCAAGAAGGATACGCGTTACGTCGCGCGCGACGTCAATACGCTGTACCGTGCGGCGCAGGATCGGCTCGATCGCCGTCAATATGGTATCGCCGCCGCGCTGTTCGACGAGGTCGAGCGGCAGCACCCCTATTCGCCCTGGGCGCGCCGCGCGCAGCTGATGAGCTCGTTCAGCTATTACATGGACCGCGAATACACCCCCGCGATCGAGGCGTCGCAACGCTTTCTCTCGATCCACCCGGGCAACAAGGACGCGCCCTATGCCTATTATCTGATCGGCCTCAGCTATTATGAGCAGATCAGCGACGTCACCCGCGACCAGAAGATCACGCAGCAGGCGCTTAGCGCGCTGGGCGAGGTGATCCGGCGCTATCCCGACAGCCGCTATGCCGCCGACGCGCGGTTGAAGGTCGATCTGGTGCAGGACCATCTCGCGGGCAAGGAGATGGAGATCGGCCGCTTCTACCAGCGGAGCTCGAACTGGCTCGCGGCGTCGATCCGCTTTCGCGAGGTCGTCGACAAATATCAGACGACCAGCCACGCCCCCGAAGCGCTCTATCGCCTGACCGAAAGCTATCTCGCGCTGGGTATCCCGGCCGAAGCGAAGAAGTCTGCTGCGGTGCTGGGCGCCAACTATCCGGGCAACGAATGGTACGAGCGCGCCTACAAGCTGATGCAGAAGCACGCGCCGAGCGCCTGATCAACCGGGGCGTGGATTCGCGCTTTGTTCTGCGGTAAGGACGCGCTGTGCTCACCGCCCTGTCCATCGCCAACATCGTTCTGATCGAACGGCTCGACCTCGATTTCGAGGCGGGACTTGGCGTGCTGACCGGCGAGACCGGGGCGGGCAAGTCGATTCTGCTCGACGCGCTTGGCCTTGCGCTCGGCGCGCGCGCCGACAGCGCGCTGGTGCGTCAGGGGAGCGGGCAGGCGCAGGTAACGGCGAGTTTCGTCGCTCCGGTGTCCGGTACGCCGCTTGCTGTGCTGCTCGCCGAAAACGAGATTGTGCCGGAGGCAGGCGAGCCGTTGCTCATTCGCCGTACGCTGAAGGCCGATGGCGGCAGCCGCGCCTTTCTGAACGATCAGCCCTGTTCGGCTGCGCTGCTGCGCGAGGTCGGTGGCCACCTCGTCGAAATCCACGGCCAGCACGACGACCGCGGGCTGCTCGCGCCCGCCGGACACCGCGCTTTGCTCGACGCCTATGCGCGCGCCGATACGCGGACCGTTGCCGCGGCGCAC
>NZ_DATMST010000120.1:0-3265 GCF_035565275.1 Sphingopyxis sp.
CCCGGCGCCTGCTGCGGATTGGGCCGGCACCCGCGACGCCACACGCTTCGGACCTGCCTGCATGCAGCCCCCATCCCCGGCGACCGGCATCTATGCGAGCGATCTTCCCGCGATGAGCGAGGATTGTCTGACGCTCAATATCTGGGCGCCCAAAGCGGCGCGCAAGGCCGCGGTCATGGTGTGGCTCCACGGCGGGTCGCTGGTATCGGGCCATGGCGGCAGCCCCTTCTTCGACGGCGCGCGCCTCGCCCGCGGGGGTGTCATCGTCGTCACCATCAACTACCGGCTCGGCGTCTTCGGCTTTCTGGCGCATCCCGAACTCAGTGCCGAATCGCCTCATCATGCGTCGGGCAATTATGGCCTCCTCGATCAGGTCGCCGCGCTTGAATGGGTCCGCGATAACATCGCGGAGTTCGGCGGCGATCCCGACAATGTCACCGTCTTCGGCGAATCCGCCGGCGCGCTCAGCGTCGCCTATCTTCTCGCCAGTCCCTTGGCCGACGGCCTGTTTCACAAGGCGGTCGCGCAAAGCCCCTATCTGGTGCCGACTCCCGAACTCAAAAGCCGGGCCTATGGCATGTTGTCAGGTGAGGAAATCGGGCTGCGGCTCGCGGAGAAGCTTGGCGCGGCGGACCTTGAGGCATTGCGTGCTATCGATGCACCCACGCTCAATGCCCTGCCGCCGCAAGGCGGGCCGGTTCCGCAGGCGACGGTCGACGGCTGGTTCCTGCGCAAACAGCTCCTCGATATCTTCGATGCGGGTGAGCAGGCACAGGTGCCGCTGATCGCGGGCTTCAACAGCGGCGAAATCCGCTCGCTGCGCGGTTTGGCACCGCCGGTTCCGGTTTCGGTATCGGCCTATGAAGCGGCTATCCGCGCCCAATATGGCGACCTCGCCGCGCGCTATCTCGACCTGTATCCCGCGACCGATCTGGCCGACACCATCCTCGCTGCGACGCGCGACGCGATTTACGGGTGGAGCGCCGAGCGGCTGGTCGCACAGCAGATGCGCGGCGGGATCCCGTCCTATCTATACTATTTCGACCACAGCTATCCCGCTTCCGACGCGCTGAACCTCGGCGCCTTTCACGCGGCGGAGGTCCCCTATGTGTTCGGCGCCGCGGGCACCGATGCGCCGTTGCCACCCAACTGGCCCAAGCCGCCGGTCGATGCGGGGGAACGCGACTTTTCTCGGGCGATGCTGTCCTATTGGACGGCATTTGCGAAGCGCGGCGTCCCGTCGGCGCCCGGCGAACCGGCGTGGCGGCCCTATGCCGAGGGGCGAGCCTATATGGGCTTTCGCGATCGCGCCGAGGCCTCGGCCGATCTCCTTCCGGGCCATTATGCGCTCGCCGAGGAGATGAAATGCCGGCGTCGGGCCGCCGGGCAATCGTGGATTCCGATGATCGGCGGCGCCCCGGCGCTGCTTCCGGCAACCCCGTGCGGCGGATCGGGCCGCTGACCGGCAAGCCGCGAAGGCGTCTTTACCCGCACGGGTTGGCCGTGAATGGGGGGACGGTCGGTTCGAGAGCGAATGAAGATGGAGTATGCGATGAAATCCGGACCTTTTTCTCCCGTCAAGGGCACGGTGGTTGCCATGCTGTTGCTGATCGGGCTGGCGTTTCCGGGCGAAGATGCGCGCGCACAAGCCACGGACGCCGGCGCGCGCTGCATCGACCTGCGCGGGCTTGCGGTCGAAAAGGGTCGGGTCGTCGCGGCGTCGCTGGAGCGCGCCGGAAGCTTCCGGTCGCCCGACAAGGCGCACCATGCCGATCTCCCGTCATTTTGCCGCGTGACCATCCTGTCAGGGAGCGAGCCGGGATCGCGCATCGTCAGCGAACTCTGGCTCCCGCTCGACGCGGCGTGGAACGGCAAGCTTCTGGGCACGGGCAACGGCGGTTTCGCGGGCGCTATCCGCTACAATGTGCTCGCGGGCGGGTTGAAGCGCGGCTTTGCGGTGGCGAACACCGACATGGGCACCGCGCCCGCCAGCTCCGCAGGAATCTGGTACGAAGCGGGGATTGGCCAGCCCGCGATGATCCGCGACTGGGGTCACCGCGCGACGCATCTGATGACCGTCGCGGCGAAGCAGGTGCTCCTTCGTTTCTATGGAAAGCCCCAGCGGCGCGCCTATTTCTTCGGCTGCTCGACCGGAGGGCATCAGGGCCTTTCCGAAGCGCAGCGATATCCGGACGACTATGACGGCATCCTCGCCGGCGCGCCGGGGCACAACCGGACGCATCTCCACACCGCGTTCAACTATAATTTCCAGAAGACGCAGGCGACCCCGGCGCGCGAGCTGCCCGTCGCCAAGGCGACGCTGTTCCGGACGGCGGCGCTCAAACATTGCGGCGGCAAGGATGGCGGCGCGCCGGGCGAGCCCTTCCTCAATACGCCGCTGGCGTGCCGCTTCGACCCCGCCCGGCTCGCATGCAAGCCGGGGCAGGCGGAGAATGGCTGCTTGACCGGAGGCGAGGTTGCGAGCCTGCATGCCTTCTTCGGCGGCGCGCGCAATCCGCGCACCGGCGAGCTTATCTATTTCCCGTTCCTGCCCGGAAGCGAGAGCCAGGCGGCTCCGTTGCTGGGCAATCCCCAATCCATCGCCAGCCGCGCGCCCGGCGATCTCGGCCCGTGGGTGACTGATGGCGCGGCCGCCAGCGACCGTTTCGATTTCGACAAGGACGTCGACCGGCTCGACGCGCAATGGGGCCCCGACATCAATGCGCTGAGCCCCGATCTTGCCGAATTTTCGGCGCGCGGCGGCAAGCTGATCCTCTATCACGGCTGGGAAGACGGCGTCGTTAGCCCGCTCGACAGCGTCGCCTATTTCGAGGCCATCCAGCGCGCCTCGCGCAAGCCTGATGCGTTCGCGCGCCTCTATATGGTCCCCGGAATGGCGCATTGCATGGGCGGTCCCGGCCCCCGACCGCTCACGCTCGAGGACATGCCGGACGACAGCTTTCCCGACGACGAATTGCTCGCGGTGCTCGATCGCTGGGTGGACCGGGATGCGGCTCCCGATGTCCTGACCGCTTATGCGTTCGACGACGGCAAGCTGCGCGCGACCCGGCCGCTTTGCGCCTACCCCTCGGTGCTGCGCTACAAGGGCGTGGGCGATCCGGCCAAGGCGTCGAGCTTCGCCTGCGAGCGCGCGAGCCTTCTGTCGTTCGAACGGCCGCCGCCGCGCTATCTTTTCGGCGCGGAAGGCCGGGCGCCGAGATGACCATCTCGCGGCGCGACCTCTTCGCACTGGGCGGAGCGGGGG
>NZ_DATMST010000121.1:0-16721 GCF_035565275.1 Sphingopyxis sp.
GTGATCGAGTCGAGCAGGATGACGACATCCTTCTTGTGCTCGACGAGGCGCTTCGCCTTTTCGATCACCATTTCGGCGACCTGGACGTGGCGCGTCGCGGGCTCGTCGAAGGTCGAGGAGACGACCTCGCCGTTCACGCTGCGCTGCATGTCGGTGACTTCCTCGGGCCGTTCGTCGACGAGGAGGACGATGAGGTAAACCTCGGGGTGGTTGTCGGTGATCGCCTTGGCGATATTCTGCAGCAGCACTGTCTTGCCGGTACGCGGCGGCGCGACGATCAGCGCGCGCTGGCCCTTCCCCTGCGGGCTGACGAGGTCGATCACGCGCGCCGACTTGTCCTTGACCGTCGGGTCGACGGTATCGAGCGACAGCTTCTGGTTCGGATAAAGCGGCGTGAGGTTATCGAAATTGACGCGGTGACGCACGACGTCGGGATCGTCGAAATTGACGCTGATCAGCTTGGTCAGCGCAAAATAACGCTCGCCATCGCGCGGGGCGCGGATTTCGCCTTCGACGGTGTCGCCCGTGCGCAGGCCATATTTGCGGACCTGGTTCGGCGAGACGTAGATATCGTCGGGGCCGGCGAGATAATTGGCGTCCGACGAGCGCAGGAAACCGAACGAGTCCGGGAGGACCTCGATCGTCCCCGACCCGATGATTTCCTCGCCCTCTTCGGCGAGTTCTTTCAGGATCGAGAACATCAGGTCCTGCTTGCGCAGCGTCGAGGCGCCCTCGACGCCCAGTTCTTCCGCCATTTCGACGAGCTGGGCGGGCGACTTGGTTTTGAGTTCTTTAAGATGCATGGATGGATTCCAGGGTGAGATATGGGATAGATTACAGTCGTTTACGATGCACCGCTGGGGTGCCTATCCGGCCGTGGGACAACCGTTATGATAGCATCGGCGCGGGTGACGCGCCGCCCGCGCAGGACGGGTTTGATCGGCCCCTATAACCGGGCCGGGTTCAAGTCAATCGGGCTGCGCCGGAACAAGGCTGTTCAGGGGCGGACAACGACGAGAATCACGATGATCGCAGCGGCGATGCCGGGCACCTCGTTGAGCAGACGAAGCTGTTTTTCGGTCAGCGGGCGCTCGCCCTTCTTCAGCTTCCTGAAATAGCCGATCATCCAGCCATGATAGCCCGACAGGGCAAAGACGAGGAGCAATTTGGCGATGAACCAGCCTTCGGTCCAATAATTGCCGTTAAAGGCAAGCATCAGGCCGAAAATCCAGACGATCATCAGCGATGGATTGAGGATGATCCGCCGCAGCCGGTCTTCGCGCTCGATCCACTTCTTGTCTTCATCGGATCCGACCGGCGCCTGATGATGATAGACGAAAAAGCGCGGCATCATGAACAGGCCGGCCATCAGAAAAATCACGAAAATGATATGCGCGGCTTTGACCCAAAGCATCGTCGCCCCCAAATATCCTGCCAGTTCCATATTTTACCCGCCGCGAACGCGTCTGATCAGATGTTCGACATGGGCGATCGGCGTGTCGGGCACGATCCCATGGCCGAGATTGAAGATATGGGGGCGCGACGGGAAAGCCGCAAGGATGCGGTCGATCGCGGTATCGAGCGCCCCACCGCCCGCGACGAGCGCGAGCGGATCGAGATTGCCCTGCACCGGGAGATGCGAGGGCAAGATGGCGTCGGCCCAGGCCGGATCGACCGTCTCGTCGAGCCCGATCGCGTCGACCCCGGTTTCGTCGGCATAGGCACGCAGTTTGCCGCCGGCACCCTTTGGAAAGCCGATGATCGGGGTATCGGGATGGAGTGCCTTCAGGCGGCTGACAATCTCGGCATTGGGCGCGATCACCCACTGCTCATATTGCGCCGGCGACAGGCTGCCCGCCCAGCTGTCGAACAGCTGCACCGCCTCGACGCCTTTTTCGATCTGGCCCGCGAGATAGGTGACCGTGAGCTCGACGATCGCGTCGATGATTTTCTGAAACGCTTCTGGATCGCCGAACGCGAGGCGGCGGGCGGCAGCCTGATCCTTCGACCCCTGCCCTGCCACCATATAGGTCGCGACGGTCCACGGGCTTCCTGCAAAGCCGAGAAACGTCGTTTCGGGCGGCAATGCGGCGGCGACACGCGCGACTGTCGCATAAACAGGATCGAGCCGCTCATGAGCCGTGTCGAGTGACGCCAAGGCGCTATCGACAAGCGGCGGTGTGAGCCGCGGTCCCTCGCCCGCCTCGAACCACAGATGCTGGCCGAGCGCATGCGGGATGACGAGGATATCGGAAAAAAGGATCGAGCCGTCGAAACCGAAGCGGCGGATCGGCTGCAACGTCACCTCGGCGGCTGCTTCGGGATCGTAGCAAAGCTCGAGGAATCCGCCCTTGGTTTCACGCAGGGCGCGATACTCGGGAAGATAGCGCCCGGCCTGGCGCATCAGCCAGAGCGACGGGCGTTCCTGCCGTACTCCGCGCAGCGTTGCCAGCAAGCTCTTCGGTGACGCCTTCACGCGGCTCCTCTTTCTCTCTTCATATAATATTAGATAATATTGTGGTGGTTTGTAGGTCGGCGGACAAGCGCGGCTTTAGGCCGGAGGGCCCGATTTGCCAACAGCTTGACTCTTCCTCTGTTGCACCCGGCCGGAGAGTCGCCACCCGCTTTCCCCTATATTCACAGCCTGTGGACAAGATTCATCCCTTGTGGAAAAGTCGTGGAGCGGAATCGACACGGCCGGGGATGAATCGACCATCCCCATTTCTTCCCCGCGCTTCTCCAAAATTTATCCACAGGGGCTTTTTCGTCATCCCGACCTGATCCGGGATTGCCTTTTTCGGCGGTTTCCCGCCATGGTGCCGCGATGGGCCGGCTTCACTTACATCTCATATCCGACTCCACGGGCGAGACACTCGAAAATATCGCCAAGGCGGCGATCGCGCAATTCGATGATGTGGAGGTGGTGCGCCATTTCTGGCCGATGGTACGATCGGAATCTCATCTCGACCGGATCATGGCCGAGGTGCAGGCGAGCCCCGGCATGATTCTCTTCACGCTGGTGAACGGCGAATTGCGCGTCAGTCTCGAACGCCGCGCGAGCGCGCTCAATCTTCCCACCGTTGCTGCGCTCGACGCGGTGACCGACGCGCTGTCGCGGATGCTCGGACAGGAAGCAAAGGCGCGTCCCGGCCGCCAGCATCAACTCGATGCCGCCTATTTTGCGCGCGTCGATGCCATCCAGTTTACCGTCGCGCACGACGACGGCATCGGCTGGGAAAATTGGGAACAGGCCGACATCGTCCTCGCCGGCGTTTCGCGCACCTCGAAGACCCCGACGAGCATCTATCTCGCCAACCGCGGCTTCAAGACCGCGAACATTCCGATCGTTCCCGAATCGCCGCCGCCCGAGGCGCTTTACAATCTCAAGCGCCCGATGGTTGTCGGGTTGACGACGGGGCTCGACCGGCTGGTGCAGGTGCGCCGCAACCGGCTGCTCTCGCTGAACCAGGCACCTGAAACCGCTTATGTCGATGACGAGCGGGTGAAGGCCGAACTTGCCTATGCGCGGCGCATGTTCGCCGACAATGGCTGGCCCGTCATCGACGTCACGCGCCGTTCGATCGAGGAAACCGCCGCCGCGGTGATCAAGCTCGTCGAGGATCGCAGCGTCGCATGAGTCTCCTCCTCGCCTCGCAAAGCAGCGGCCGCGCCGCGATGCTCCGCGCCGCCGGGCTCGAATTCGAAACCAGCGCCGCGCATGTCGACGAGGAGGCGCTGACCGCTTCGCTGCTTGCTGCCGGTCAGACCCCGCGCAACATTGCCGACGCGCTCGCCGAGGCCAAGGCCGTCAAAATCTCGTCACGCCTTCCCGGCGTGACCGTGATCGGTGCCGATTCAACACTCGCGCTCGACGATGGTGCGATGCTCTCGAAGCCCGAAACCCCCGACGAAGCCGCCGATCATCTCCGCCGCATGGCCGGAA
Organism: Sphingopyxis sp.; assembly: GCF_035565275.1. GTDB lineage: Bacteria > Pseudomonadota > Alphaproteobacteria > Sphingomonadales > Sphingomonadaceae > Sphingopyxis. The sequence continues at coordinate 3,944 of NZ_DATMST010000121.1, forward strand.
CCCGCCATCGGCTGTTCAGCGCCGCGGTCGCCGCGCGCGACGGCGCGCCCATATGGCGTGCGATCGGGGAGGCAAAACTCTGGATGCGCCCCTTGTCGGACGCCTTCATCGCCGACTATGTCGCGCAAAACTGGAACAGCATCCGCTGGACCGTCGGCTGTTACGAAATCGAAGGAGCGGGCGTGCAATTGTTCGACCGGGTCGAGGGCGACCCTTGGACCATCATCGGAATGCCGATGCTTCCGCTGCTGTCGTGGCTGCGCACCACCGGGCTCGCCCCGCAATGAGCAAGCCCTATGCAGAGGTGATCGGCGACCCGATCGCCCAGTCGAAGTCGCCGCTGATCCACGGCTTCTGGCTCGACGCGCTCGGCCTCGAAGGCGACTACCGCCGCGCGCATGTAAAGCCTGACGACCTCGGCGCCTATATTGCCGAACGCCTCAACGATCCCGACTGGCGCGGCTGCAATGTCACCATGCCGCACAAGGCGGCGGTGATGGATCTGGTCGACGATCCCGGCAACATCCGTGGCACGATCGGCGCGATGAACACGATCGTGCGCCAGCCCGACGGATCGCTGATCGGTACCAACACCGACGCCGCTGGCTTCTATGCCCCGCTCGCCGAAATCGATCTCGCTGGCGCGCCCGTCGCGGTTGTTGGCGCTGGCGGCGCGGCGCGGGCGGTGCTGTTTGCGCTGGCGCGTGCCAATGTCGGCAAGGTGACGATCTTCAACCGCTCGCCGCTCAAGGCGATGGGTTTGCTTGCGACCTTCGGCCTCAAGGGCGACGTGGTCGCACTCGATGCGCAGCTCTCGCCAGTGTCGTTGCTCGTCAATTCGAGCAGCCTCGGTATGAAGGATCAGCCGCCGCTCGATCTCGACCTGTCGCCGCTCCCCGACGATGCGATCGTCTACGACCTCGTCTATTCGCCGCTCCAGACCGGTCTGCTGCAGGCGGCCGAAGCGCGCGGGCTCGATACCGTCGACGGGCTCGACATGCTGATCGGCCAGGCGGCGCTCGCCTTCGAACTCTTCTTCGGCAGAGTCCCGCCCGAGGGCCGCGATGAGGAATTGCGCGCACTGCTGGTGAAATGACCCACCGTCCGCGCCCCGGCTCGCGGCTCCGCCGTCCCTTCATCATCGGACTCACCGGCTCGATCGGTATGGGCAAGTCGACCGCGGCGGCGATGTTCGAGCGCGAAGGCGTGCCGGTATTCGATGCCGATGCCGAAGTGCACCGGCTGCAAGGCCCTGGCGGGGCACTCGTCGCCGCGATCGAGGCGCGCTTTCCCGGCACGACCGGCGCGAACGGCGTTGACCGGCAAAAACTGGGTGCTCACGTGCTCGGCAACACCCACGAGCTCGCGGCGCTCGAAGCGATCGTCCATCCCGCCGTCGGCCGGGCGCAGAAACGCTTCCTCGCCGAACACCGCGCCCGCGACGTCGTCGTGCTCGATATTCCGCTGCTTTTCGAAAAGGGCAGCTGGCGCAAGGTCGGTGCGATCGCCGTGGTTTCCGCACCCGCATGGATGCAGCGAAAGCGTGTGATGCGGCGCCCGGGTATGACTGCGGCCAAGCTGAAAGCGATCCGCCGCCTTCAGGTTCCCGACCGCGTCAAGCGCGCCCGCGCCGATTTCATCATCGAAACGGGCCGTCCCAAAAGCGAGACGCACCGGCAAATTCGTTTCATCGCCTCTTGTTTCCACGCCCGATAGGGTCCAGATTATGGCTTCGATGCGCGAGATTATCTTCGATACCGAAACCACGGGTTTCGACCCCAAAAGCGGGGACAGGCTGGTCGAAATCGGGTGCGTTGAACTGGTCGATCGCCGCGAAACCGGCATTACCTTCCACGCCTATTTCAATCCCGAACGCGACATGCCCGCCGCCGCCGAAGCGGTGCACGGATTGTCGATACAGTTCCTCTCGGACAAGCCATTGTTCGCGTCGCGCGTCGACGAGCTGATCGAATTTCTGGGCGATGCGCCGCTCGTCGCGCACAACGCCGCGTTCGACTTCGGCTTCGTCAACGCCGAACTCGCGCGCGCCGGCCGGCCTTCGCTCGACATGACGCGCATGTGCTGCACCGTGCAGATGGCGCGCAAGCTTCACCCTGGCGCGAAACACAGTCTCGACGCGCTCTGCACGCGCTATGGAATCGACCGCAGCCACCGCGTCAAGCATGGCGCGCTGCTCGACGCCGAACTGCTCGCGCATCTCTATATCGAAATGACCGGCGGCCGGCAGATCGGCCTTGGGCTTGCCGCCTCGGCCGCGAACGTCGCTATTCCGGCGGCGGCAACCCCTGCCGCAGCGCGTGGCGCCGACCGACCTTACCGCGAACCCCGTCCCCATATGGCGTCGGCTGCCGAACTGGCGCGCCACGCCGAATTTGTCGCAGGGCTGAACCAGCCGCTGTGGCTCGATACGGTGTGATGACCTTTCCCTAAATCATCGCGCCGGCCAAGAAGGAGAAGAAAAATGGAAATCCGCGTCTCTGGCCACCAGATCGAAACCGGTGAAGCGCTTCAGGCGCATGTGTCGGACCGGATGAACGCGATTGCCGACAAATATTTCTCTCGCGCGATCGGGGCGCACGCGACCTTCGGGAAGGGCCCCCACGACAGTTTCCAGTGCGACATCGTCGCGCATGTGATGCAGGGGCTGGTGCTCAAGGGCCACGGCCAGGCGCAGGACGCGCATGTCGCGTTCGAGGGCGCCGCCGAACGCATCGAAAAGCAGCTCAGGCGCTACATGCGACGATTGAAGGACCGCAACAATGGCCCGGCCGAGCCGTCGCCGACAGTTGACGAGATCGAGGACAACGCCAGCTATATCGTCTTCGACGGCGGCAATGAAGAGGATGCGGGCGATGCGCCGGCGATCATCGCCGAAACGCGCGTTGATATTCCGAGCAGCAGCGTATCCGACGCGGTGATGATGCTCGACCTTCGCAACACCAACGCCCTGCTCTTCGTCAATAGCAAGACCGGAACACACAATATGGTCTATCGCCGCGACGACGGGACGATCGGCTGGGTCGAACCGCGATAGGGCTGGATTTTCTCCGCCATTCGGCTTAAGGGCCGCGCCCAACGATGCCCGAAGCCGGCATGGCGGGGGCCTGCCACGACAGATCCGCGATCGCTTGCCAGCATATGGTTCCTGGCGGCGGCCGGCGTTTAACAAGATTTGACCAGAGCAATGAATCTTTCTTCCCTTCTTTATCCGGCGACCGTGCGCGCGCACGTCCAGCTCGATTCGAAAAAGGCGCTTTTCCCCTTCGTGGGCGATCTCGCCAGCCGCTCGCTCGGCCTCGATGCGGGCGAAGTCAGCGAGGCGCTGCTCGAGCGCGAACGTCTGGGTTCCACCGGATTCGGTCGCGGCATTGCCCTGCCGCACGCCAAGATGGCCGACCTCGGCGGCGTGCGCGGCCTGTTCCTGCAACTTGCCAGGCCGATCGATTTCAACGCGGTCGACGGCCTGCCGGTCGACCTCCTGTTCGTGCTGCTTTCGCCGCTCGATGCCGGCGCCGATCATCTGAAGGCGCTCGCGGGCGTGTCGCGCATGCTGCGCAACGAGGCGATCGCCGAACGGCTGCGCGGCGCGAAGAATGACGAGGCGCTCTATGCGCTGCTTGCCGACACCGAAACGCGTGACGCGGCGTAACGCCGCGCTGCTCCGGTCATTTCCGTGACGCGGCTCAAGAGTCGCTTCCTCGTCGATCTGCTTCTCCGCCGCACGGAAGCAGCGGGCGGCTTCGCGATGATTCTTGCCAAGGGCGACGAAAACTCGGGTATCATCCTCGTTCAATGCAGTGACCACGGCGAACCCGGGCCGTTGCTCGAACGACGCTTTTCGGTCGATGGCCACTATATATGGGAGGCGGTCGGTCCCGCCGACCCCAACGATGGTGAATCGCGCGCCAACTATCACGATCGGCGGCGAAAGGCCGATCCGGATCTCTGGATCGTCGAACTGGATATCGCAGATGCGCCACGACTCGTCGCGGAGTGGGCCGCGTTAACTTGACTCTGTTGCGGCGCACAATAACTGGCGCCCATTCGATAACGCGTAGGTCGTTCCGCGGGTTGCCTGCCTTTGCAAGCCACCCGGCAAAACGGTTCGGACACGCAGTCGGACGATGACCGCAGGCGAAATAGGGCCATAGCCCCCCGCCTGTTTTGAGAAGTTCGGTTCATCGGCCGCCCTTTTGACGGACACTATGAGTCGCATATTGAACGTAGCCAGCGTGGCTGCCGTCGGCATGACTGCCGCCACCATGCTGCTTCTGGCGGAACCGGGCTTTGCGAGCGATCTCGCGGCCGACGCCAATCTTCCCGCGATCATCCTGCCGGGCGTCGACGCGCCGGCCGCAGATGAAACGGCGGATCTCTCGACCGAAGCCGAATTGACGGTCGAAGACAGCATCAAATCCGACGACGAATCCGCTCCCGAGCCCAAGCCGGCTCCGGTGACTGCCGATTCGCTCGCCGAACTCGTCGCCGCGACGCCGAAGCCTGCAGAAATCGATCCCGAGCTGCGCTGCCTCGCCGGTGCGGTCTATTTCGAATCGCGAGGCGAATCACTCCCCGGCCAGCTCGCGGTCGCGCATGTCGTGATCAACCGCGCCCAGTCGGGCCGCTTTCCCAAGAGCCTGTGCGGCGTCGTCCACCAGAAGAGCCAGTTCAGCTTCGTGCGTGGCGGCAGGATGCCCGCCATCCGTAACGGGGCGCAGTGGAACAATGCCGTGGCGATCGCGCAGATCGCGCGCGACGGCAGCTGGAAGAACCACGCGCCGGGCGCGCTCTTCTTCCACGCGCGCTATGTGTCGCCGGGCTGGCGCAAGACGCGTATTGCGCAGATCGACAACCACATCTTCTATCGCTGACAGGGTCGGTGCGCTTCCAATCGCACCATCCTGTTTCGTGCATCGTCACCCCGGGGCCGGTCTCCGGGTTCACCCCCGCTTTCGGCGATCGATGCAGGGCTCGGCCCGGCATGACGAAGCGATGGACATCCCGTTCATTGCCAAGCCATATTTCGTGGCGCATGATACGCAGATGATGCGTCATCTTTCTGTCGCCCTGCTCGGTGCAGCGGCGCTCGCGCTCGGCGGCTGCGCCACGGCGGTTCCGCCGGTCGAGGTCACCCGCTTCCATGGCAACGCCGTCGCCGGATGGGCGCCGGGCACGCGCTATACGGTCGACATGGCGCCGCTTGGCGATTCGGCGGCGGTCATCGGCGCGAGCCAGCCCTCGCTCGAATGGAACAGCTATCGCGCCGCAGTCGAACGTCAGCTGCAATTGCAGGGGCTCGTCGCGGCGCCTGACGGCGCGCGCGCGCCTCTGAAAGTCCGCATCGGTTTCGACCGCATCGATCGCGAAGGCCCCGGAAGGCGCTCGCCGGTCTCGGTCGGGGTCGGCGGGTCGACGGGCAGCTACGGATCGGGGGTTGGGCTCGGGCTCGGCATCAATCTTGGCGGTGGACCGCGAAAGGTGCAGGATCTGCAGCTCGCGGTGCGCATCGACGATTCCGCTACCGGCCAGGCCTTGTGGGAAGGCCGTGCGATCGCGGCGGTGCCGATGAAGGCACCCGCGTCGCAACCCGGCCTTGCCTCGGCGAAATTGGCCGAAGCCCTATTCAAGGACTTCCCCGGCGAATCGGGACGCACTATCAGCGTCAAATGACCATCAGCATCAACGCCGCTTTCGACAGCGGCAATATCGTCGTGGAACATGTCGACGGCACGTCGGCGCGCCTTTCGATTCGCAAGGATCGCGAATCGGAATTTTTCCAGTGGTTCCACTTTCGGGTCGCCTGCACGGTCGGCGACGCGCTCGAACTCGCGATCACCGGGCTGGCCACATCGGCTTATCCCGGCGGCTGGCCGGGTTATGCTGCCTGTGCGAGCTACGACCGCGAGACCTGGTTCCGTCTCGACACGAGCTACGATGCCGGTACGTTGACGATCCGTCACAATGCCGAAAGCCCGATCCTGTGGGTTGCCTATTTCGCGCCCTATTCGATGGAACGCCACCACGACCTGATCGCCTCGGTCGTCGAATGCGAAGGTGTGACCTATCGCTGTCTCGGTACCAGCCTCGAAGGCCAGCCGATCGATTGTCTCGAAATGGGCACCGGCGACACGCAGGTCTGGCTCTATGCGCGCCAGCATCCGGGCGAGAGCATGGCCGAATGGTGGATGGAAGGCGCGCTCGAAAAGCTCACCGACCCCGCCGATCCGCACGCGCGTTCGCTGCTGCGGAAATGCCGCTTCCACATCGTCCCGAACATGAATCCCGATGGCTCGCGCCGCGGGCATCTGCGCACCAATTTCGCCGGCGTGAACCTCAACCGCGAATGGGACAATCCGACCGCCGAGCGCAGCCCCGAAGTGCTCGCCGTCCGCAATGCGATGGACGAAAGCGGCGTCGACTGGGCGATGGATATCCACGGCGACGAAGCGATCCCTGCCGTCTTCCTCGCGGGTTTCGAAGGCATCCCGTCGCTCAAGGCGGAGCAAACGGAAAAGTATAAGGCATTCGAAAGCGCGCTTGCCGCGAATACTCCCGATTTCCAGCTTGACCTCGGCTATGAGGAAACCGCGCCCGGGCAGGCTAATCTGTCGATGTCGACGACGCAGCTCGCCGAACGTTTCGGCGCGGTGTCGATGACGCTCGAAATGCCGTTCAAGGACAATCGCGACCTCCCCGATCCGGTGGCCGGCTGGTCGCCCGAACGATCGAAACTGCTTGCGCATGCGTGCCTCGCAACGCTGGACCAGCTTCTGTGAGTGACGCCTGGCGGATCGTCGAGGACGATCTGTCGGGTGCCGCGGTCCGGGCGCTGCTGGAGCAACATTTCGCGGGAATGCTCGCGAACTCGCCCGCCGAAAGCTGCCATTTCCTCGATTTCGGCGGGTTGCGCAGCGATGGCGTGACCTTCTGGTCCATCCACAAGGATGGCGAGCTCGCGGGCTGCGGCGCGCTCAAGATGCTGGCCGGTGCGCATGGCGAGATCAAGTCGATGCGCACCGCTGACGCCTTCCTGCGCCAGGGCGTCGCGGCAAGGATGCTCGTGCACATCATGGGCGAAGCGCGTGCGCGCGGTCTCGACCGTCTCAGCCTCGAAACCGGGTCGAGTCCGGCGTTCCAACCCGCCCTCGCACTCTATGCGCGCCACGGCTTCGAGGAATGCGAGCCGTTCGCCGACTATAAACCTGACCCGTTCAGCCGCTTCATGACGCGCGCGCTCTAGAATCGAAAGCGGGGTCCGGAAGGGATTCCGGACCCCGCTTTGTTCGGTCGAGCCGGAAGGCGGCGCTACGCGGCTTTCTTGTCCTCGATCACCGGCGGAGTGCCGCCGATCGCGATCTTGTGCGGCTTCATCGCCTCGGGCACTTCGCGCACCAGGTCGATGACGAGCAGCCCGTCGGCGAGGTCGGCGCTGGCGACGCGCACGAAATCGGCGAGCTGGAACCGGCGCTCGAACGCGCGCGTTGCGATGCCGCTGTAAAGAAGCTGGCGTTCCTCGCCTTCGGCCACCGGCGCCTTGCGGCCGCTGACGGTCAGCATGTTCTGCTGCGCGGTGATGTCAATCTCGTCGCTCTTGAATCCCGCGACGGCCACCGTGATGCGGAAATGATCGTCGGCGATCTTTTCGATGTCGAACGGCGGATAATTTTCGGCACCCGAACCGCCCGTTTCGAGGAAATCGAACAACCGGTCGAAACCGACGGTCGAACGGCGATAGGGGGTCCAGTCGAAGCTGTTGCGCATGGGTCTTTCTTCCTTTTCAAAGCGAAGTCCAGCGACCGCGACCCTTGTCGCGATCGCCACCCGGCCCCGTGCCGGCGGCCGGATGATGCGAATCTGGGTGCCGGCGAAACCATTTCAAGAGGGCGGTTGGCGTTCGGCGAAAAGCCGCGCTAAAGGGCGGCAACTCTCCTCCATCCGAAGGATTCCGAATGCCCCAGCTCATCCTCATCCGTCACGGCCAGTCGCAGTGGAATCTCGAAAACCGCTTCACCGGCTGGTGGGATGTCGATGTGACCGAAAAGGGGGTAGCGGAGGCCGTCGCCGCGGGCGAACTGATGAAGGCCAAGGGCATCGCCCCCGACACTTGCTTCACCTCGGTCCAGACGCGCGCGATCAAGACGCTGAACCTCGCGCTCGAGGCGATGGGCCGCCTCTGGCTCCCCGTCACCAAGGACTGGCGCCTCAACGAGCGGCACTATGGCGGGCTCACCGGCCTCGACAAGGCCGAGACCGCGGCGAAGCATGGCGACGATCAGGTCAAGGTCTGGCGCCGCAGCTTCGACATTCCGCCGCCGCCGCTCGAAGCCGGCTCGCCGTGGGACCTGTCGACCGACCCGCGCTACGCCGGCATCGCCATCCCCCCGGCCGAAAGCCTCAAGGACACGATCGTACGCGTGCTCCCCTATTATGAAGCCGCGATTGTGCCCGAACTCGCCGCGGGCAAGACGGTGCTGATCTCGGCGCACGGCAACAGCCTGCGCGCGCTCGTCAAGCATCTCTCGGGAATTTCGGACGCCGACATCACCGGCCTCGAAATCCCGACCGGCCAGCCGATCGTCTATGAGTTGAGCGACGATCTGAGCGCGCGCGAACGCTATTATCTGAGCGAACGGTAAAACCGTGCACCCCGGCGAAAGCCGGGGCTCGGGCAGTGATGGCTAGATCGTTCCCGTCACCGTCAGCTGGAAGAACCGGCCGTAACGGCGCAGTCGCTTCTCGCTGAACGCCACCGGCCCGTCGCGGCGGTCGGCATATACGACACGGTCGAACCCGTCGCGCTGACCCGCGAGATTGCGGTACGACAGCTTCACGGTGAAGCCGGCGACATCCTTGTGCTCGACAAAGGCGGTGACGAACGGCCCGTCGGCATATTCGCGCTCGATCGCGCCCAGCCGCAGGTTCGGACTGTACTGCTCGTCGAAATAACCTGCCCCCCACGCGATGTCCGTGCGCGGAATATCGTGACGCAGGCTAAGGTCGACGACATAGTCCTGCCCCTCGCTCTGGTCGCGCCATATGTTTGTCAGCGGATCGCGTACGCGGTTGCGCCGCCAGGTCAGGTCGCTGTTGATCCGCGCCCCTTTCCATCCCAGCCGGTCGAGCAGCAGGGTCGCCTTCGAACTGATACGATACAGGTGCGCGGGCGGCAAATTGCCGCGTCCTTCAGTCGTTTCCGACAGCGGGATCTGGTCGACCAGATCCTGCGCATAGGCATAGGCGAAGGCGACCGACGCATTGCCCCACGCGCCCATGTCCTGCACGAACTCGAGCTCGGTGCGGTTGACCACCGGCGGGACGAGCAGGCCGTTGCCATCATTCCCCTGCCCGTTCGCGACATCTACCGAGCTGGCGAAATCGAAAAAGTCGAGCTGGTCGACGCGCCGCTGCAACTGATAGTTGATCGTCGTTTTCGGTCCGACCTTCCATGCGAGCGCCAGCTTGCCCTTCGGCCGGACGAAGCGGCGCGTCAGCCCGCCGGGCCCCGACGAGGTCAGTTCGCTATATTCGGCGCCCAGATTCAATTGCGCGGTCAGATTGGATGCCAGCGCGCGTCCCCAGGTCAGCGACGCCTCGCCGCGCTTTTCCTCGACCCTGGTCCTTTCGCCGTCGAAGGCCACCGGGACGAAGCTGCCGTCCGCCTGCAGCCTTGCGAATTCGGCATCGACATCGAGCGTGTTGTACGCGCCCTCGAGCGCGACCTGCCAGTCGGTGCCGCCCGCGGTGCGCCAGCTATATTCGCCGCGCAGGATCGACTCGCCTTCGTCGGCGGTCTGGCTGAACCGCTCGCCGCTGCGTCCGCCGATTTCGCGATCGACGATGAAGGTGTCGACGAAAGGGCTGTGCTCGAACCGGTAAAGCCCGATCAGCTTGAGCCGTCCCTTGCCCAGCCCCAGCTCGTAATCGCCGCCGATGTCGTAATTATGCTCGTCCTCGGTGAAGCGGAACAGCTCGCCGACGGCGCCGGCGCCGGGCTGGACCGACGTCCCGATGACCCGGTCGTCGAGCCGGACCAACTGGCCGCCGAGGTTGAAATTCCACTTGTTGCCATTGCCCGCCGTGCGCGCAAGCGCAGCCGACAGGCGCGGCTGGTCGGCATTATAGCGCCCGAATTCGTCGCGCACGAACGACAACGCGCCGTCGGCGTCGAACCGCCGTTCGGGTCCCCAATGCCCCTGCCGCCGCGCTTCGTTCTTCAGGCTCAACGTCAGATTGGTGCCGCCGATCCGGCCCGTCGTCGAAATCTCGCCGTTCAGCCAGTTATCCTCGAGCCGCGGCCGCCATTCGGGCTGCCAGCGGATCGTCGTCTTGAATCCGCCGCTCCCTGCGCCTGCGACCAGCACGACATTGGCGACCTGTCCGGTCAGCCCGGGGACATTCAGCCCCGCGCCGTCCACGATATCGATATAGGCAACCTCGGCTGCGGTGATGCGCGCCAGCGCGGTGCGCGCGTCGGTCGCCTTGTTCGCGATGCGCTCGCCGTTGATCAGCACATTTTCGGTCGCCTGCCCCAACCCGCGATCCCCGCCGTTGGTCCCGGTGACGATCAGGAACCCGGGAACTTTCTCGACCATGTCGAGCGCGGTGCGCGGCGCAAAGCGGGAGAAATCGGCGGGAGCGTAACGCTGCGCGCCATTGACGGGAGTCGGAACCGCGGGCGCGGCATCGCCCGTCGCCTCCTGCGCGGCGGTGGGCACCGCCGACAGCAATGCGACAACGGCAAGCGAACTTCTACCGATACCGGCCGACATGATTCCCCCCCTTTTGCGGCCGCCATCGAAACCGACAGGCGCCCCCAGTCGCGAATAGTTCGCAATAATTATCTTGTTATCTACATGTCTACCAACGCTCGCCGGTGTTCGACGAGCGGCGGCCCTGCAGATGAAAGCGTCGCCCCCGCGAGGCGGGAGCCGACGTTGAAACTGCACGAAGGTTGCGCCTGCGCGGGGCGACGGGAAATCCTCAGTCGCGCAGCAACTCGTTGATTCCTGTCTTCGCCCGCGTCTGCGCATCGACGCGCTTGACGATCACCGCGCAGTACAGCGACGGTCCCGGCGTGCCGTCGGGAAGCGGCTTGCCCGGCAACGAGCCCGGCACGACCACCGAGTAAGCCGGGACCTCGCCGACGAACACTTCGCCCGTCGCGCGGTCGATGATCTTGGTCGACGCGCCAAGATAGACGCCCATCGACAGCACCGCGCCCTCGCGCACGATCACACCCTCGGCAACCTCGGCGCGCGCGCCGATGAAGGCGCCGTCCTCGATCACCACGGGTCCCGCCTGCAGCGGTTCGAGCACCCCGCCGATCCCCGCGCCGCCCGACAGATGGACGTTCGCGCCGATCTGCGCGCAGCTGCCGACAGTGGCCCAGGCGTCGACCATCGATCCCTCGCCGACATGGGCGCCGATATTGACGAAGCTCGGCATCAGCACCGCGCCCTTGCTGATAAAGGCGCCGCGGCGGACGATCGAACCGGGGACCGCGCGGAAACCCGCATCGCGGAAACGGTTCTCGCCCCAGCCGGCGAATTTCGACGGCACCTTGTCCCACCAGCGCGCGCCGCCGGGACCGCCCTCGATCAATTCCATGTCGTTGAGGCGAAACGACAGCAATACGGCCTTCTTCAGCCACTGATTGACCTGCCAGGTGCCGCCCGCATCGCGCTCCGCGACGCGATAGCTGCCGTCGTCGAGGCCGGCGATCGCGGTCTCGACCGCCTCGCGCACCGCGCCCGTGGTGGTCAGGCCCAGCGTGTCGCGTGCATCCCATGCGGCTTCGATCGTGGCTTGCAGGTCGGTCGTCATGAAATTCCCCAAGGTAAAGGCAATGAATCGAGCCAGTCGGCGATGTCGCTGACGTGAAAGTCGACATGCTCCGGCAGGTGGTCGCGATGGCCGCTTTCGCTGCCATTGTCCAGCCACACGGTCGTCATCCCCAGCGCCTTGGCGGGGGTCAGATTGCGCGCCATATCCTCGACGAAAAGGCTCTTTGCCGGATCGACGCCCAGGTGCGTGACCATCGCGGCATAGGCTTCGGGATCGGGCTTGGGAGTATAGCGGGTGACGCGAATGTCGCAGATGCCGTCGAACAGGTCGGCGATCCCGCGTGCGTCGAGCACGCGCGCTGCATAATCGGCATCGGCGTTGGTGAAAACCAGCTTGCGGCCGGGCAGCCGCTCAAGCCCTGCACGCAGCCGCGCATCGACGGTCAGCCGGTCGAGCGCGATATCATGGACATCGACGAGGAAGGTTTCGGGGTCGACCCCGTGGTGGCGCATCAACCCCGCCATCGTCGTGCCATGATCGTGGAAATATTGCTTCTGCACCCGCCGCGCATGCGCTGCATCGACGCCCAGCAACTGCATGATGAAGGCGCCCATGCGCTCGTCGATCAGGTCGAACAGCTTCGCCGACGGCGCATAGAGCGTGTTGTCGAGATCGAAGATCCAGCTGTCGATATGGTCGAGTGCGGGCATGCCGCGGCGCATAAGGGCTGGGGTTCGGGGGAGCAAGGCCGGATCGGGATCAGGGAACGCGCAATTAACCGCATGATGCTACCCCTCATCCTCTCACCGCGCTAAAAGGCGGATATAGGGCAAAGGGGAACGGCCATGGCCGACGCGGACCGACGCAGCAGCATCCGGCGGGTGGTGGGGCGGCCTTTGCCCCTTTTGCTCGGGATCGCGGCGCTGTCGCTCGCGGCGTGCGGCGGGGGCGGCGGAGCGCGTCCCTCGCCGAC
>NZ_DATMST010000122.1:0-8321 GCF_035565275.1 Sphingopyxis sp.
GGCTGATTGCGGCGGCGGCGCAAATCCGCGCGCGGGCGGGCGGAATTCTCGCCGCCAATGCCGAAGATATGGCAGCAGGGCAAAAGAACCGCCTGTCGGGCGCGATGCTCGACCGGCTGCGTCTCGACGAGAGCCGCCTCGCCGCAATTGCCGACGCAATCGATGCGGTCGCGACGCTTCCCGACCCGGCAGGCGCCGAGATCGACCGCGTGACGCGGCCCAACGGGCTGGTGCTGAGCCGCGTGCGCGTCCCGCTCGGCGTCGTCGGCATCATCTATGAAAGCCGACCCAATGTGACCGCCGATGCGGCCGCGCTCGGGCTGATGTCGGGCAATGCCGTGATCCTGCGGGGCGGCAGCGAGGCGGTGCATTCGAACCGCGTGATCCATGCGGCGTTCGCGGCGGGGCTGGTCGAGGCCGGGCTGCCTGCCGATGCCGTGCAGCTTGTGCCTACACAGGACCGCGCCGCGGTCGGCGCGATGCTGCGTGCGCAGGGCCTCATCGACATCATCATCCCGCGCGGCGGCAAGGGGCTCGTCGCACGTGTGCAGGACGAGGCGCGCGTGCCGGTGCTCGCCCATCTCGACGGGATCAACCATCTCTATATCGATGGCGCCGCAGATCCGGCGAAGGCGGCCCAGCTGGCGGTGAACGCAAAGATGCGCCGCACCGGCGTCTGCGGCGCGACCGAGACGATCCTGATCGACCGCGCCTATCCCGCGGCGCTCGCCATCGTCGACGCGCTGATCGCCGCGGGCTGCGAAGTGCGCGGCGACAGGGATGTCGTGGCGCTCAGCCCGCACGTCGAACGCGCATCGGCCGGCGACTGGGACTGCGAATATCTCGACGCGATCGTGTCGATCGCCATGGTCGACGGCCTGGCGGGAGCGCTGGCGCATATCGACGCGCATTCGAGCCATCACACCGACGCGATCGTCACCGAGGATGCCGCAACCGCCGAGCGCTTTCTGACGGGTGTCGACAGCGCGATCGTCATGCACAATGCCTCGACGCAATTCGCCGACGGCGGCGAATTCGGCCTCGGCGCCGAAATCGGCATCGCCACCGGGCGCCTCCACGCCCGCGGCCCCGTCGCGCTGGAGGGGCTGACCACATACAAATGGCTGGTGCGCGGCACGGGACAGGTCCGACCCTGACGCGCAAAATCCCCACCGGCCTCCTCGGCGGCAGTTTCAATCCCGCGCATGGCGGGCATCGCGCGATCAGCCTGAACGCCATCGATGCGCTCGGCCTCGACGAGCTGTGGTGGCTCGTCTCGCCGGGCAATCCGCTCAAGCCCAAGGCGGGCATGGCCTCGCTACCCGCCCGCGTCGGTTCGGCGCAACGGATGGCGCGGCGCTCGCCAATCCGCGCGACCGCGATCGAGGCCGAACTCGGCACGCGCTACACGATCGATACGCTGAAAAAGCTGGTCCGCCGCTATCCGGACCGTCAATTCATCTGGATCATGGGTGCCGACAATCTGGTCCAGCTGCCCCAATGGCGCGACTGGCGGGGGATCGCGCGATTGATGCCGATTGCGGTTGTCGCGCGTCCGGGCTATAATGGTCGGGCTCATGCCGCACAGGCGATGGGTTGGCTTCGGCGCTTCGTCCGGCCCGCGGACCAGAAACTTCACTGGACGGACTGGAGACCGCCTGCCCTCGTGTTCCTGCGTTTTTCGCCCGATGTGCGATCCGCAACTGCAATACGGCAGGCCAACCCCCGCTGGTTCGAACGCTATGCAGGCCGCGCCATGCGCGACCCGCTGACGCATTCGCGGCTTGTGGATAACAGGAAAGGACGCATTTGATCTCCGCCACCCAGGATGCCGCCAATGGCGCCGCATCCGCCCAAAAGTCTTCGGACGCCAGCGTGGAATCGCTCCACGCGCTGATCCTCCACCAACTGGACGAGGATCAGGCCCAGGAAACCATCTCCATCCCGCTTGCCGGCAAAAGCAGCATCGCCGATCATATGGTGATCGCAAGCGGCCGATCGACGCGCCATGTCTCGGCGATCGCCGAGAAGCTGGCGCAGCGGATCAAGCAGGAAGCGGGCCGCAGCGTCCGCGTCGAAGGGCTGCCCAACGCCGATTGGGTGCTGCTCGATGCGGGCGACGTTATTGTTCACCTGTTTCGTCCCGAGGTCCGCAGCTTCTATAACCTCGAGCGCATGTGGTCGTTCGGCGACGCCCCGCCGGTCGCAGCAGCGAATTGACGTGACCGCCGCCTGAAGGTTAGGCGGCGGATATGTTGTTGCACATCATCGCGCGCGGGCGCATCGGGCGCGGGCCCGAGGCCGAGCTGGTCGAGCGCTATATGAAGCGCGTGACCTGGGCGCAGAAGATTTCGGAACTTCCCGATACCGGCGGGCGCATGCCTGCCGCTGGCGATAACAGCCGGACTATTCTCCTCGACGAGGGCGGCGACCAGATGTCGTCGCTCGAATTCGCAAAACTGCTCGAAAAATGGCGCGATGGCGGGGTCCGCGAGGCGCGCTTCTGCCTCGGCGCCGCCGACGGCTTCACACCGGAGGAACGCGAAGGTGCCGACAAGGTCATCGCCTTCGGCCGCGCAACCTGGCCGCATTTGATGGCACGCGCGATGCTCGCCGAGCAATTGTGGCGCGCAACGAGTATCGTCGCCGGTCATCCCTATCATCGCGAGGGCCGTCAGTGAGGCGAGCGCTTGCCGCTCTGGCGGTCGCCGCCGTCTTCGCCGGCGGCGCGCTCGCGCTTGCACAAAGCGACATCTTTGATCCGCAGGCCATCGCCGCGCGCGAACAGACGCAGCTTGTCGACGCCAAGCAGCAATCGGCTGCGGCGATGGCGCGTAGCGCTCTGCTCGAAAAACAGGCCGGGGCGGCAAGCAGCGAAGCCGACCGGTTGAAAAAGCGTAGCGCGGCGCTCGCCGCGCGAATCCAGTCGGCCGAAGCCGATATCAGCGCGGGCGAGGCGCGTGTCGCGCTCGTCAGTCGCCGACTTTCGGCCCAGCGCGCACGGCTCGCCGAGCAGCAGCAACCCTTGCTCGAACTCGCCGCATCGCTCCAGCAATTGAGCCGGCAGCCGCCGGTCGCCGTGCTCGCGCAACCCGGATCGCTCTCCGACATGGTGCACGCACGCGCGGTGATCGACGCCGCGATGCCGGTGATCGAACGCCGCACCGCCGGGGTCCGGCGCGAACTCACGCAGCTCGACACGACGCGGCGGCAACAGGCGATCGCGCTGACGGCGCTCTCGTCGAGCAAGGCGCAGCTCGCGCACCGACGCGACGCATTGACCCGGCTCGAAAACGAAGGACGGCTGCGTTCGCGCGAACTGATGAGCAGCGCGCAGCTCGAAGCCGACCGCGCCTTGGGGCTCGGCGAGAAGGCGCGCGACATCGTCGACCTGATGGATTCGCTCGAAGCCGATGGCGCGGTGCGCGCCGAACTGGCACAGCTGGCGGGTCCCTTGCCGCGCCCGCGCAATCCCGAGGGCAGCGTGACGAGCGCAACGCCGCCCGCGACTGCAGAGGCCGAACTGACAGAGGGCGTATACCGCCTGCCCGTTGTCGGGCGCATCGTCGCAGGCCTTGGCGAGGTCAATGAAAGCGGCGTCCGCTCGCGCGGCGTCACCATCTCCGCGCGTCCCGGTGGCCAGGTCGTCGCGCCCGCACCCGGCCGCATCGGCTTCGCCGGCGACTATCGCGGCTATGGCAAGATCGTGATCATCGACCATGGCGGCGGCTGGGTCTCGCTGCTGACGGGTATGATCGCGCTGTCGGTCGGAGTCGGCGACACGCTCGATGCCGGGGCGCCGATCGGCCGCGCGGGATCCGGCGACAGTCGCATCACCGTTGAGCTCCGTCGCGCCGGACACCCCGTCGATATCGTCGCGATGATCGGCTGATCGGCGCCGTTAATCGCCGGTTCGGTGACCGTTCCCTATGGGGATGCGCCGCTTGACCCCCGCAGATTTGCGTAGGAGGATGGCACGCCGGGGATTATAAGGCGAGATTGCTCTCGCGTGACTGAAAGACGCCCATGACCGAATCGACCAAGACCACCGCGTCCGGACCTTCTTCCTCCCCCCGGCGCCGCTTTGCCTTGTGGCAGGGCGCCGCCGCGCTCTCGACTCTGGCGCTGGTGCCGCTCGCGACCGGTGCGATGGCGAGTGTCGATTCGAAGACGCAGGAAGAAATCTCGCGCTTCATGGACGTCTATCTCGAAGTGAAGTCGAACTATGTCGAGCCGGTCGACGATTCGAAGCTGATCGAAGGCGCGATCAACGGCATGCTTGCGAGCCTCGACCCGCATTCGGGCTATCTCGACGCACATGGTTTCTCGAATCTGCGCACCCAGACCGACGGCGAATATGGCGGTTTGGGCCTGTCGGTGACGATGGAAGACGGCGCGGTGAAGGTGATCACGGCCACCGCCGATACACCGGCGGCCAGGGCCGGGATCAAGCCCGGCGACTATATCACCCATATCAACAAGGAACTGATCTTCGGCCTGACGCTCGACGAAGCCGTCGAACAGATGCGCGGCAAGCCCGGAACCAAGATCGACGTTACCATCGTACGCGAAGGGCAGGACAAGCCGATCGAGATGTCGCTGACGCGCGAGATCATCGACCTGAAGCCGGTCAAATGGGAAGTCAGCGGCGACGTCGGCGTGCTCACCGTATCGAGCTTCTCGGCCGATGCGACGACGGATCTCAAGGCCGCGATGGTGGCAGTCGAAAAGTCGCTGGGCAAGAAACCGCGCGGCTGGATCCTCGACCTCCGCTCGAACCCCGGCGGGCTGCTCGACGAAGCGGTCGGGATCAGTGACCTGTTCCTCGAACGCGGCGAGATCGTCTCGCAGCGCGGCCGCCGCAAGGGCGACATCGAACGCTATTTCGCCGAACCCGGCGACGTCGCGGGCGGCGCGCCGGTCGTCGTGCTGATCGATTCGGGTTCGGCCTCTGCCTCCGAAATCGTCGCGGGCGCACTGCAGGACCAGCACCGCGCGGTCGTGATGGGCGAACGCAGCTTCGGCAAGGGATCGGTGCAGACGGTGCTGCCGCTGACCGACACGACCGCGCTTCGCCTGACGACGGCGCGCTACTACACGCCGTCGGGCCGCAGCGTGCAGGAAGGCGGTATCGATCCCGATATCCGGGTGCCGCAGCTTTCGGATCCCGACTATGCCTCGCGGCCGAAGTTCCGCGAAAGCGACCTGCGCCGTCACCTGATCAACGAGAAGAAGGTCGATAACAGCCTGCTCGAAAAGGACGAAAAGGCCGACCCACGCTTTTCCGCGACGGCGGCGGAATTGAAGGAAAAGGGCATCGAGGATTTCCAGCTGCACTACGCATTGCAGACGATCGGCCGGATCAGTCCGACAGCAGCGCGCATGGCGCAAGGCGGCAAGCCGCCGGCCAAACCCGCCGCACGCAAGTAGGGAGCTGGCAAGATGCTGAACTCGCGCCTTGCCGCGCCAATCGTCGCGCTCACAGCGCCGCTGCTTCTTTATGGCGGCGCGATCGTGTCGCAATATGGTTTCGGGCTCCACCCGTGCGAGATGTGTTACTGGCAGCGCTGGCCGCATCAGGCGGCGATCCTGCTCGCGCTTGCCGCCCTGCTGCTTCGTCGCAGCGACAAGGCGATGCGCACGCTCACCTTTTTCGCTGCCGTCGCGATTGCAGTGAGCGGCGCGATCGGCATCTTCCACGCCGGGGTCGAATATGGCTTCTGGGAAGGCATCACGACCTGCGCGACCGGCGCCAGCGGCCCGGTAACGCTCGATTCGATCATGAACGCGCCGCTGATCCGCTGCGACACCGCGCAATGGACGCTCTTCGGCATCTCGCTCGCGGGGTTCAACGCGATCTTCTCGCTGGGGGCGGCGGCACTTGTCTTGACCTTGCTGCGCCGGAAGACCACATCGGCGGCATGACGAACGTTCGGGCAAAGACTGGCAAACGCACCGCATCGATGATCCGCGTCAACCAGGCAGGCGAATATGGCGCGACGCGCATCTATGCCGGCCAGCTTGCGGTGATGGGCGATCGCCACCCGATGGCGCGCGAGATCGCGCACATGGCGGAGCAGGAAGAGCGGCACCGCAAATTCTTCGACGACATGATCGCCCGGCGCGGCGTGCGCCCGACGGCGCTCCAGCCCTTCTGGGACGTCGCCGGCTTCGCGTTGGGCGCGGCAACCGCCGCAATGGGGCCGCGCGCCGCGATGGCGTGCACCGCTGCGGTCGAGACCGAGATCGACCGCCATTACCAGCACCAGCTCGACGAATTGGGCGACAACGACCCCGAGCTTAGCGCCGCGGTCGAGGATTTCCGGGCGGAAGAACTCGAGCACAAGGAAGCTGCGCTCAGGGCGGGCGCCGAAAGCGCGCCCGGCTATCCGGCGCTAAGCTTCGCGATTCGCGCGGGTTGCCGTGCAGCCATCGCGCTGTCGAAACGTATCTGATAAGATGGACTGCCCGCACCGTTCATGACGGTGCAGGCTCGGGGTGCCAAGCCGCCCGAAACGACGAAGGAAAGACAGATGATCCGCCTCCCCCTGTTCGCACTCATCCTCGCCGGCAGTGCCGCCACCCTGCCTGCCAGGGCACAGGAGGCCACGGTGGAGGGCGAAAAGATCAACCAGGTCATCGTCTATGGCTCGGACAAGTGCGAACAGAGCAGCCCCGACGAGATCGTCGTCTGTAACCGCCTGCCCGAACAGGATCGCTATCGCGTGCCGCAGATGTTTCGTGGCGGCGACCCGCTCGATCCGCGCAACAATGCCTGGTTGAACCGCGTCGTCGCACTCGAACGCGTTGGCCGCTTCGGCACCGACAGCTGCTCGCCCACCGGGCTCGGCGGCTTCACCGGCTGCACCCAGGCGCTGGTCGCGGGCGCGAAGGCTGAACGGCAGGCGGCCGACAAGACCGACTGGCAGACGATGATCGCCGACGAACGCGCCAAGCGCATCGCGGGCATCGACGCCGCGGCAAACGAAGTCGAGGCGGCGGTCGTCGCCGAGGAAAAGGCGCTCGCCGAGCGCCAGAAGGCGGCCGAAGATCTCGAACGCCAGGCCAGCGGCCAGGCCCCCATGCCCGCCGCACCCGACGAATCCGATGCCCAGCCGCTGCCGGTTCCCCCACGTCCCTGACCCCCGCGACGGCCGCTAGCCTCCCTTTGCGAGCGCTGTCTCCATATTGTCCCAATCCATGGCCAAACGGCTGGCGATAAAGCCAAAATTGCAGCGTTTCGGCAATTCGGCGCGATTTGGTTGCGAATCCGCGCCGAGCTGAGTGCAAAAATTAACGAATCGCTGGCAAGCTGACTTGACTTGGGAATTTTTGGGGCAAATCGTGGCGTTTCTGGGAATCGCCAGCCGGGGAGGCTGATAACATGGCATCGACGTTCGGACCGCGCCTCTGGCGCCGATCGACTGCAAGCGTTCCACCTGCACGCAGCCTGGGCCGCCGAATGACGTGGCATGCCGCCGCCGCGCTCCTCGCTTTCGCCGCCCTCCAGATCTGGCTCGTCACCAGCGCGGTCGCCAAGGGCGCCCCTTCGGCGCTCATCGTCGTCGCACTCGTCATGCTGCTCGCGCTCGCGCTCCCCGTCGTCCGCTCGACCGAACGGCGCTGGTATCACCTGAGCCGTCAGGCGCTCGCCAGCTGGGGTCTTCATGCGCGCTTTCGCCGGGACGTCAGGCGCCTGTGGATCGCCGCACTGACGCTGCCGTTCCTGTGGATCAGCGGCGCGATGGCCGCCACCGACGCGATCGCGGCGATCACCGGCTAAATCCACAGGCGACCGGGTTTGACGCTGGCCCCCGCGCCGTATAGGGCGCGGAGATGCTGACCGTTTCCGAAGCCCTCGACCGCGCGCAGATGCTCTGCGACGCCGCCGCCAAGGCCGGCGCCGATGCCGCCGATGCTCTCTATTACTGCAATGCCGCCACCTCGGTATCGATGCGGCTCGGGGCGCTCGAGGATGTCGAGCGGTCCGAGGGGCAGGATATATCGCTCCGCGTTTTCGTCGGCCAGCGCAGCGCGAGCGTGTCGACCGCAGACATGGACGCGGGCGAGCTCGCCAAGCTGGTAGAGCGCTGCGTCGCAATGGCGCGCGAAGCCCCGGAAGATCCCTATGCCGGCCTCGCCCCGCAGGATCTGCTGTTCAAGGGTCCTGTTCCCGACCTCGACCTCGACGACGACAGCGATGCCGATCCGGCGGCCCTTCGCACCGCCGCGCTTGCCGTCGAGGACGCCGCGCGCGCCGTCGAAGGCGTAACGAACAGCGAAGGCGGCAGCGCCAGCCACAGCCGCACGCGCTTCGCGCT
>NZ_DATMST010000123.1:0-23005 GCF_035565275.1 Sphingopyxis sp.
GGCGACCGGCGGGCTCGCCGCGGGGCTCGACGACCTGCCGCTGTTCGCCGCGACGCTTGCCGAGGCGCCTGCCGCGGTGAAGGACGCGCTCCGCGAAACACTTGGTGCGATCGACCCCGATACGCTCGCGCCGCGCGAAGCGCTCGACGCGCTCTATCGATTGAAGCAGATACTGGTCGACGAACGATGAGCGACCTCTTCGACAATCTCGAAAACCGCCGCGCGATCATCGATCGCCGCGCTCTGGCGGGGCGGCTCGACGAGATTGCCGATGAAACGGGCGACAAGGGCCAGCGCCGCCGCGCGATGGTGGCGCTGCTCAAAGAGGCGCTGGATACCGGACGGGCGGAAATCGAACGCCGTCTGCTCGAACATCCTTCGTCGGGCCGGATCGCCGCGAGCGCGACAGCATTCCTGATCGACCAGATCGTCCGGCTCAGCCATGATTTCACCGTCGGCTATCTCTACCCGTCGGCCAACCGCTCGGCGGGCGAGCGGATCACGCTGATCGCGGTCGGCGGTTATGGCCGCGGCGAAATGGCGCCGCACAGCGACATCGACATCGGCTTTCTGACGCCGTTCAAACAGACGAGCTGGACCGAACAGGTGATCGAGGCGCAGCTTTATACGCTGTGGGATCTCGGGCTGAAGGTCGGCCATTCGAGCCGCTCGCTCGACGAGATGGTCCGCGCCGCGAAGGAGGATCTCACGATCCGCACCGCGCTGCTCGAAGGGCGCTTCATCTGGGGCGATCGCGCGCTCTACGATCAGGCGTCGGCGCGTTTCGATGCCGAGGTCGTCGCCGGCAACGCCCGTTCTTTCGTTGCCGAAAAGCTCGCCGAGCGCGATGATCGCCACAAACGCATGGGCGATTCGCGCTACGTCGTCGAACCCAATGTGAAGGAAGGGAAGGGGGGGCTGCGTGACCTCCACACGCTCTTCTGGATCGGCAAGTTCATCCACCGCGTCCGCACCGTCCCCGAACTCGTCGACGCGGGGCTGATGACTGCGCGCGAGCTCCGCCAGTTCGAGCGCGCCGAGAACTTCCTGCTCGCGGTGCGCTGCCACCTCCATATCCTCGCGGGGCGGGCCGAAGACCGGCTGACCTTCGATTTCCAGCGCGAGATCGCGGCGCGGATGCATTTTGCCGAGCGGCCCGGGAAGAGCGCGGTCGAACGCTTCATGCAGCTCTATTTCCTGCATGCGAAGAGTGTCGGCGACGTCACCGGAACCTTCCTTGCGCATCTCGACGACCAGCTCGCCGCGCGCGGACGGCGTTTCCTGCCATCGATCCGACGCCGTCCGGGGCGGCTCAACGGTTTTGTCCTCGACCGCGGCCGGCTCGCGCTGCCGCGCGACGATTTCTTTCAGCAGGAGCCGGTGCGGCTCGTCGAGATTTTTGCGCTCGCCGACAGATACGGCCTCGAAATCCATCCGCAGGCGATGCGGCAGGCGCGCCACGACGCAAAGCTGATCGACGCGCGCGGCGTACGCCGCATCGCGCGCGCGAACGAACTGTTCCTCGACGTGCTGACCTCTCCGCGCGATCCCGAAACGGTGCTCCGCTGGATGAACGAGGCGGGGGTGTTCGGCCGTTTTGTGCCCGATTTCGGCCGTGTCGTCGCGCAGATGCAGTTCGACATGTATCACCATTATACGGTCGACGAACATACGATCCGCGCGATCGGTCTCCTTGCCGACATCGAGCAGGACCGGCTGAAGGACGATCATCCGCTGTCGACCGCGATCATGGACCAGATTCATTCGCGGCGCGTGATCTATGTCGCGGTGCTGCTCCACGACATCGCCAAGGGACGCGGCGGCGATCATAGTGTGCTCGGCGCCGAACTGGCCCTCCGGGTATGCCCGCGGCTCGGACTCAATGACGCCGAGACCGAGACCGTATCTTGGCTCGTGCGCTATCACCTCCTCATGTCGGCGACCGCGTTCAAGCGTGATCTCGCCGATTTCAAGACGATCCTCGATTTCGCGCAGATCGTGCAAAGCGCCGAACGCCTTCGCCTGCTGCTCGTGCTCACCGTCGTCGACATTCGCGCGGTCGGACCCGGCGTGTGGAATGGCTGGAAACGCCAGCTGCTCACCGAGCTTTTCGACGCGGCCGAAGAAGTGCTGCGGCTCGGTCACAAGCAGAAGGGGCGCGAGGCACGGATCGAGAGCAAGAAGGAGGCTGTCGCCGCCCAGTTCGGTTTTGATGCCAGGACGTTCGAAAAGCTCGCGAAGCGATTGCCCGAAAGCTACTGGATCGCCGAGCCGGTCGAGGTGATCGCGGCGAACATGCTTCATATCCGCCAAGCGGGCGATACGCCGCTTCACATTGCCGCAGTGCCCGACGACGATCGCGGCGCGACCCTGGTGATGGTGCTCGCCGCCGACCACCCGGGACTTTTCTACCGGATCGCGGGCGGCATCCATCTGGCCGGGGGCAACATCATCGACGCGCGGATCCATACGACGCGCGACGGGCTCGCACTCGACAATTTCCTCGTCCAGGATCCGCTCGGGCGCCCGTTCGACGAAGCGGGACAGATTTCCCGCCTGACCCGCGCGATCGAGGATGCGCTCGCCAACCGGCACAAGCTGCTTCCCAAACTCGAAGCCCGCGCGTTGCCGCGCACGCGCGCCGAAGCGTTCCGGATCGCCCCCAATGTCTTCGTCGACAACAAGGCGTCGAACCGGTTCACGGTGATCGAGGTCAACGCGCAGGACCGTCCCGCACTATTGAACCAGCTCGCCTATGCACTCTTCCAGTCGAAGGTGACGGTGCATTCGGCGCATGTCGCGACCTATGGCGAGCGCGCGGTCGACACATTTTACGTGACCGACCTGATCGGCGACAAGATCGACAGCGCGGCGCGGGTGAAAGGTCTCGAAAAGCGCCTGCTCGAAGCCGCGGCGAGCCGCAGCGAGGAAGCGGTCGCGGCCTGATCAGTCGCGCGGCGCCGCTTTCGCGGGATTCCGGTCATGCGCGGTGATCCGCGCGGGGAGTTCGATCCACCGATGGCGATCCTGCGACCACACCGCCTGCTCGGGCATCGGGAAATCCGGGTCGGCAAAGGCGCCCGCAGCCACCCCGATCCGGTCGGGAAGGCGTTCGGGCTCCCACCAGAGCGACGACCCGCATTCGGGGCAGAAGTGGAAGGTCACGTCGAAACCGCTTGCCGACGGGCGTCTGAATGTCTTCGCCAGGCCGGCGGTCAATGCTACCTGCGATCGCGGGAAAAAGACCGCGACGCTGAAGGTCGATCCGGTCCGGCGCTGGCAGTCGAGGCAATGGCAAAGCGAGATTTTCGAGGGTTCGCCGACGCAGCGGAGCTGAAGCTTGCCGCAATGGCAGACGGCATGGCGTTCCGCCGGCGCGTCGTTCATCTCGCGGTTCCACCGGCCATGGTGGCCGCGGCCGCGAGGAGCCCGCCGTTGAAACGCTGCGATAGCGCGGCGTCGGGAATCGCGTTGAAGGCGTGGATCGCGCCGGCATAGCTGTGCAGATCGACGGGTACCCCCGCCGCGACGAGCCGGCGCGCATAATCGAGATTCTCGTCGAAAAAGAGGTCGAGGCTGCCCGTCGCGATATAGGCGGGCGGCAGGTTCGACAGATCCCCGGCAAGGCTCGGCGAGAACCAGCCGCGTCGTTCGTCGTCGGCCTTGTAGTCGCCCTGCAGTGCCTGCCACCCGAAGCGGTTGCTCGCGCGGGTCCAGATGAACTCGCCGGTCGCCGGATTGTTGTAAGGGCAGGCGTCGCTGCCGGTACGGTGATCGAGCATCGGGTAGGTGAGGAGCTGGCCGGCGATCGCCGGGCCGCCGAGGTCGCGGGCCATGATCGCGAGCGCCGCCGCCAGTCCGCCACCCGCGCTTTCACCGGCGACGATGATCCGGCCCGCGTCGAATCCGAACGCACCGCCCTGCCCCGCAAGCCATGCGAGCGCCGAATGGCAATCCTCCTGCGGCGCGGGAAAGGGATGCTCGGGGGCGAGACGATATTCCACCGAGACCACCGGCACACCGGCGGTCGCCGCAAGCATGGCCGGTCCCGCCTGCATCTGTTCGACCGATCCCATCACCATGCCGCCGCCATGGATATGGAGGATGGCGCCGCTTCCCGGGCGCGTCCCGGCTGGGCGGTAGAGGAAGACAGCTATGTCGGGTCCGCCATGGATTGACGGCACGACCAGCTTTTCCGGTTCGATCACCGGCGGCGGCAGGATCGAATAGCTCTCCGCCGCCCTGGCACGGATCTGGGCGATCGGCGCCGCGTTCAGATCGACGCGCGGGAACATGTCGATGATCGGCGCGATCTCGCGATCGACGAGGTGGCGGGTGTCCATATCAAACTCTCCCTTTCATCCCCGGCGACCCGACAATCAGCCGCGTAGTACGGCTCCGACCTTCGCCGCCGCCGCGACCACCTTGTCGGCAATCGCCTTCAGTTCGGCATCGGTAAAGCTTTTCTCCTGCGGCTGCAGTTCGACCTCGACGGCCAGGCTCACCTGCCCCTCGGGCACGCCTTGGCCCGCGAAGCGGTCGAACAGCCGGGCATCGACGATGCTCGCCTTGTCGGCGCCGCGGATCGCGCGCACCAATTCGGCGGCGGTCAGGCCCGTTGGAGCGAGGAACGCGAAGTCGCGGCGCACCGATTGCAGCGCGGGCGGGGTGAAGGCGGCGCGCGCGGGTCCGCTCGCGCGTTTCGCCGGGATCGCATCGAGGAAGATCTGCACCGCCATCACCGGACCGTCGACGTCGAAGGCGCGGGTCAGCGACGGGTGGAGCGCGCCGAATTCGGCGAGCACGGCCTTCGGGCCGAGCCGCAATGTCGCCGACTGGCCGGGGTGCCAGATGTTTCCGCCCGTGACCGCTTCCATCACCTGCAGCCGGTCGGCCGGCGCGCCCGCAGCCTCGAGCAGCGCGAGCGCCGCCGCCTTGGCATCGAACGCGTCGAACGGCGTGGCCTTGCCCGCCTGCCAGCCGCGCGATGTCTTGTCCCCCGCCATCACAACGGCGAGCGTGGGATGTTCGGCGTCCGCAAGATAGCGCCGGCCGATCTCGAACAGGCGGATGCTGTCCGCGCCGCGGTTCTGGTTGCGCTGCGTGGCGGCAAGCAGACCGGGCAGCAGCGACGGGCGCATGACCTTCAGATCCTCGCTGATCGGGTTGGCGAGCGACCAGGTGCCGCCGCCAAAGGGTGCGGCATCCTTTTCGCTGACGAAAGACCAGGTGACCGCTTCGTCGAAACCCGCGGCCGCCGTTGCGCGGCGCAGGCGGCGCTCCAGCAGCTGGTCGGCGGTTGCGGTCGGCTTCGCGACGCCATCGCTCCGCGGCAGCGCGACCGACGCGATCGCGTCAAAGCCCGTGATGCGCGTGACTTCCTCGACGATATCGGGCGCGCCGTCGATATCGCGGCGCCAACTCGGTACCGCGACCTGCCAGCGGCCGCCCTGTTCGATTGCCGAAAAGCCCAGTGCGGAAAGAATGTCCTTCTGTCGCTCGGGCGCGATCGCGATCCCGCCAAGCGTTGCCGACAGCGAGGGGTCGTAATCGACCGTCTTCACTTCGGCCGGCGGCGTGCCTGCGCGGGTTACCGCCGATGGTGTGCCGCCGCAGATCGCAAGGATGTGCGCCGTCACGATTGCGGTCGCATCGTCGAGAAACGCCGGGTCGACGCCGCGCTCGAAACGGCTACGCGCATCGCTGGTCAGGCCGAGTGCCTGTCCGGTCAGCGCGATCCGCTCGGGCGTGAAATACGCGATTTCGAGCAGCACGTCGGTCGTTGTATCGCTGCACCCCGAATGTTCGCCGCCCATGATGCCCGCGATGTCGTGGACGCCGTTGTCATCGGCGATCACCGTCATCGTGTCGGTGAGCGTATATTCCTTGCCGTTGAGCGCGATGGCCTTTTCGCCATCCTTCGCGCGGCGCGCGACGAGGGCGCCGGTCAGCCGGGCGCGGTCGTAGATATGGCTCGGACGGCCGAGGTCGAACATCACATAATTGCTGATGTCGACGAGCGCCGAGATCGATCGCTGCCCGACGGCCTCGAGCCGGCGGCGCATCCATTCGGGCGCGGTGCCGTTGGTGACGCCGCTGATCGTGCGGCCGTAAAAGGCCGGGCAGCCTTCGGGGTCGTCGGTCCGGATTTCGGTCGCGGGGGCGCTTGTCCCGACGATCGTCGGGACGTCGAGCGGCTTCAGCGTGCCAAGCCCCGCGGCGGCGAGGTCGCGCGCGATCCCGCGCACGCCCATGCAATCCTGCCGGTTGGGGGTGATCGAAATGTCGATCACCGGATCGCCCGCACCGCTGTAGTCGGCAAAGGGCGTGCCGACGGGCGCGTCGGCGGGAAGCTCGATGATCCCGTCATGATCGTCGCCAAGCTCGAGCTCGCGCGTCGAGCACATCATGCCGTTCGATTCGATGCCGCGCACCGCGGCGACCTTCAGTTCCATGCCGTTGGCCGGCACGACCGCGCCGGGTAGGCCGAGCACGCCGATCAGCCCGGCGCGGGCGTTGGGCGCGCCGCAGACCACGACGAGCGGTGCGCCGCCGTCGCCGGTATCGACGGTCAGCACCTGCAGCTTGTCGGCCTGCGGATGGCGTTCGGCGGTGAGGACCTTCGCGACGCGGAAGCCGGCAAGCTTTTCGGCCGGATTCTCGACGCCCTCGACCTCGTGGCCGATGCGGTTGAGCGTGGCGACGACGTCGTCGACAGTGAAGCTGCCGTCGAGATGTTCCTTTAGCCAGTCGAGGGTGATCTTCATGCCGAAATCCCCCCGCTCAGCGTCGGTACCGACAGCGCGCCGAATCCGTAGTGCGACAGCCACCTGAGGTCGCCGTCAAAGAAGGCGCGTAAGTCATCCATGCCATATTTCAGCATAGCCAACCGGTCGACGCCGACACCGAAAGCGAAGCCCTGCCATTCGTCGGGATCAAGCCCGCAGTTGGCGATCACGCGGCGGTTGACCATGCCGCTGCCGAGGAGTTCCATCCAGGCATGGCCTTCGCTATCGCCATGGCCGCCGACGATCCGGCGCCCCTTTTCCTGTTTATAGCCGACGTCGACCTCGGCCGATGGCTCGGTGAAGGGGAAGTAGCTCGGGCGAAGGCGCAGCACGATATCGTCGCGCTCGAAATAGGCTTTCAGGAAGGTTTCGAGCGTCCATTTGAGATGCCCCATATGGATGCCGCGGTCGATGACGAGGCCTTCGACCTGATGGAACATCGGCGTATGCGTCGCGTCGCTGTCGCTGCGATAGACGCGGCCCGGCGCGATGATGCGGATCGGGGGTTCCTGCGACATCATCGTCCGGATCTGCACCGGCGAGGTGTGCGTGCGCAGCAGCATCGCGCGGCCTTCGGCGTCATTCATCTGCGGCGGGAAATAGAAAGTGTCGTGCATCGCGCGCGCGGGATGCGTTTCGGGAATGTTGAGCGCGGTGAAGTTGCGCCAGTCGTCCTCGATCTCGGGGCCCGTCGCGACCGCAAAGCCCATATCGGCAAAGATTTCGGCGAGTTCGTCCATGACCTGGCTCACCGGATGGACGCTGCCGCGCGGGGGCGCGTCGGCGGGCAGCGACATGTCGATCGCTTCGGCGGCGAGCTTCGCGTCAAGTGCCGCGGCATCGAACGCGGCCTTGCGTGCGGCGAGCGCTGCGGCGACCGTTTCGCGCAGGCCGTGGATCTCGGGGCCCTTTGCCTGCCGCTCGTCGGGGGTCATGCCCCCCAGCGTCTTGAGCAGCGTCGTGATGCTGCCCGTCTTGCCGAGCGCGGCGACGCGCAGCGTCTCGATCGCGCCCGCGTCGGCCGCCGCTTCGATCTCGCCCAGAATCCGGGTCCTGATGGCCTCGATTTCGCTCATCGTCATTCGTCCTGTTCCGGCGGCGCTGCCGCTGCCGGCCTTGTCTTTTGCTGGATACCATGGATGGGCGGCTACCCGCGCGTCCGTCGCCAGCCGCTTGCACCGAACGCGCGTCGCGGGTCAAGTCTTGCGGTGCCGGGCGCGGCGGAAAACCGGGCTATCCCGCCGGCTTGTGCAATCCCTGCACTGCGGCACCCGCTGCGGCGGCGCGCGCGACAGCGGCGGCGCCGAGAATCGGCTTGGGCCGTGCGGCATATTCGCGCGGGCCCATTCCCATGAAACGCCGGAAGTCGCGCGTGAACTGCGCCTGATCGTAATAATGGTGATCCATCGTATCGATCCACGCCATCGACGGATCGAGCATGAAGCGCGCAAGCGAGCGGAGGAAGCGCTGGCGGCGCAAAAGCAGCTTCGGCGAAAAGCCGAAGGCGCGCCGGCTCAATCGCTCGATCGACCGCTCGCTCAGACCGAGCCTGGCCGAAAGATCGGCGACGCTCGCCAGCTCTTCATCGACCAGTGCGCCGTGCGCGGAAAGGATCGCCGGATCATCGGGGGGCGCATCGGCGAGGAGCGCGCAGAAATGACCATCGATCAGCGCCGCCGCGACATCGACATCGTTCGCCCGCCGCAACGCGTCGGCGAGAGGCGCGAAGCGCGCGAAGGCGGGATGCGCGCCGCCATCGCACGACCGGTCGGCGAGTTCTTCGGCGGACAGCGGCACGAATTTCGCCCAGCCCACGGGCAGGATGCCGATCCCCCAGGCACGCATATTGCCCGCCGCAAAATAGCTCGCCTGACTGGTCGGGCCGGTGACGACGAAGCGCGGCGCCACGGCAACCGGACCGCCGCCGATCGCGGCGAGCGGCGCCTCGCCCTCGATAAACCGCATGTTCGCCCATTCCGGGTGCAGATAATCCTCGACCCGCGCGTCGCCCGGCACGGCGACTTCGGTCAGATAGATGGTGCTGGCATAGGGACGCAGGGCTGCCGATAACGGAAAGAAGCGCGTGGCGATGCGCGCGCTGGCCGGGGGACGGGAAGATGCTTCGCGTTGCGGCATGCGGCGGCATTTAGCCGGTAAAGCGCATGAAAAACAATGTTCCTGCCAAGGTTTCTTGTCGGGTTCCTACAATTTTATGGGCCGTCGCCGCGCCATAGTTGACCGGCTTGCTCCGAAGCGGGCGTGCGAGGGAAATCATGGCGTAGCGCCAACAGGTGGGGTTGGCGGGGACCTGAGACAAGCGACTGATTTTCCGAGCTTCGTTCCGGCCGTCAGCTTCTGCGACCACGGCTATTCGGTGCGGGCGGGGGGCGATGGTTTCCACTGAAGCCATTGTCGAGGCGGCGCGGAACGAGAGTTCCGCGCCGCCTCTTCGTTTGGGGTCGCATGGACCCGCAATCGTCTTCCGCTTCCTTTGCGTCAGATCCCGACGACAGCCTCGTTACGCCGCGCCAGACTGCGTGCGCGGCCGTAGGCGAGATAGACAAGAATACCGAGGATGTTCCAGCCGAGGAAACGGACCAGCGTCATGTTCGGCAGGCTGAACAGCAGATAAAGGCAGCCGAGTACCGCGAGCGAGCCGACGAGATAGGGCGCCGGGCAGCGGAACACGCGTGGCAGATCAGGCGCACGCTTGCGAAGCACCATCAGGCAGACGCCGACCGCGATGAACGCGATCAGCGTTCCCGCATTGGCAAGTTCGGCGATCTCGTCGAGCCGGAAAAAGCCCGCCACGCCGGCGACAAAGATGCCGGTCACGCCAGTGACGAACACCGGGGTGCCGGTGCGTTCGGACACGCGGCTGAGCGAGCGCGGCAGCAGGCCGTCGCGGCTCATCACGAAAAAGACGCGGCTCTGGCCGTACATCATCACGAGGATGACCGAGGGCAGGGCGATCAGCGCCGCGAGCGCCACAAGGTGCGAGGCGACCGGATGGCCGAGCGTGCGAAGTACCAGCGCGAGCGGTTCGGGCGAATTGCCGAGCGTCGTATAATGCATCGCGCCGACCGCGCTGATCGCGACAAGCATGTAGATCAGCGTGCAGATCGCCATCGACCCGATGATGCCGATCGTGAGGTCGCGTTTGGGATTCTTCGTTTCCTCGGCCGAGGTCGCGACCGCGTCGAAGCCGTAAAAGGCGAAGAAGACGATCGCGGCGGCAGCCATCACCCCCTTCGTCGCGCCGCCTTCGACATGGCTCGTAAAGCCATAGGGCATGAAGGGCTGGAGATTGTCGGCGTTGAACGCGGGCGCTGCAAAGGCGACGAAGATCGACAGTGCGACGAGCTTGATCACGACAAGGATGATATTGAGCGTCGCACTTTCGCGCGTCCCCGCCATCAGCATGCCCGCCACTGCGAGCGCGACGAGCACCGCGGGCAGGTTGACAATGCCGCCGGCGTGCGGGCCGGACAACAAAGCCGGAGGCAAATATATTCCCGCCGACTGGATCCAGCCGACCAGATAGCCCGACCAGCCGACCGCGACGGTCGAGCAGGCAAGTGAATATTCGAGGATCAGGCTCCATCCGACGACCCAGGCGAGCGCCTCGCCGATCACCGAATAGGTGTAGGTATAAGCGCTTCCCGAGGTCGGGATCAGCGTTGCGAGCTCGGCATAGGCGAGCGCTGCGCAGGCGCAGACCGCACCGGCGATCGCGAACGCGAGGATCACCGCGGGTCCCGCGCGCTCGGCACCGACGCCGGTCAGCGTATAGATGCCGGTCCCGACGATTGCGCCGACACCCAATGCGACAAGATGTGGCCAGCTGAGCGTGGCGCGCAGGCTATGCCCCGCCTCCTGCTGCGAAACTCCGATGGGCTTTATCGGCCCGAAAAAACCTGCTGCCACCTTTTTCTCCCAAATATCGGAGCCGACGGCAGCCGGCTCCCCTGTTAATCGTCGACAAGTTGCTGGCGCAGATCGTCCAGCGTCTTGCGGATATGCGCATCGACCAGCCCCGCGATCCTGTCTGAATCCCGCGCCAGCCAGGCTTCGAGCAGCTGGTGATGCTCCTCGTTCGCGCGCTCGTCGCGGCCGAGCGGTTCGAGGTGGACGCGTACATAACGTTCGGAGAGCACCTGCAGGCGCTCGAGAATACTGACGGTGATCGGCTGGCCGCACGGCCGGAACAGTGCACGGTGGAACGCGCGATTGAACGCGCCGACGCCTTCGCCATGCTCGTCGGTGACATGATCGAGCGTGTCGAGCGTTTCGATCGCATGGGCATGATCGGCCTCGGTCGCATGCAATGCGGCGAGCGCTGTAGCTTCGGGCTCCAGCTTGATCCGCAGTTCATAAACTTCGCGCGCCTCCGCGGCGCTGAGCGGCCGGACGAAGAAGCCACGGTTCGCTTGCGAACGCACCAGCCCTTCCTCTTCGAGACGCGCCAGCGCCTCGCGCAGCGGAATCTTGCTGACCCCGAGTTCGGCGGCCAGAGCGTCCTGGCGGATTGCATGGTCGCTGGAAACGGCACCCGTAAGGATGCGGTCGCGGACGAGGTCCACCAGCTGGTCGGACAGGTTTCGGATGATGAGACTCATAAATGCCTCATAGCACCGAAAATCCATTCCAGAAGCTGTCTGCGCGATCGACCCAGATCGTGTTGAATCCGGTCGCGATAGCCGATCCCTCGATCGACGGGATGATGCCTGGCGTGTCGCCCAGCATCGCGCTGTCCTCCACCCGTCCGATGAAGCGGCTGCCGATATAGCTTTCGTGGACGAAACGGTCGCCGACCTGCAGCCGCCCCCTGGCGACGAGATGCGCCATCCGTGCCGAGGTGCCGGTGCCGCACGGGCTGCGATCTATTGCGCGTTCGCCGTAAAAGACCGCGTTGCGGCCGTCGGCACCTTCGCCTTTGGGCCGGTCGGTCCACATGACGTGGCTGACTCCGCGGATACGCGCATCGACCGGGTGCACCGGCTCATATGCCGCCTGCATCAGCGAACGCACGGTACGGCTCAGATCGACGATCCGCGACGCACCGAGCGCATCGAGGCCGATATAGGGGCCCTGCGGCTCGACGATCGCATAATAGTTGCCGCCATAGGCAACGTCGACCTTGAGCCGGCCAAAGCCCGGAACATCGATCTCGATCCCCTCGGCGGCGAGATAGGAGGGCACGTTGCGGATCCGGACCCATGAAACCCGGTCGCTTTCGGTGCCATATTCGATGTCGATCTTCCCTGCCGGAACCTCGACGCGAAGCTTGCCGGGTACGCGCGGGGTGATCAGCCCGTTCTCCAGCCCGAAGGTGACAAGGCCGATCGTGCCATGACCGCACATCGGCAGACATCCGCTGGTTTCGATGAACAAGATGCCGATGTCGCTATCGGGCTGGGTGGGCGGATAAAGGAAGCCGCCCGACATCATGTCATGGCCCCGCGGCTCGAAACAGAGGCTCGTCCGGATCCAGTCGAACCGGTCGAGGAAATCCTGGCGTCGCTCTCCCATCGATCCGCCGTGGAGGAGCGGCGCACCGCCGGCGACCAGCCGGACCGGATTTCCCGCCGTATGGCCGTCGATGCAGAAGAAGGTGTGACGCATGGACGGCCCCCGGTTCGCGTTGCTTATGCGGCCATCTTGCTCGGCTGGGTCGCCGCGCATTGTTCGACCCAAGCGATCACATCCTTGCGGCGCTGGCCAGTGAGCGGCATGCGCGGCATGCGCACGCGTTCGGAGCCGCGGCCCATGATCTCTTCGGCCAGCTTGATCGACTGGACGAGGTCGCGGTCAGCGTCGAGGTGGAGCAGCGGCATGAACCAGCGATAGATCGCCAGCGCCTCGTCATATTTGCCCTCGTTGAATGCAGCGACAAGGCGGACCGATTCGGTCGGGAAGGCGCTGGTAAGACCGGAGACCCAGCCGCTGGCGCCGAGGAAGAGCCCTTCGAGCGCGACATCGTCGAGCCCGGCCATTACCGTGTAGCGATCGCCGAAGCGATTGAAGACGTCGGTGAAACGGCGCGGGTCGGGCGCGCTTTCCTTGATCGCGACGATATTGGACACGTCGGACAGCGCCTCGAGCGTCGCGAAATCGACATCGACGCGGTACGCGGGCGGGTTATTATAAAGCATGACCGGCAGCGCAGTCGCTTCGGCGACGGCGCGGAAATGCGCCTGCAACTCCTCGGGCGTCGGTACATAGACCATTGCGGGCAGCAGCATGATCGCGTCGGCGCCGATCTTTTCGGCATCCTTCGCATATTGGATCGCGCGCGCCGTGGTCATTTCGGACACGCCCGCGACGATCGGCACGCGGCTGCCGACGGCCTCGACCGCGCCTTTGAGAACCGTCCGCTTTTCGTCGGGCTCGAGCGAGTTGTTTTCGCCGCACGTACCAAGGATGATGAGGCCGTTGACCCCGTCATCGACGAGCGCGCTCTGCACACGTTGGGTCGCGTCGAAATCGATCGACAGGTCATTGGCGAATTGAGTGGTAGCTGCGGGATATACGCCCTCCCACAGTGTCCGTATCACGCTCATTAATTACCTCCGTTGAAGCTTCAGATCGTATACGGTATATGATGCAAGATGCCAAATGATTTTCTATCTCGCAATCCCGACCCCCGAAATGCCGTTGTGATCGGCGGAGGGGTAATCGGTCTTTCTACCGCGCTTGCATTGCAAATGCGGGGAGTTTCAACCGTTTTGATCGATGCGTCGTCGCCCGCCGCATCATGGGGCAATGCGGGTCATATCGCCGTCGAGCAGGTCGAACCGCTTGCGTCGCGCGCGACGATCCGGTCGATGCCCCGGCGCCTGTTCTGGCGCGGCGGAGCGCTGTCATTGCCATGGCGCGATATCGGCGCGTGGCTGCCCTTTTCGCTACGGCTGCTTGCCGCCACGAGCCCCTCGCGCTTTGCGGCGGGCCGGACGGCACTGGGCGATGCGCTGGACGACGCGATGGGGGCATGGCGCCGGCTGCTCGATCGAATCGGGGCGCGTGACCTGTTGATCGAAGACGGTCACTTCATTGTCTGGGAAAGCGACGCGAGCGCCAAAGCGGGCCGGGCGCACTGGGCCGCGGCCGACATGGGGCAGGCGGCGATGCGTGATGTGACGCCCGCCGAACTGGAAAGGCTTGCAGCGCTGGCGACAGTGCCGATCGCCGGCGCGGTGCATATTTCGGGATCGGGGCAGATCGCCGATCTCGACGCGCTCGGTGCCGCACTGCGCGCGGGATTCGACG
The DNA here is from genome assembly GCF_035565275.1 of Sphingopyxis sp. Classification (GTDB taxonomy): domain Bacteria; phylum Pseudomonadota; class Alphaproteobacteria; order Sphingomonadales; family Sphingomonadaceae; genus Sphingopyxis. The sequence goes on from NZ_DATMST010000123.1 coordinate 14,058, forward strand.
CCGCAGGGGGAGCGCGGATCGAGGCGCGGGTCGACCGGCTGATCGTCGAGGCCGGACGCGCCGCGCTGACGACGGCCGACGGGACACATCATACGGCAGATGCGATCGTCGTGGCGGGGGGCGCGGCTTCGGGCGCGCTGCTGGAATCGATCGGTCAGCGAGTGCCGATCATCGCCGAGCGCGGCTATCATATCCAGTCGGCGGAAACCGACTGGCCCGCCGACATGCCCCCGGTGGTGTTCGAGGATCGTTCGATGATCGTCACCCGCTTCCGGTCGGGGCTGCGCGCCGCGAGCTTCGTGGAGTTCGGCCGCGGCGCAAGCCCCGCCGACCCGCGCAAATGGGCACGGTTGCGCAGCCATGTTGCGGCGCTCGGCCTGTCGTTCGGTCTGCCCGGCGCCGAATGGATGGGTGCGCGGCCGACCTTGCCCGACTATCTGCCCGCCATCGGGCAGAGCGACCGGGCGGAAAATCTCTTCTATGCGTTCGGGCACCAGCATCTCGGCCTCACCCTCGCGGCGACAACCGGCGACGCCGTCGCCGCGCTTGCCGCGGGCGATGCGGCGCCTTTCGACCTTGCACCTTTTGATCTCAAACGCTTTGGAGCCTGACCATGACTAACGGAATCGGCGGATCGACCGCAGAAAAGGAACTGGCCGCCATCATCCCCTGGGCCGACCGCGCCGTACCGGTCGGCGCCGAAGAGCGGGCGCAGCGAATCGAAAAGGCGCGGCGGCTGATGCGCGAGGCGGGTGCCGACGCGCTGCTGATCGGGGCGGGGGCGAGCCTGCGCTATTTCGCAGGGATTCCGTGGGGCGCGAGCGAACGGCTCGTCGCGATGCTGCTGCCCGCCAGCGGCCGGCCAATCGTGATCGCTCCCGCCTTTGAACTGGGAACGCTCGAAGCCGACCTCAAGATCGATGTCGAACTGCGCTTGTGGGAAGAGGATGAGAGCCCTTCGGAACTGTTGGTCGGCGCCCTGCGCGAGACGGGTGCGACCACGCTGGCGATCGACCCCGCGATGGCCTTCCTGTTCGTCGACCGGATCCGCCGTGCCGGCCCGGCGCTTGATATCGTCGACGGCGGCCCCATCGTCGACGGCTGCCGGATGCAGAAATCGACGGCCGAGCTTGCGCTGCTCCAGCAGGCGAAGTCGATGACGCTTGAAGTGCATCGCCGGGCGGCGCGCATCCTTGCGCCGGGGATTCGGGCGAGCGAGGTCACGCGTTTTCTGGAAGAAGCGCACCGCGCGATCGGCGCCCCGGGCGGCAACAGCTTCTGCATCGTCCAGTTCGGTCGCGCGACCGCCTTTCCGCACGGGCTTCCCGGCGATGCGCAGCTGAAGGAAGGCGACGTTGTGCTGATCGACGTCGGCTGCGTCGTCGAGGGCTATCATTCGGATATCACCCGCACCTATGTCTTCGGTGAAGCCGACGCGGAGCAGCGGCGCATCTGGGCGCTCGAGAAAGAGGCGCAGGCGGCGGCCTTCGATGCCGCGCAGCCCGGCGTTCCTTGCGAGACGGTCGACGCGGCCGCGCGCGCGGTGCTCGAAAAGGCGGGGCTCGGCCCCGACTATCGCCTGCCGGGCCTGCCGCACCGCACCGGCCACGGCATCGGCCTGTCGATCCACGAGCCCGCCTATCTGGTGCGCGGTGACACGACGCCGCTCGCGCCCGGCATGTGCTTTTCGAACGAACCGATGATCGTGATACCCGACCGGTTCGGCATCCGGCTGGAGGATCATTTCTATATGACCGAAACCGGCGCGCGCTGGTTCACCGAACCCTCGCCCGCGATCGACCGGCCCTTCGGCTGACCTAGTCCAGCAGCGCCTGCACATCCTGATAGAGTTGACGCGGCACGTGCACACCGTTTGCGAGGCTGCGCGCGCGCGCCTCGAAGCGGCGCTGTGACGGCAGCCGTGCACCCTGTCCGGTAATCGCGTCGAATACCGCTTCGGCGCGTTCGATATGGCCTGCCGCCTCTGCGCCGAGAAAGCCTGCGGGGTCGATGGCGAGGATGAACTCGCCACCGATCGGCGACGAGCCCACGCCAGCGTCGAGTGCGATCGATTCGGCGCTGGTCATATCGCCGATCATGGGACCGGCGATCAGTTCGACCATCGTCGCAAGCGCCGATCCCTTGTGGCCGCCGAAGGTCAGCATCGCGCCGTCGAGTGCGGCTTTCGCATCGGTCGTCGGCTGCCCTTCCGAATCGATGCCCCAGCCTTCGGGAATCGGCTTGCCCGCACGGCGATGGAGTTCGATCTCGCCGCGCGCGACCGCGCTCGTCGCGAAATCGAAGACATAGGGGTAATCGCCGGGGCGCGGCCAACCGAACGCGATGGGGTTGGTGCCGAACAACGGCTTGATGCCGCCCGCGGGGGCGACCCATGCGTGGCTGGGGGTGCAGGCGAAAGCGACGAGCCCCTGTTCGGCGATCGCCTCGACCTCGGGCCACAACGCCGCGAAATGGACGCAGTGGTTGATCCCGAACGCCGCGATCCCGTTCGCTCGTGCCTTTTCGACCAAGGATGGCAGCCCCGCCTCGAACGCGGTCTGGGCGAAGCCGCCGCCCGCATCGACGCGGACGAGCGCGGGTGCGACATCGTGCACGACGGGAATCGCGTCCTTGACCACCTTGCCCGTGTTCAGCGTGTTGACGCAGACGAGCAGGCGATAGACGCCATGGCTTGCGCATTCGTCACGCTCGCCCGCAACGATCGTCGCCGTCACTGCCTCGACATGACGGGGTGCGAGGCCATGGCGCGTCAGGATTGCGCGCGACAATGCCGCCACTTCGTCCAGTGACAGCCGGACCTTTTCAACTTCGCTCATCATTCCTCCACGTGAATTTTCCGCAAGACCTGCATCGCCGCTTGCAAACTTCGTATACTGTATAATATGCTCCGGCAAAATTACACAAGAAACCGGGGAGCATAATGCAGTCGAGGCATATCGATCGCCGTACCTTGCTTGCGGGCGCCGCGTCGATGGCGCTCGTCCCCGCGATCGTACGCGCTGCACCGACTGCCCGTACGACGTTCGGTCCCGCGCGTCCGCTGGCGCTGTCCGCGGTCCGCCTGCTCGAATCGCCTTGGCGCGACGCGATCGAGGGCAATATCCGTTACCTCCACGCGCTCGAACCCGACCGCCTGCTGCATAACTTTCGTACCAGTGCCGGGCTCGAACCCAAAGGCGCGGTCTATGGCGGGTGGGAAAGCGATACCATCGCCGGGCACAGCCTCGGCCATTATCTGACCGGACTGTCGCTGATGCACGCGCAGACGGGTGACGCCGAATGCAAACGCCGCGTCGATTATATCGTCGATGAACTGGCCGAAGCGCAGACGGCGCACGGCGACGGCTATGTTGCGGGCTTCACGCGCAAGCGCGGCGATGTCGTCGAGGACGGCAAGCTGCTGTTCGCCGAACTGAAGCGCGGCGACATCCGCTCGATGGGGTTCGACCTCAACGGCTGCTGGGTGCCTTTCTACAACTGGCACAAATTGTTCGCCGGGCTGTTCGATGCCGAGGCGCTTTGCGCCAATGCGAAGGCGCTGCCTGTTGCGGTCGCCCTCGGCGGCTACATCGACGATGTCTTCGCGGGGCTGAACGATGACCAGGTCCAGCAGGTGCTCGACTGCGAGCATGGCGGGATCAACGAAAGTTTTGCGGAGCTTCATGCGCGGACGAAAGACCCTCGCTGGCTGCGCCTCGCCGAACGGCTGCGGCATCGCAAGGTGCTCGACCCGCTCAGCGAGGGCAAGGATTCGCTGCCGTGGATCCATGCGAATACGCAGATTCCGAAGGTCATCGGACTCGCGCGGTTGCACGAACTGACCGGCAAGCCTGGCGACGCCGCTGCGGCGCGCTTTTTCTGGGAAACGGTCGTCCGCGATTACAGCTATGTCATCGGCGGGAACGCCGACCGCGAATATTTCCCCGCGCCGCGCACGATCTCGAAACATATCACCGAACAGACGTGCGAGAGTTGCAACAGCTACAATATGCTCAAGCTGACCCGCCACCTTTATGGCTGGCGGCCCGAGGCGCGCCTGTTCGATTATTATGAGCGCGCGCATACCAACCATATCCTCGCGCATCAGGATCCGGCGACGGGCATGTTCGCCTATATGGTGCCGCTGATGTCGGGATCGGCGCGCAAATTTTCGAAGCCCTTCGACGATTTCTGGTGCTGCGTCGGGTCGGGGATGGAGAGCCACGCCAAGCATGGCGATTCGGTGTGGTGGCAGAGCGGCGATACGTTGCTGGTCAATCTCTACATCGCCTCGACCGCCGATTGGGCAGAACAAGGTGCCGGGTTCCGGATGGAGACCGCCTATCCGTTCGGCGAGGATATCGCGATCACCGTCGAAACGCTCGGCCGCCCGCGCGACTTCGCGGTGGCGCTGCGCATCCCCGGCTGGTGCGAGGGCGCGGCGTTGACGGTGAATGGCAAACCAGTCCCGGCAGGAGTGCCCGGCGATTATGTCGTGATCCGCCGTCGCTGGGCAAAAGGCGACCGCATCGCACTGACCCTGCCGATGCGGCTGCGCACCGAAAGCGCGAATGACGACCCGTCGACCGTCGCGCTGCTCCATGGCCCGGTGGTGCTCGCCGCCGACCTCGGTCCCGCCGGCCAGCCGTTCGACGGTCCCGCGCCTGCGCTGGTGGCCGCCGACCTGCTGGCAGGCTTCGCGCCGGTCGATGCCGCCGCCGGCCGGTTCCGTACGACCGGCATCGCACGCCCTGCCGACCTCGGCTTCGCGCCCTTTTTCCAGCAGCGCGATCGCCGCACCGCGGTCTATTTCAAAAGCTTCGACGATGCCGGCTGGGCGCGCGAACAGGTTGCATTCGCCGCCGAACATGCGCGCCAGCAGGACCTCGCGCGCCGCTCGGTCGACGTCATGAACCTCGGCGAGATGCAGCCCGAGCGCGACCATGGGCTGACGGCGAAGAACAGCTATGCCGTCACCTATCGCGGACGCCACGGCCGCGACGCGCGGACCTTCGGCTTTTTCGAATATCGGGCGAAGGTGCGCCCCGGTCCGCTGGTGCTGCAGGCGACCTATTGGGGCGAAGAACGGAACAAGCTGTTCGACATCCTGATCGACGGGACGAAGATCGCGACGCAGGCGCTCGACGGCGGGCATCCGGGCGATTTTTTCGAAATCGACTATCCGATCCCTGCCGAACTGACCCGCGGCAAGGACAGCGTCATGGTCCGCTTTCAGCCGGCCAACGACACGACACGCTGCGGCCCCGTCTTCGGGGTCCGCATCTTCACGCCCGCTTCAGCGCAGGGGACGGTCTGACGCGGGCATTTCGACACAGGGGGTCACGACATGGGAAAAAGCTATCGATTGCTGGTCACGCTGGGGTTCGTGCTGTTCGCGCCGCCGACGCTCGCGCAGGAACAGGGCGCCAAACCTGCGGTCCACGCCAAATCGGCGATGGCCTCCTCGTCGAACCCCACGGTGACCAAGGCGATGGTCGAGGTGATGAAGAAGGGCGGCACCGCGCTCGACGCGGTGCTGACCGCGGTCCCGATGCAGGCGGTGATCGAACCGCAGATGACGACGCTCGCGGGCGGTGTCTCGATCCTCTATTATGACGCCAAGACCGGCGAATATCATTATCTCGACGCCGAACTCGATCACACCAAGGATGCGCAGGTCGGCGGCGGCTGGGCGCAATATACCGGGGGCGGGGGCGAGCGGCTGCCCGACACGTCGGGCAAGCGCATCGGTATTCCCGGCACCGTCGCGGGGCTGAAGGCGGCGGCCGACCGGTTCGGGACGCTCAAATGGGCCGATTATTTCGCGCCGGCGATCAAGCTCGCAGACGACGGCTATCCGATGTACAGCTTCCTCTACGGCGAGCTCGCCGAGGCAGCATTGACCCGGCTTTCCGCATACCCCTCGGGGCGCGAGGAATATCTGCCCGACGGCTATGTTCCGCCCGTCGGGACGATCGTGAAGCACCCGCGCTTGGCACAGGCGATGCGCCGCATCGCAGCCGAGGGGCCATCGTATATCTATAGCGGCGAATGGGCGCAGCGCTTCGTCGCCGCAGTGCGCGCGACCGGCGGCGGGCTGACCGCCGAGGAGCTTGCGGGTTACAAGGCGCGCTGGGAAACGCCGCTGCGCTCGACCTACAACGGATACGAGATCATCGGCGCGCCGCCGCCATCCACCGCGGGCACCCTGATCTCGATGGTGCTCAACGTCGCCGAAAATTACGACCTCAAGGCGCGCCCGCATTATGCGCAATCGGCCGAAGCGCTCGAACTGATCCGCCGCGCCTTCGGCTATGCCGAGACCGCCACCGACGAATTCGTCCGCGATCCGCTGAGCTATGACGTTCCGACCGACATGCTGCTGTCGAAAGACAATGCGAAACGCTTCGCCGCGCAGGTGACCGCAAGCCTGCCCAAGCCTGCCGTGGCGGCGCAGGCGGCCGCCACGGCGGGAAGTGCGCTCGAACTTGCCGCCAGTTTCAGCACGCACGACCGCCATTCGACCGACACCAACCATCTCGTCGCGGTCGATGCGCAGGGCAATATGGCCTCGGTCACCCACTCGGTTTACGGCAGCACCTTCGCAACCGGCATGGTGGTCGACGGGATTGCGATGAACAGCGGCAATAATTTCCCCGGCAACACCGCAGGTCCCGGCCGCCGCGTCATCTCGCCCTTCCCGCCAACGATGGTCGCGAAGGACGGCAAGCCATGGATGACGATCGGATCGCCCGGCCTCTCGTCGCGTGCGGTGACGATCACCCTCATCAACCTGCTCGGCTATGGCATGCCGCTCGAACAGGCGGTCGACGCGCCGCGCTTTCAGGGATCGCAAGCCGGGGTGCCGATGGTGGTCGAGAGCCGCGTCAGCCAAGCGGTGCGTGACGAGCTCAAGACGCGCTATGGCGTCAATGTCCGCCCGACTGCGCCCTATAACTGGCACTTCGGATCGATCCAGGCGATCCAGCGCAATCCCGACGGCAGCCTGACCGGCGTTGCCGACCCCCGCCGCGCCGGCCTCGCGGCCGGTTACTGATCAACAGGAGACATTTCGATGCGATACCTCGCTCCCGCACTGCTGGCCGTCTCGGCCATCGCGCTTTGTGCACCCGCCTTTGCCCAATCGGCGCCGCAGGCCGCTTCGGCGTCGGCCGATGCACGATTGAAGGCGCTGTACGACGCCGAGTGGCAATGGCGCACCAAGGAACTCGCGCTCGATCCTGACGGCGAACGCGAGGGCAGCGACCGGCTACCGAGCGTCGACGCCGCGAGCCAGGCACGCCGCGCCGCCTATTGGAACAACGCGCTCACCGAACTGAACAAGATCCCGTTCGACCAGCTGTCGCCGGAAGAGCGGATCAATGCCGAGGTGTTCAAGACCGCGCTCGAGGAATTCGCGCTCGAACAGAAATATCGCGAATTTGAGGATCCGTTCGGTTTCTGGACGTGGATCGCGCCGCGCGGCGGGCTGTCGAACGCCGCCGCCTATCGCAACTATATCAAGCGGCTCGGCGATATGCCGCGCTATATCGATGAGCAGATCGTCAACATGCGCGCGGGTCTCAAGCGCGGCTTCACCAAGCCGCGCGTCTCGCTCGCCGGCCGCGATGCGCCGATCGCGCCGCTCGCCTCGGCCGACGTCGACAAGAATCCGCTCTTCACCAGCTTCGCCGCAATTCCTGGCAACATTCCCGAAAGCGACCGCACCGCGCTGGTCGCTGAAGGGCGCCGCGCGGTCGCGGCCGCAGCGCCCGCCTTCGCGAAGCTGCGTAGCTTCGTCCGCGACGAATATATCCCGAATGCGCGCGTGCCGATCGCGGGCGAGGCGTTGCCCGACGGCAAGGCCTATTATGCCGCGAAAATTCGCCAGTATACGACGCTCGACCTGACCCCCGAGCAGATCCACGCTATCGGAGAGAAGGAGGTCGCACGGATCGACGCCGACATGCAGGCGACAATGAAGAAGGCAGGGTGGAAGGGCGACTTCGCCGGCTTCCTGCATTTCCTGAAGACCGACCCGCAGTTCACCGCGAAGACGCCGTACGAGTTGATGGCGAAGTCGTCCTATGTCGCGAACCGGATCAACGGCCAGCTCAAATTCCTCGTCGGCCGTCTGCCGCGCTATCGCTTCACGATCCGGCAGACGCCTGACAATATCGCGCCCTTTGCCACCGGCGGCAACGGCGGGCTCGAAAGCTGTCTGATGAACACCTACAATCTTCCCGCGCGCCCGCTCTATACGATCCCGCCGCTCACCGCGCACGAATGCGCGCCGGGGCACAGCTTCCAGGCCGCGCTTGCGCTCGAGGCGCCCGACCGGCCGCAGATTCGCCGGACGACCTATTTCTCGGGTTATGGCGAGGGATGGGGGCTCTATACCGAATGGCTCGGCATCCAGATGGGGATTTACGAGACGCCTTACGACGAGTTCGGGCGCGAGACGTACGAGATGTGGCGCGCCGCGCGGCTCGTCGTCGACACCGGGCTGCACCACAAGGGCTGGACGCGTCAGCAGGCGCTCGATTTCATGAAGGCGCATACCGCTTTGTCCGATCACGAGATCACGATCGAGGTCGACCGTTATATCAACGATCCGGGGCAGGCGCTTGCGTACAAGCTGGGCGAGATGATGATCCGCCGCAAGCGCGCCGAGGCCGAGGCGACGCTCGGCGCGAATTTCGACCAGCGCTGGTTCCACGATGTCCTGCTCGGGCTGGGGGCGGTGCCGCTTCCGACGCTCGAACGCGTGCTCGACGAATGGATCGCGGGCGGGGGCAAAAATCCCTATCCCGAAACCGCCGCCTGATTTTCTGCTGAGGAGAAGTTCCTTGCTTACCCGTTCGATCCTGCTTTCGACCCTCGCCCTCCTTCCGCTTGCGCCCGAGGCGCCCGACCGGCCGCAGATTCGCCGGACGACCTATTTCTCG
>NZ_DATMST010000124.1:0-1873 GCF_035565275.1 Sphingopyxis sp.
GCCGTGGCGACCGCGCGCGCGGCGCAGGGCAACTGGAGCCTTGCCGGCGGTGCTTTCCGCGCCGAACGGCTCGAGCGCGCTGCCGACCTGCTTGAGGAGCGCGACGCGCTTTTCCTGGGACTTGCGATCGACGAGGCTGGCAAGACGCTGGCGGACGCAGTGGCCGAAGTGCGCGAAGCGGTCGATTTCCTCCGCTATTATGCGGCGCAGGCGCGCGCCGACTTCACCCACCCGGTCGCGCTGCCCGGGCCGACTGGCGAACGCAACGAACTGATGCTCGAGGGCAAGGGCGTCTTCGTCTGCATCAGCCCGTGGAACTTCCCGCTGGCGATCTTTCTGGGGCAGGTTTCGGCGGCACTCGCTGCGGGCAACAGCGTGCTCGCAAAGCCTGCCGAGCAAACCCCGCTCATCGCGCACGCGGCGGTCGAACTGCTGCTCGAAGCCGGCATCCCCGGCGACGTTCTCCACTATCTCCCCGGCCGCGGCGAGACCGTCGGCGCCGCGCTGACGAGCCATAACGACATCATCGGCGTCGCCTTCACCGGCTCGACCGAGGTCGCACGGATGATCAACCGCAGCCTCGCCGGGCGCGACGGCCCGATCGCGACACTGATCGCCGAAACCGGCGGCGCGAACGCGATGATCGTCGATTCGACCGCGCTGCCCGAACAGGTCGCGCGCGATGCCGTCGCCTCGGCCTTCCAGTCGGCGGGCCAGCGCTGCTCGGCGCTGCGGTTGCTCTGCGTGCAGGAAGATGTTGCCGACACGATGATCGAAATGGTCGCGGGCGCGATGGCCGAACTCGACATCGGCGATCCGTCGATCCTTGCGACCGACGTCGGCCCGATCATCGACGACGAGGCCCAAGCGAATATCGCCGCCTATGTCGCCGAAGCGCGCGCCGCGGGCCGCGTGATCGCCGAAGCAGCGCGAACGAACCTGCCTGCGGACGGGCATTTCGTCCCGCCGGCGCTGATCCGTCTCGATCATGTCACCGACCTGAAGCGCGAGATTTTCGGTCCCGTGCTTCATGTCGCGACATGGAAGGGCGGCGAACTCGACGCGCTGATCGATGCCATCAACGCGTCGGGTTACGGGCTGACGCTTGGGGTTCACACCCGCATCGACGGCGTCGCAGCGCATGTTGCGGCGCGTGCGCAGGTCGGCAACGTCTACGTCAACCGCAACCAGATCGGCGCGATCGTCGGATCGCAGCCCTTCGGCGGGCGCGGCCTGTCCGGTACGGGCCCGAAGGCCGGCGGTCCGCACTATCTCCACCGGTTCGCCGAGGAAAAGTCGATCTCGACCGACATTACCGCCGCGGGCGGCAATGCGGCGCTGATGGCGGGGTAGCCACTGGCGCCGGTGCGCGCGGGTCACGACCGCGCGCGTCCAATTTTATGGTGGGACCACGAGGCCCGATACAGAGTGGACGGCTGTCCCGGGCAAATACGTCCGAAATCGTCTCGCGGCGTAGTGCCGCGGCGACCTTATGTTTTTGGCGCCCCCCGCAGCCAGAGCAGTCTAGCTTTTTCCGGACCGCGCGCCAACGGGAATCTTACGCTCCCGGCACACCGAGCAACTGCGCCTGCGCCTTGAGGCGCCCCGCTGCGGCCGGGTTGGCGGCGATGCCGTCTTTCAGTGCCTGCGCCGCCTTTGCCGTCTCGCCCAGCGTCATGCGGCTGCGCATCAGCATGATCCAGCGATCGACGTCGGCGGGATTGGCTTTGAGCTTCGCCTCGAGTCCATCGACCATCCCCTGAATCATCTGGTCTTGCTGGCCCTTCGGAAGCTGCGAAGCCGCTTCCATGTCAGCGCGGCTCGGCCCCGGGATTGCGCGCGCGGCGACCGGCATTTCGTCGGGGGCGAGCGG
>NZ_DATMST010000125.1:0-15045 GCF_035565275.1 Sphingopyxis sp.
AGCGCCGCCGCAACGCGCGTCGCGAGCGCGCGATCGGGGGTAACGAGCGCAGCGGTGCGCGCGGGCGTTTCGAGCGCGTGACGCATCATCAGCGCGATGCCCTGCGCCTCCTGTCCGTCGTCGGCGAACACCGCTGCGCTAACGCCGGCTATGCCGGGACTCAAATCGCCCGCCTGCTGCCAGCGCGCGGTGTAGGCGGCCGGCGCAAAGAGCAGCGAAGTAAAGGGCGCACGCGCATCGGGACCGTCGAATTCCGACGTCGCGTCCCACGATTGCACCTCATCGCGCGACACACCCATGCGCCCGAGCAGCAGCTTCAGATGATATTGCGGGTGGGTTTCCAGCGGACGTTCATGTGGCTTGTCGGGATCGGCCTTCACCGGCCCGAGCGCGTCCCACTCCTCGCGCGCCATATCAAGGTCGAGCCCCGGCAGCACCACCATGCCCTGCGGCAGATCGGCGACGGTACGCAGCAGCCGCGCGATCGCGGGAGCCGCCGTCGTCACACCCGCAGCGACGACGAAGCGCGTCGGCGGCGCCACGCGCCATCCCCGGCTCACCCGTTCGAGCAGGCGGTTCCGGCGATCGGCGCGGTCGATATGCCCCGTCGCGACGAGCAGTTTCGGCCACTCATCGACGAGCAGCGACAGCCGCCGCCACGACGCCTGCCAATGCCCCGCCAGATCGCCGAGCGCACCTTCGATATCGGCGAGCCGCGCCGGCGCGACCTCTTCATAATGGAGCTGGTCGATCACGCGCCCCAGCCCTTCGGCAAGCTGGAACGCCGCGGCGCCGGTGACCGGTTCCTCGCCTGCCGGATGATGTTTTTCGATCAGCGCCGCGAGCATCAACCGCCGCTTCAGCGCATCGATCGCGGGCGGGATGGCATCGCTCTCGTCGATCGGGTCGAGCGCAAGCGCCACCGACTCATCGAGGTCGGCGTCGCCGATCACCGCAAGCCGCGGCATCAGCAGACCCGAACCGCCCGCGCGCACGAACGCCGCCTGCACCGCGCTCCGCGCACGATTGCTCGGCAGTATGATCAGGCCCTGCGCCAGCCCGAGCGCCCCGTCGGCGTAGCGCGCGATCAACCCGGCGGCGAGCGCATCGGCGAAGGCCCGCTGGACGGGAATGGAAAAGACGGTTGGTTTGGCGTCAGCCATCCGTCAGCGCGGCTTCGGTCGGCGCGATGCTCGCCGGGGTGCCGACGTCGAACCATTGCCCCATGTGCGACAGACCATAAAGCCGCCCGGCGGCGATCGCGCGATCCCACAGGATGTTGGTCGAAAACGCCCCTTCGGGCGCGCCATCAAGCAGTCGCGGCGAGACAAGCTGGATGCCGGTATATACAAAGGGCGCGATCCGCCCCGGCTTGCGGCGGCTGAGTTTGCCATCGCCGTCCATATGGAAATCGCCGCTCCCGCCATGCCCCGTCGCGCTCGCCTGCCGGATCAGCAGCAGCAGCGCGTCCATCTTTTCGCCGTCCCAGTGGCGCGCAAGGTGGCGGATGCTGTCCTCGGGCCCGTCGGTCCAGATATTGTCGCTGTTGACGATCAGGATCGGATCGCCGCGAAGCTGCGGCAATGCCTTGACCATCCCGCCGCCGGTTTCGAGCAGCAGGTCGCGTTCGTCGGAAATCGCGATCGTGAACCTCCGCTTCTGCGCCGCCAGATGCGCTTCGAGCGCGTCGGCGAGATAATGGACATTGACGACGACATGCGGAATGCCCGCCGCCTCGATCCGGTCGAGACTATGGTCGATCAGCGGCTTGCCCGCGACGCGCACCAGCGGTTTCGGCCGCGTCGCCGTCAGCGGACGCATCCGCTTGCCGATGCCCGCCGCCATCACCATCGCGCTTTCGATCTTCGCACTCACAACCACGCCTCCGCCCGTTTCGAAGCGGGGACATTGGCGTCGAACCATTGCCGGACGGGGACAAGCGCCGGATGCGCAAGGTCGCGTTCGAGCAGCCCCCACATGCGCGGCTGGAAGCGGCGGTAGCCTTCCTTGCCGTCGCGCTTCCATAGCCGCACGAACACGCCGAGGATGCGCGTGTTGCGCTGCGCCGCGAGCGCCCAATAGGCGGCCTCGATATCCCGCCCGGTGGCTTCGCGATAGCGCGCGAGCATCGCGGCCTCGACCGCCGGGCTCACGTCGCGCCGGGCATCTTCGAGCACCGACGCGAGATCATAGGCCGGGTGGCCGACCAGCGCGTCCTGGAAATCGAGCAGACCATAATGCGCAAGTCCGTCCTTGCCCGGCACCAGCATGATATTTTCGGCATGATAGTCGCGCAGCACGGTGACGCGCGGCAGACCGTCGCGTTCGACCGGGTTCAGAACCTCGGCCCACGCCGCGCGAAACGCATCGCGGTCGACGTCGATATCGAGCGCCGGACAATACCAGTCGGTGAACAGCATCACCTCGTCGAGCCACTGCCCGATCCCGTGTACCGGCAGCCCGTCCATCGGCGCCCGCGCGTGCAGGTGCACAAGGAGGTCGGTGACCCCCGCATAATATTCGCTTTCCCGGTGCAATTGCTCGTCGACGGTCTCGCGCAGCCGCACATCGCCGAAATCCTCGATCAGCAGCAGCCCCTGCTCGAGGTCGCGCGCAAGGATCGTCGGGGCGTTCAGTCCCAGCTCGCACAGATATTCGGCAACCGCGATGAACGGCCGCGGGTCCTCGTGCGGCGGCGGCGCGTCCATCAGCACCGCCTGCCGGTCGCCATCGACGACACGGAAATATCGACGGAAGGAAGCATCGCCGGCAAGCGGCAAAATCCGGGCATCGCCCCAGCCATGCGCGGCAAGAAAGGCGGGCGCATGAGCGGGCGGAATCATCGAAGCGGCCATCGCGCTTCCCAAGCCGCCGGCACCGACGCTGTCAAGACGCGCGCGTCGCCCGCGCCCGATATCGTCAGTTCGAGCGCTTCGGGCCATCCGGCCCCGCCCAGCCGTTCGGGCCATTCGATCAGCAACGCGCCGTCATACAGATAGTCGTCGAGCCCGAGCTCGATCAGCTCGCCTTCGTCCTCGATGCGGTAGAGATCGACATGCGCGACGGGCAGATCGACCTCGGGCGGCGCATAGGGCTGGACGATTGCGAAGGTCGGGCTCGGCGCTTCGCCCGCGAGCCCTCGCGCTTTCAGCATCGCGCGCGCCAGCGTCGTCTTGCCCGCGCCGAGATCGCCCGACAGCAGCACGATATCGCCAGCCGCCAGCACAGCACCGATCGCGGCGCCGATTTGCGCGGCCTCGCCCAGATCATATTCCATGGAAAAGTTCGTCATGCGCCGCGCGGCAGGCTGATCCGCACAAGCGTACCCTGCCCCTGCTCGCTTACCACTTCCATCGTCCCGCCATGCGCCGAAACGAGCTGCCGCGCGAGCGCGAGGCCGATACCGCCGGTCGAGGTGCCCGCCTGCTGTCCCTTGGCGACTGCAGCTGCGGCCTCGGGCATTCCCGGGCCGTTGTCGGACACGATGATGTCGACGCCGCGCGCATCGCCATCGGCATGAAGCAGCACGCGCGCGCCCGATTTGCGCGACGGCGCGGTAAAGCGCACCGCATTGTCGAGCAGCCCCGCGACGAGGCGCGTCAGACGCGGCGCATCGCCCTCGATATGGCCAAGGCTCGCCGCGATATTGCCGACCAGCTCGACCTTCTCGCTTGCCGCAAAGGCCTTGGCATCGGCGAGCGCGCTTTCGAGCAGCGCGCGGACATCGACCGGCGCGCGCTCGATCGCCAGCGTCCCTGCCTCGCCCTGCGCAAGGTCGAGCACATTGTCGATCTGACGGCCGAGCACCGCGACCGAATCCATGATCGCGTCGATATAGGCGCGCTGCGGATCGGCCAGCTTGCCGGCATAGCCAGCCTGCAACATTTCGCCGAACCCCCCGATCGAGGTCAGCGGCGTGCGCAGTTCATAACTCATCCGCGACAGGAAGGCGGTCTTCGCCTTGTCAGCCGCCTCCAGCGCTTCGTTGCGCTCGCGCAGCGCCCCCTCCATCTTCCGGCTCGCGGTGATGTCGAGCATGATCAGCAGCGCATTGCCGTCGGGCAGCGGGATCGAGGCGAAGTCGAAATGGCGCCCGTCGGCGAAACGGACCTCGCCGACGCGCTGTTGCCTCTCGAGCGTCGCGGCGCGGATGACTTCCTGCACGATGCTGATCTGGTTCGGTTTCGCGAGCCGGTCGGCCAGCCCGCCCATCAGCGCATCGACGCGCGGATGCGCCGCGAGCGTCGGCTCGTCGATGCCCCACAGACGGCGGAAACGCTGGTTCCACAGATGCAGCCGCCCGTCGGGTGCGAACACCGCGACCGCTTCGAACAGATTGTCGAAGGTCGCGGTGCGGACGCGAAGCAACGTGTCGCGCGCACCCGCAAGCTGTACCTGTTCGGTCTTGTCCTCGGCGATCAGCAGCAAGCCGCCGTCGGGGGTCGGCTGCGCGACGACGTGAAGATGCGTGCCGTCGCGAAGCAGCCAGTCTTCCTCGCTCGCGCCCGCCTGCGCGAACCATTCGACATGCGCCTGCCGCCATTCGGGATAGTTGCGTACTTCGGGAGTCCGCCCGCCCTCACGCCAGGCATCGAGCAGCCGCGCGAAAGGCGGCGCCTCGGCCACCTCCTCGGCCTCCAGCCCGAACAGGCGGCGGAACGGCAGGTTCGCAAAGCTCAGCCCCTGGTCGGGACCGAATTGCGCGACCGCTGCCGACAGCCGGTCAAGCAGTTCGCGCTGGGTATCGACGAAGCGGCGGTGCGCGCCGCGCTCGCTTTCGAGTTCCTGAATGTCGATCGCATAGCCCGCGATGCCAATGGCGCGCCCTCCCTGCGGGGCAAGCGGCACATCCACGACCCGCATGATTCGCCGCTCGCCCTCGATCGTCACCGGGATCGTCCGGACATGCGCCGATCCGGCCGCACGCGCTTCGTCGGCGGCTTCGGCGGCGCTCACCCCGGCGACGGTTTCGCATAGCTCGATGCCGCCGTCGATCACCGCGGTCGCGCTCTTCGCCTCGACCGCGCGGACATATGCGCCGTTGACGAGTGCGAGCTGGAGCCCGGTGTCGCGGAACCACATCGGGAAGGGCGCCGCCTCGATCAGCCCCGACAGCGCCTCGAAAGCCGCCATCGCCTCGTCGCGTTCGCTGCGGGCATGCGCCAGCGCCTGTTGCCCGTCGGTCGCGTCGCTCAGCCACAACAGCACGCTGCCCGGTCCACCGACCGCCTGCGGCGCCGCGGCGCCATGGACAATGATCGTCCGGTTGCTGCCGTCGGGCCTCAGGCTCAGAACAAAGGGCTTCGCACCGCGCTGCGCACCGAGAATCGCCTGCCGCAGCGCGTCATGGCCGTCGGCGTCGAGTCCGCTGCCGAGCCCGCGCAGTTCGTCGAAATTGCGCGGACCGCGTTCGAGCCCGAGCCAGCGACCGAGCCGCTCGCTCGCCTCGATCCGCCAGTCGGCGCGCACGATCACGGGAAGCTGCGGCGAGGCTTCGACGAGGCTCGCCAGCCGTTCGGCCTGCCCTGCGACAAATGCCGATCGCCGCTGCATCGCAATGCCGCGCCCGACTGCCCACAGGCCCGCGAGCAGCCACAGCGCGGCGAACAGGCCAAGCGCGAACAACAGCGCCGGGGAAAGCGTATCGCTCATCCCGCTTCAGTCTTCCACGCTTCGGCTGCTTTCGGTGCCATTCTTGCCAGCCCTAAAGACGATGGAGTCATGTTTCAATCGCATGTCACCGCCAATTGCCGCGCATCGCCTTCCGGTTGACGTGCTGCAGTGGATTATTCGGTTCGCCCTCGGGCCCGGAGCGCGAAAAGGCATCGGGGCCTGACAAAAAAGGGGACGGCAAAGCCGCCCCCTTCCCTTTTCTCTCTGTCCCCTTCGTACCCGCGCAAATCACCCGATTCACGCCGGGCGGGGCGCCGATCAATAACGATAATGATCGGGCTTGAACGGGCCTTCGACCGGCACGCCGATATAATCGGCCTGCTTCTGGCTGAGCTGGCTGAGCTTCACGCCCAGCTTTTCGAGGTGCAGCGCCGCGACCTTTTCGTCGAGGTGCTTGGGCAGGACGTACACGTCGTTCTTGTACTGATCGCTGCGGGTCCACAGTTCGATCTGCGCCAGCGTCTGGTTGGTGAAGCTTGCCGACATCACGAAGCTCGGGTGGCCGGTCGCATTGCCGAGATTGACCAGACGACCCTTCGACAGGATGATGATCTGCTTGCCGTCGGGGAATTCGACGAGGTCGACCTGCGGCTTCACTTCGGTCCACTTGTAGTTGGCGAGCGCCGCGATCTGGATCTCGCTGTCGAAGTGGCCGATGTTGCAGACGATCGCCATATTCTTCATCGCCGCCATATGTTCGGCGGTGATGACGTCGGCGTTGCCGGTCGCGGTGACGAAGATGTCCGAACGCTTGACGGCTTCGTCCATCGTCACGACCTCGAAGCCTTCCATCGCCGCCTGCAGCGCGCAGATCGGATCGATTTCGGTCACGAGAACGCGTGCACCGCCGTTACGGAGCGACTGCGCGCTGCCCTTGCCGACGTCGCCGAAACCGGCGACGGTCGCGACCTTGCCCGCCAGCATCACGTCGGTGCCGCGGCGGATCGCGTCGACGAGCGACTCTTTACAGCCATAGAGGTTGTCGAACTTCGACTTGGTGACGCTGTCGTTGACGTTGATCGCGGGGAAGGGCAGTTCGCCCTTCTTGGCGATGTGGTACAGGCGGTGGACGCCGGTCGTCGTTTCTTCCGACACGCCCTTGATCGCCTTGACCGTCTTGGTCAGGTAACCGGGGTTCGCGGCAACGAACGCCTTCAGCGCGCGCTGCATCTCGACCTCTTCCTCATTCTCGGGCGCCGGCATCGTTTCGCCGGCTTCGAGCTTCGCGCCCCACAGCGCGAACATCGTGGCGTCGCCGCCGTCGTCGAGGATCAGGTTGCAGGTCGTGCCGTCCTCGACGCCCCAGTCGAAGATGCGGCCGACATAGTCCCAATAATCGGCGAGGCTTTCGCCCTTCACGGCGAACACCGGCACGCCCGACGCGGCAATCGCGGCGGCGGCATGGTCCTGGGTCGAGAAGATGTTGCAGGTCGCCCAGCGCACTTCGGCGCCGAGCGCGGTCAGCGTCTCGATCAGCACCGCGGTCTGGATCGTCATGTGCAGCGAACCGGTGATGCGCGCGCCCTTGAGCGGCTGCGAAGCACCGAACTCGCTGCGCAGCGCCATCAGGCCCGGCATTTCGGTTTCGGCGATGTTGATTTCCTTGCGCCCGAAATCGGCGAGGCTGATGTCGGCAACGACATAGTCACGGGCGTCGGCGGCGAGAGTGGCCACGGGGGATTCTCCATATTGGTAATACGACCGCAGGCGAGCGGCCACGAAAACACGCTCGGCGCCCTAGCCGAAACGCCGCCGCCGATCAAATATAAACATTTCTTTATATCGCGTGTGAAGCACTGTCGGGCGACAGCCGGCGAACACGCGAATCGGCACGCAAAAATGCGCGCCGCTCGCGAAAAAAATTTTGCCGGCAGCAATTGTGACAATCCGTGCTGCCCGATTGTGACACGGAGTCGCAAAGTCCAAGATTCTGATAATCCTGACTTATAATGCGCCTTGCTTTCAGCATAATGGCTATTTGTGACAGCAATGTTACAAACCCCCGAAAACATTGACTTTTTGTGGCATGCGCGAGAAAATCGCCTCAAGTTTTCGGGGAGATACGTAAGATGAAAAAAAATCTGCTGCCGCTGATCGCTCTGGCCATTTCGAGCCCTGCTGCGGCGCAATCGATCGTCGTGGTCACCGCGCCGCAGGCCGATTCGGAGATCCTGCCGGTCGCTTATGCCGAACTGAAGGCCGGTGAAAACCGGGCCGCGGTCGACAAGCTCACCGGCGACACGCGCCTCGACGCGCGCGATCCGTCGCGCCTCATCAATCTTGGCACCGCTTATGCTCGTCTGGGTCGCACCGCCGAAGCCGCCGCTGCCTATGACTCGGCGATCGGCAGCCCGATCCGTTACGACGTCGAACTCGCGAACGGCGACTATGTCGACTCGCGCTGGGCGGCACGCACCGCGCTCGCGAACCTCAATACGGGCAAACCGCTGCTGGCATTGGCGCGCTGAACAATATCGTCGCCCCCGCGCAGGCGGGGGCCGTTATCGGCCTTGCATAAGATTGCCCGCGGCCCCCGCCTGCGCGGGGGCGACGATTTCAAGCTTCGCCGCCTTCGGTTGTCAGCAAGCGGGCGTCCACTCCCGCTTCGGCAAACGCCGCCTGCCACCGTTCGGCGGGCGGCGTTTCGAACAGCAGGCCGTCGCTGCCCGGCGTGACATGCCAGCCGTGGCGCACCATTTCACCCTCCAGCTGCCCCGGCGACCATCCCGCATAACCGAGCGCCACCAGCCAGCGCGACGGGCCGCGCCCCTCGCCGATCGCGCGCAATATGTCGTGCGAGCTCGATACCATCCAGCGATCGCCGACCTGCACGGCGCCCTCGCCGCCCCAGTCGAGACTGTGGAGAACGAAACCGCGCGACGGCTCGACCGGGCCGCCAAGATAGACCGGCTGATCAAGCGGAACATCATGTTCGATTTCAAGCTGGTCAAGCACCGCGCCGACGGTCATCCCTCCGATCGGGTCGCCGATGCCGATGCCCATCGCGCCATCCTCGTCGTGGCTGATCATCGCGATCACCGAATGCTCGAAGCGGGGATCGCCGATCCCGGGCAACGCCAGCAGCAATTGGCCAGTAAACCAGATGGGGGCAGTCTCCATATCCGTACAATGCCGCGCAAGGCCTAAAGGGTCCAGCACCTAATGTCTTTCGTCGCGCCGCGGGACACGGGACGACAGGGAACGAAGGACGGCCGCTTGACTCGCGGCCTTCGCGCCCCAATGTCGCGACCGACACAATCCCCTCAAGAAAAGGATGCCGACCATGACGATCCAGACCGGAGACAAGCTGCCCGACGCCACCTTCGTAAAGGTCACCGAAAACGGCCCCGAACAGGTGACGACCGCCGATTATTTCAAAGGCCGCCGCGTCGCGCTCTTCTCGGTCCCGGGCGCCTTTACCCCGACCTGCTCGGCCAAGCATCTGCCGGGCTTCGTCGACAAGGCCGGCGAGCTGAAGGCCAAGGGCGTCGACGAAATCGTCTGCACCGCGGTCAACGATGCCTTCGTCATGGGCGCATGGGGCAAGAGCGCCAGCGCGGGCGACAGCGTCACGATGCTCGCCGACGGCAATGGCGACTTCGCCGAAGCGGTCGGCCTGACGATGGACGGCAAGGCGTTCGGCATGGGCAAGCGCGGCCAGCGCTTCTCGATGATCGTCAACGACGGCGTCGTCGAACAGCTCAATGTCGAGGCACCGGGCGAATTCAAGGTGTCGAGCGCCGACCATATGCTCGAACAGCTGTAGGAAAATCCGGGGCGGCTCCGATCGGGTCGCCCCCCTTCCCTTTTGTCATATTTTCGTGCAACACCACCGCGATGACATCCAGCTCATCGCAAGAAACCACCGACCCCGCCGCTCTCGTCGACGCGATCATCGCCGAGCTTCAGACGCGGTTCCGCGCGTCGGTCACCAATCTCAAATCCGCCATCGCCGCCTATGTCCACGACCGCACGCTGCCGCCGGCCGATGCCGCCGCGACCGGCCTGTTCGACTATCCGGCTATCCGCCTGACGACCACCGGCGAACAGCGCGAAGGGCAGAAGGGGCATAATCTTTCCTTCGGCCGCTTCGAGCGCGCGGGCACGTTCGAAACCACGGTCACGCGCCCCGACCTCTTCGCCGATTATCTCCGCGATCAGCTGATGTTGCTCGCGCGCCACTACGACGTCCGGCTCGAGGTAACGCGGACGGGGCAACAGATCCCCTTCCCCTATGTGCTCGATGCCAGCGACGGCTCGGACATGGGCGGCGTCACCCCGCTCGAACTCGCGCGTCATTTCCCGACCACCGAGCTTGCCGACATCGGCGACGAACTCGCCGACGGCCTGTTCGGCGCAGATCCGTCCGCGGCGCAGCCGCTCGCATTGTTCGACGCGCTGCGCACCGACTTCAGCCTCGCGCGCCTCCGTCACTATACGGGCACCGCGCCCGAACATTTCCAGCGCTATATCCTGTTCACCAACTATCACCGCTACGTCGACGAATTCGTCGCATGGGCGGGGTCGCAGGTTGGCCAGGGCCACTACACCGCGCTCGCGGGCGCCGCGGGACTGTACGTCGATCAGCCGGGGGTGAACGCGAGCGCGCTTGTCGCCGACAGCGCCTGGCGGCGGCACCAGATGCCCGCCTACCACCTCGTCGCGCCCGACGGCGGCGGCATCACGCTCGTCAACATCGGCGTCGGCCCGTCGAACGCCAAGACGATCTGCGACCATCTGGCGGTGCTCCGCCCCGAAGCGTGGCTGATGATCGGCCACTGCGGCGGGCTGCGTCCCAGCCAGCGCATCGGCGACTATGTGCTCGCGCACGCCTATCTTCGCGACGACCATATCCTCGACGCGGTGCTCCCGATCGAAATCCCGATCCCGCCGATCGCCGAAGTCCAGCAGGCGCTCGCCAGCGCCGCCGAGGACGTGTCGGGCGCCAGCGGCGCCGATCTCAAGAAAAGGATGCGCACGGGCACGGTCGTCACCACCGACGACCGCAACTGGGAACTTCGCTACTCCGACAGCGCGCTGCGCTTCTCGCAGTCGCGCGCGATCGGCATCGACATGGAGTCGGCGACGATCGCCGCGCAGGGCTATCGTTTCCGCGTACCCTACGGCACCCTGCTTTGCGTCAGCGACAAGCCGCTCCACGGCGAATTGAAGCTCCCCGGGCAGGCGAACCGCTTCTACGAGGAAGCGATCGCCGCGCACCTCCAGATCGGCATCCGCGCATGCGAAACGATGCGCGACGAAGGCGCCAAACTCCACAGCCGCAAGTTGCGCGCGTTCAACGAGCCGCCCTTCCGGTAAGCGCAGCGCCGCCGCAGTGGGATGGCAGGCTGATGGAACGGTATGCGTAAACAACGGGTTTGAGGTGGAAAGCGGACGTTCGTTCCCTCTCCTTCGTCACCCCGGACCTGATCCGGGGTCCATGGCCGCACCATCGTATGGACCCCGGATCAGGTCCGGGGTGAGCTGACGGGAATATCCTCCCTGTCGCGAAGCGATGGGGAGGTGGCAGCGCGAAGCGCTGACGGGGGACGGGCGGCGCAAGGCCGCCGCCCCTCCACCACCGCCTGCGGAGGCGGTACCCTTCCCCACCGCTTCGCGGCACGGAGGATAAACGTCTGCAACCGCCCGAAAACGAAAAACCGGCCGCCCCCTTGCAAATAGGGCCCGGCCTTGCGGCAGAGCCCTATCGTTCCCTTGCATATGGCTACGCAAGAGAAAGCCCCTCCGCCGTCCCGGGTCGCTAGGACGGCGTCAGTGGACAAGCGCTAGCAGCGACGCATCGATTCACCAGCAACATAGGTTAGGGTCAAAAGCTATTTATTGCGCGATCAGGGTTCGAGCGATCCCGCCTTGCGGAACGGGTCGGGGAGGCACGGCGCAACTATGTCGATATTTCAGGACCTGCATGTTCCTGCCAAACGTGATTCACGCCCCCAGCACCTTCGCCATCAGCCGCTCTTCCTTCGCGATCCACGGCGCCATGCTCGGCCGCGACAGGGTCGCTTCGCTCCAGGCCGCGATCTTCGGATAAACCGCCGGATCGATGCCCGCGCCGCAATGGCGGAAATTCATCAGCGGCGATGCCACCGCCAGATCGGCGAGGGTCAACCGGTCGCCGACGAGGAAACCCGATGCCGGGATCGCGCTTTCCAGATAGGCGAGCAGTTTCGGCAATTCCTCGCTCTCGGCAAGCGCCGCGGCGGCAAGATCGCCCTCGCGGCCAAGGAATTTCGGCGCGACGATCCGGTTGAAGAATATCTTCCCGCTGCACGCCGCGAACACCGTGTCGCCGAATTCCTCCCACCAGATCACCCGCCCGCGCTGCTGCGCGTCGGCGGGAATCAGCGCGGGCTCGGGATATTTCGCCTCGACATACTGGATGATCGCGCTCGAATCGGCGAGCAGGAAGCCGTCGTCATCCATCGCGGGCATCTTGCCCAGCGGCGATGCAGCCCGGAATCCGGGGTCGGGGTCGCCGATACCGACGCCCTTCAGCTCGAAATCCACGCCCTTTTCGCCCAGATACGCCAGCAATTTTCGGACGAAAGGCGACACCACCGATCCATAGATTATCATATCTGCTGCTCCCTTGTTTCGCGCGGCAGAATAGGAGAAGGGTTGCGCTTTGCAACCAATATGCAAGGCTCCTGCAGGGGCTCGCGAAATAAACTTGCTATCGGCATCCCGGCATGGAACCATCCGGCGTCGGAGGGGGTGCCGCCGCGGCGGCCATCATGCAGGATGATATAATGCGCCCTTCCACATGGGCAGATCGGCTGTTGGCGCTGCTGGTCCGGTTCGTCGGGCTGGTCATCCTGCTCGCCACCCTCGTCGCCGCCGCTGCCAGCTTCCTTTATAACCAGGCCGAGGAGTCCGATCAGGCTGCCCGCGTCGCGGCGCAATTCAACATGCGGCTGCGCGATCATGTCGCGATCCTCGAAGGCGTGCGCGCGCTCTACCAGTCCAGCGATGCCGCGGACGGAACCGGCATTCGCGCCTATCTCGCCGCGCTCCGGCCGCAGGTCCATTCGCCGGGAATGGAAGGGATCGGCATCGCCGCCGCGATGCGCGCCGCGACTCCCGCCGCGGTCGAGGCGCGGCTGCGCGAAAATTATGGCGAGGATATCAGGGTCTGGCCCGCAGTTACCGACCAGCCGGTCGGCTTTCCGGTCGTCCTCGTCGAACCCTATACGCCGCGCCGCCACGTCGCACTGGGCTTCGACATGTACAGCGAACCCGTGCGGCGCGCAGCGATGCGCCGGGCATGGCAGACCGGCCGCCCCGCCGCGAGCGGCATCGTCGAACTCGCGCAGGAAAGGGCGGCGACGGTCAGGCAGCAGGGCTTCCTCATCTATTTGCCCATCTACACGCGCGACCCGGCCAGAGGCACGTCGGCGACGGCACCCGGAACGCGCCCGGTCGAAGCCTTCGTCTACGCCCCCTTCCGCATCAACGACATGATGAAGGCGGTACTCGGGCCGCAGCTCGAACATATCGACGGCCTCGAAATCCGGGCCGGCGCGGGGCCTTCCGCGCCCGTCGTCTTCCGCCACGGCACGATGGGCTGGGACGCACACGAACAGGTGCTGCGCATCGCCGACCGGCAATGGACGATGCGCATATCCTATGGCCGTTTCCTCGAACGGCTCGGCCGGCCGCTAGGCATCTTTCTTTTCGGCCTCGCGCTCGCGGTCCTCGCGACCCAGCTCCACCGCGTCCAGCAGCGCCGCGTCGGCGCCGCGCAGGCGCTCGCCGACGAACAGGCGCTACGCGCCGCCGACCGCGAGCTGATGATCGGCGAGATGGCGCACCGGATGAAGAATGCCTTTGCCCGCATCGGCGCGCTCGCGCGCATCACGCTGCGCGAATCGCAAAGCCTCGACGATTTCGAGTCGAGGTTCGACGGTCGCATGCGTGCCTTGTCGGACGCCAAACAGATGCTGGTGACCGGCGCGGTCGACAGCGTCGAACTCGGCCGGATTGTCCACCGCGAACTCCAGCTCGCCGGGCTTCCGGACGACCGGCTCGCTACCTTTACCGGACCCGAAGTCCGCCTCGGTGACGAAGGGGCGCAGGCACTTTCACTCGCGATCCACGAATTCGTGACCAACAGCATCAAATATGGCGCGCTCTCCGGGGCCGGCGACCTCGCCATCGCCTGGCACCGTATCGACGACGTCATCGAACTGAACTGGATCGAAAGCGGCCTTGCCCGGACCCCGCAGATCGACACCGAAAGCTTCGGCACACGGTTCATCCGTTCGCTGATCGAACGCCAGTTGAAGGGCAGCTGGAACCGGACCGCCGTTGACAACAGCCTCACGATCGTCATTCGCTGGCCGGACGATGACTTCAGGACCTGACGACGACCGCTGGCATATCTGGATCGACCGGGGCGGCACCTTTACCGACGTCGTCGCGCGCGCGCCGGACGGCGCCGTCGTTACGACCAAATATCTCTCCGAAGATCCCGCACGCCCCGGTGACGCCGCGGTCAATGCGATCCGCGACCTGACCGGCGCCGGTGCCGGCGCGCTTCCCCCGCTCGCGATCCGCATGGGCAGCACGGTGGCAACCAACGCGCTGCTCGAACGCAAGGGCGAGCCGACGCTGCTCGCGATCACGCGCGGTTTCGGCGACGCGCTCACCATCGGCTATCAGGACCGCCCCGGTCTTTTCGCGCGCAAGCTGGACCGCATTCCGCCGCCCCACGCCGAAGTCGCCGAAATCGCCGAGCGCGTCGGTCCCGACGGCGAGATATTGATCGCGCTGGACGAGAAATGCGCGCGCGCGTCGCTGCAAGCCGCGCGCGATCGCGGCATCGCCAGCATCGCGATCGTGCTGATGCACGGCTATCGCTACCCCGCGCACGAGGCGCGTCTTGCCGAAATCGCGCGCAAGCTCGGCTTCACCCAGATCTCGACCAGCCACGACGTCAGCGCCCTTGTCAAGCTCGTCGGCCGCGGCGACACGACGCTTGCCGACGCCTATCTCTCGCCCGTCCTCCACCATTATGTCGACCAGTTCGTCGGCCAATTGGGAGAAGGCATCGACCCCCGGTTCATGAAAAGCTCGGGCGGCCTCGCTTCCGCAAGCGCCTTCCACGGCCGCGACGCGATCCTTTCCGGTCCAGCGGGCGGGATCGTCGGCATGGTCGGCAGCGCCGCGCCGCTCGGCAAGACGCGGCTGATCGGCTTCGACATGGGCGGCACCTCGACCGACGTCAGCCATTATGCCGGCCGCCTCGAGCGCGATAACGAAACGATCGTCGCGGGCACGCGCATCCGCGCCCCGATGCTGCGCATCCACACCGTCGCGGCAGGCGGCGGCTCGATCTGCCGCTGGGACGGC
>NZ_DATMST010000126.1:0-11919 GCF_035565275.1 Sphingopyxis sp.
GCGTCTTCGGTCGCCGCCGCACCTGACCCCTTGTCCACCCGGGCCGTGCAGGTCTAGGGGAAGCCGCGAATCCCGAAAAAGGGCGAAAGGCTGCACATGAACACCGTGATCATCCGCGAAGACGACCTCATCGAAACGATCGCCGACGCGCTCCAGTACATCAGCTATTTCCATCCGATGGACTATATCCGCGCATTGGGCGCGGCGTACGAGCGCGAAGTGTCGCCCGCCGCGAAGGACGCGATGGCGCAGATATTGTCGAACAGCCGCATGTGCGCCGAGGGGCACCGCCCGATCTGTCAGGATACCGGCATCGTCACTATCTTCATCAAATGGGGCATGGATTGCCGCCTCGACAGCCCGCGCAGTCTGCAGCAGGTCGTCGACGAGGGGGTACGCAAAGCCTATCTCCACCCCGACAACAAGCTCCGCGCCTCGATCCTCGCCGACCCGGCGTTCAGCCGCGTCAATACCAAGGACAACACCCCCTCGGTGCTTAACGTCGAGATGGTCCCGGGCAACAAGGTCGTGATCGACGTCGCCGCGAAGGGCGGCGGCAGCGAGAACAAGTCGAAGTTCAAGATGATGAACCCGTCGGATTCGATCGTCGATTGGGTGCTCGAAATGGTGCCGCAGATGGGCGCGGGCTGGTGCCCGCCCGGCATGCTCGGCATCGGCATCGGCGGCACCGCCGAAAAGGCGATGCTCCTCGCGAAACAGTCGCTGATGGACCCGATCGACATGACCGAACTGCTCGCAC
Organism: Sphingopyxis sp.; assembly: GCF_035565275.1. Taxonomy (GTDB): domain Bacteria; phylum Pseudomonadota; class Alphaproteobacteria; order Sphingomonadales; family Sphingomonadaceae; genus Sphingopyxis. The sequence goes on from NZ_DATMST010000126.1 coordinate 761, forward strand.
GCGGGCCGAGCAATCCGACCGAAGAGCTGCGCATCGAGCTCTATGAAAAGGTCAATGCGCTCGGCATCGGCGCGCAGGGGCTCGGCGGTCTCGCGACCGTGCTCGACGTCAAGATCGCCGACTGGCCGACGCACGCCGCATCGAAGCCCGTCGCGATGATCCCCAATTGCGCCGCGACGCGCCACGCCCATGTCACGCTCGACGGCAGCGGCCCCGCCTTCCTCGAACCGCCGGTGCTCGCCGATTACCCGCAGATCGACTGGGCGCCCGACAAGGCGGCGATCCGCGTCGACCTCGACAATCTCACCCCCGAAGTCGTCGCAAGCTGGAAGCAGGGCGACCGCATCCTCTTGAGCGGCAAGATGCTCACCGGCCGCGACGCCGCGCACAAGCGCATCGCCGACATGCTCGCGAAGGGCGAAGAGCTGCCCGTCGAGTTCAAGGGCCGCGTGATCTATTATGTCGGCCCGGTCGATCCGGTCGGCGAAGAGATCGTCGGCCCCGCAGGGCCCACGACCGCGACGCGCATGGACAAATTCATGGACATGATGCTGGGTCAGGGCCTGCTCGCCTGCGTCGGCAAGGCCGAACGCGGCCCCGCCGCGACGCAATCGATCGCGAAGCACAAGAGCGCCTATCTGATGGCGGTCGGCGGCGCGGCCTATCTCGTCGCGCGCGCGATCAAGGGCAGCAAGGTCGTCGGCTTCGCCGACCTCGGCATGGAGGCGATCTACGAGTTCGAGGTCCAGGACTTCCCGGTCACCGTCGCGGTCGACAGCGAAGGCCAGAACGTCCACGTCAACGCGCCGAAGCTGTGGCAGAAGCGGATCGCCGACGAGGGGTTGCTCGAGAAGGCGTAAGCCGCGCCGCTCTCTTCGCGCCACTCCTTTTCCCGTCATCCCGGCGAAGGCCGGGATCTCACCTGCGCGTCTTGCCATACCGTCGAATTTGGCCAACACTCCCCGCGACATAGATAGCAAAGGGGACGCAGGATGGATTTCCGGGAGCTCAACCGACTGAACCGCCGCGACATGTTGCGCGGCACCGCGATGCTGGGGGCGGGCGCGGCCTTCATGCAGCCGCTGCCGCTCTGGGCGCAGTCGGGAAGCATGTCGGACATCCGCAAGGCGGCCGAGGCGGGCAAGGACGCCTCGATCAAGCGCATCCGCGACTGGATCGCCCTGCCCTCGATCGCCGCCGAGAACCGCAGCATGCCCGAGGGCGCAGCCTATATGGCCGAGCTTGCGAAGGACGCGGGCTTCACCAATGTCGAGATCGTTCCGACCGACGGCCATCCCGGCGTCTTCGGGACGATCGACGTCGGCGCCCCGCGCACGCTCGGCATCTATTTCATGTACGACGTCAAGCAGTTCGACCCCGCCGAATGGTCGTCGCCGCCGCTCGAAGGCAAGATGGTCGATCGCCCCGGTTTCGGGCAGGCGATCATGGGCCGCGGCGCGGTGAACCAGAAGGGCCCCGAGGCGACCTTCCTCGCCGCGCTCCGCGCGATCCGCGCCGCGGGGCGCAAGCTGCCGGTCAATATCGTGCTCGTGTGCGAGGGCGAGGAAGAGATCGGATCGCCGCATTTCCGCCAGATCGCGACCAAGCCCAACGTGCTTGCTGCGCTCAAGAAATGCGAGGGCATCTTCATCCCCTTCGCTTCGCAGGGCAAGACCGGCAACGTCACGGTCAATCTCGGCTCGAAAGGCATCATCGAACTCGAACTCGTCGCGAGCGGCGAGAAATGGGGCCGCGGGCCGAAGGGCGACGTCCATTCGAGCCTCAAAGCGATGGTCGATTCGCCGGCATGGCGGCTCGTGCAGGCGCTCCAGACGCTCGTCACCCCCGACGGCAACAAGCCCGCGATCGAGGGCTGGTTCGAAAATGTCCGGCCGCTGACCGAGCGCGAGAAGACGCTGATCCGCGAGGCCGCGAAGGCGGGCGACGAGGCGCAGCAGAAACAGGCGCTCGGCATCACCCACTGGATCGACAATCTCGCCTATGACGACGCGCTGATCCGCCTCGCGCAGGAGCCGACGGTCAATATCGAGGGGCTCGTCGCGGGTTATACCGGCCCCGGCGGCAAGACGATCCTGCCCGGCCGCGCGGTCGCCAAGCTCGACCTCCGCCTCGTTCCCAACCAGACGCGCGCCGAGGCCGAAAAGAAGCTGCGCGCGCATCTCGACAAGCATGGCTTCAAGGATGTCGAGGTCAATGTCTCGGGCGGCTACGACCCGACCGAGGTCGCCGAGGACAGCCGCCTCGTCCGCTCCGAACTCGCGACCTACAAGAAGCTCGGCATCGAAACGAGCCTCAACCCGCGGATGGCGGGGAGCTGGCCGGGCGCGACCTTCACCGCGCCGCCGGTGTCGATCCCCGCCGCGCATTTCGGCATCGGCCACGGATCGGGCGCGCACGCTCCCGACGAATATTTCCTCATCGATTCGACCAATCCCAAGGTCGCCGGGCTGGTCGACGCAACGATGGGCTTCGCCGAATTCCTCTATGTCCTCGCGGCGATAAAATGAGCGACCTCAACGGCGTCGCGCACGTCATCCTGACCGCGGGTGATTTCGAACGCTCGACCGCCTTCTGGCGCGCGATGATCGAATATCTCGAGCTCAAGCTCGTGCTCGACAGCGAACATATGCTCTATGGCGTCGGCGGGCGCACCGCGATCGGTATCCGCACCGGCAGCCCCGAAAATGCCGGCAAGCGCTTCGACCAGGGCGCGCCGGGGCTGCATCACGCCTGCTTCCGGATGCGCGACCGCGCCGCGGTCGACCGGGTCCATACCTTCCTCGCGGGCCGCGACGACATCCGCATCGTCCACGCGCCGCAGGAAGAGCCGTGGGCGCCCGGCTATTATTCGATCCTGTTCGAGGACCCCGACGGCATTCGCATCGAGTTCAACCATGTCCCGGGCGTCGGCCTGCTCGCCGAGGGCGAGCGGATCGGCGGTTCCGATGCGTTCGACTAAAACCCGTAGACCAAGGTAAAGCGCGTCTGCGTGTCGACCTTTTCGATCCCCGGCGGCGGGTTCGTGTCGATCTGCGCCGAATAGGCGAAGCGCGCCGACAGCGCACCGGTCAGCTTGGCGTTGAGCGCGGTTTGCGAACTGGTGGAACCGTTGGATTCGCCGATGATCGTCGACGCGACCTGCGTCAGCCGCAACGTCGGCGACAATTGCCAGCCGAAATCAAGCCCCGCGAGCGCGGTCAACTCGGTGTCGTTGCTGCCATCGATGAAGTCGGTCTGGCGGAACGCCGGTCCGCCCTTCAGGCTGAGCGTCATCTTCTTGGTGTCGACCACCTTGTAGCCGAGCCCGCCCGACACGTTCCAGCGCGTGTCATACCCGAGGATCCGGTCATGTTCCCAGCGGGTGAGGCCAAAGGCAAAGGTGCGCTCGTCGATCCGGTATTGCGGCTCCAGCTCGGCCAGATAGCGTTCGACCGATGTCTTGCCGTTGGTGCGCTGATAATCGGCCTGCGCGCGCAGCTTGTGGGTCCAGTCGATCCCCTTGCGCGCGAGCGCGAGGCCCGCGCTGAGGCCGGCCGAGCTGGTGTTGCCGCTGCTGTGCGAGGCGCCGATCTGTCCCTCGCCCTTCCAGTTTTCCCAGAATTTCGCCGCCGCCAGTTTCGCACGCGCGGCGGCGGCGGCCTCGTCCTTCAATCGCTGCCGTTCGGCGCGATAGGCGACGACCTGTTCCTCGATTTCGGCGGCGTCCTCCGGCGTGGTGGCCTTGGCGAGCTTCGCCACCGCTTCGACATCGGCGTCCTTGCCGCTCGCCATCGCCGCGGCGAGCATGTTGCGCACCGGATCGAACGGAACCTCCGGCGGGTGCCCGCTGCGATAATAGGCGAGGAGCGCATCGATTTCGCCGATATTGGCCGGATGCGTCTGCCGGGCGAACTTTGCCACCGCTTCGACATCGTCATTGTTGCCGCTCGCGAAGGCGGCGTCGATCATCGCGCGCAGCGCATCGGGCAGCGGCGGATCGGGCGGCACGAGCACGACCGGGAGCGGGGCCGCCACCACCGGGTCGACGAGCACGGGATTGACAAGCAGCGGGTCGGGCTGCGCCGGATCGACCGGTTCCTGCGCGGCATGCGCCGGCGGTACGGCGAGCGCGAGAGGCAGGCAAAGCGCGGCCAGGCGGGGGAGAGCGGTCACCGAAGACGTCCTTCTTACGGGGGCGAAAGCCGGGTTCGTTCGATCGTTCGCGCGGGGCCGGCGCGCGGACGACGCGCCCCTATAGCCCGAAAGTTTCTGGCATTTCCACCCCGGCTGCCCCATCTGCAAACCTATGCTGATCGCCATCATCGCCATTTTCTGTGCCGGCATCGGCAATTTCGCGATGCACCGCGCCTTTATGGAAAGCGACGATCCGCTGATCCAGCAGATGGTGAAACCGCTTGCGGACAAGGTCGGGCCGAACATCACCTATGTCTTCGAATTCCTGCTGCTCGTCGGCGCGATGGCGATCGCGACGCGGAACTGGTTCGCCGCGCTGATGCTCTATGGCCTCTATACGATCTTCAACGCGATGGCGTTCAGCTGGATCATGCAAAGGCCGCGATAAACGGAGCGCGGCGGGGTTCGGCCGAAAGTTGCCGTCACCGTCGGAATCCCAGCGCCCCGTTAACCACAGCGCAATCCCGTCATCGTAATTTCACAAAGCCGACCGCTTTTCCCTTGCGGTGGGGCGGCGGCATCGCCAACTTATGTTCCTAAGGGGGCCGCCATCTCCCCGGCCTGGTCCCCGCAAGGAGATGAATGACCATGCCGTCCTTTTCGGAAAGCCTCGAAAAGACCCTCCATAACGCGCTGAAGGCCGCTTCGGAGCGCCACCACGAATATGCGACGCTCGAGCATCTGCTCTACGCGCTGATCGACGACGATCATGCCGCCGAAGTGATGCGCGCGTGCGGCGTCGCACTCGACGATTTGCAATCGGCGGTCGTCCACTATCTCGATACCGAACTCGACAGCCTGAAGGTCGAGGGGCACAGCGACCCGTCGCCGACGTCGGGCTTCCAGCGCGTCGTCCAGCGCGCGATCCTGCATGTCCAGTCGTCGGGCAAGGATGAGGTGACGGGCGCCAACGTCCTCGTCGCGCTCTTCTCCGAACGCGAATCCTACGCCGTCTATTTCCTGCAGCAGCAGGACCTGACGCGTCTCGATGCGGTCTCCTACCTCAGCCACGGCGTCGGCAAGGGCGGCAAACCCTCGCCGCAGGCCGAGCCCGAGGAAAAGGAAGAGACGAAGGACAAGGGCGAAGGCAAGTCCAAGAAGGAAACCGCGCTCGACCAGTTCACCATCAACCTCAACGAAAAGGCCAAGATCGGCAAGGTCGACCCGCTGATCGGCCGCAGCGCCGAGGTCGATCGCACGATCCAGATCCTCTGCCGCCGCAGCAAGAACAACCCGCTCTATGTGGGCGATCCCGGCGTCGGCAAGACCGCGATCGCCGAGGGCCTCGCGCGCAAGATCATCGAGGGCGACGTGCCCGAGGTGCTGCTGCCCGCGGTGCTCTATTCGCTCGACATGGGCGCGCTGCTCGCCGGAACCCGGTACAGGGGTGATTTCGAGGAGCGGCTGAAACAGGTCGTCACCGAACTCGAAGGCCTGCCGCACGCGATCCTGTTCATCGACGAGATCCACACGGTGATCGGCGCCGGCGCGACGTCGGGCGGCGCGATGGATGCGTCGAACCTCCTGAAACCCGCCTTGTCGGGCGGCGTGATCCGCTGCATCGGCTCGACGACGTACAAGGAGTTCCGCAATCACTTCGAAAAGGACCGCGCTTTGCTGCGCCGGTTCCAGAAGATCGACGTGATCGAGCCGAGCCTCGAGGATACGAAAAAGATCCTCGCGGGCCTGCGCAGCGCGTTCGAGGCGCATCATCAGGTCCGTTACACGCAGGACGCGATCAATGCCGCGGTCGACCTGTCGGCGCGCTATATCAACGACCGCAAATTGCCCGACAAGGCGATCGACGTGATCGACGAGGTCGGCGCGATGCAGATGCTCGTCGCCCCGTCGAAGCGCAAGAAGACGATCACTGCGCGCGAGATCGAGGCCGTGATCGCGACGATGGCGCGCATCCCGCCCAAGTCGGTGTCGACCGACGACAAGGCGACGCTTGCCAGCCTCGAAACCGACCTGAAACGCGTCGTGTTCGGCCAGAACACCGCGATCGAGGTGCTGTCGTCGGCGATCAAGCTATCGCGCGCGGGCCTGCGCGATCCCGAAAAGCCGATCGGCAACTATCTGTTCAGCGGCCCGACCGGCGTCGGCAAGACCGAGGTCGCGAAGCAGCTCGCGTCGATCATGGGCATCCCGCTCCAGCGGTTCGACATGTCCGAATATATGGAACGCCATTCGGTCAGCCGCCTGATCGGTGCGCCCCCGGGCTATGTCGGTTATGATCAGGGCGGGCTGCTCACCGATGCGATCGACCAGAACCCGCATTGCGTGCTGCTGCTCGACGAGATCGAAAAGGCGCATCCCGACCTGTTCAACATCCTGTTGCAGGTCATGGACCATGGCCGCCTGACCGATCATCACGGCAAGACGGTCGACTTCCGCAACGTCATCCTGATCATGACGACCAATGCGGGTGCCAGCGACATGGCGCGCGAGGGCATCGGCTTCGGCGCGTTCACGCGTGAGGATGTGCAGGAGGAAGCGGTGAAGAATCTCTTCACCCCCGAATTCCGCAACCGCCTCGATGCGATCGTGCCGTTCGGCTATCTGCCGCCCGAAGTGGTCGCGCGCGTCGTCGACAAGTTCATCCTCGAACTCGAACTGCAGCTCGCCGACCGCAACGTCCACATCCAGCTCGACGATGCGGCGCGCGAATGGCTGACCGGCAAGGGTTATGACAAGCTCTACGGCGCGCGTCCGATGGGCCGCCTGATTCAGGAAAAGATCAAGCAGCCGCTCGCCGAGGAACTGCTGTTCGGCAAGCTCGTCCATGGCGGCGAGGTCAAGGTGAAGATGAAGACCGGCGACGACGCCCATGTCGGCAACCCGCTCGCCTTCGAAATCGTCTCGGCCCCGCCGAAGGCGAGCAAGGGCAAACCGAAAGCCGACAAGGCGAAGAAGTCGGCAGAATAAGGGTGACGGGGCGGCCGGTGGCCGCCCCTCGCTTTTTCGGCCCCCAGCGACTATATCCTTCTCCATGTACGACTATGTTTCCGTGACCGCCGGCGATGCGGCGAGCCCCACACCCGTGCGCGACGGCACGATCAAGCTGCACGACGAGGCGGGCTTTGCAGGCATGCGCAAGGCAGGCCGGCTGTCGGCCGAAATACTCGACGCGCTCGTGCCCTTCGTCCAACCCGGTGTGACCACCGCTGCGATCGACGATCTGGTCCGCACGATGATGCTCGATGGCGGCGGGATTCCCGCGACCCTGGGCTATCGGGGTTTTACGCACAGCTGTTGCACCAGCATCAACCATGTCGTCTGCCACGGCATCCCCGACGACAAGCCGGTGCGCGAGGGCGATATCGTCAACATCGACGTGACCAGCATCGTCGACGGCTGGCACGGCGATACCAGCCGTATGTATCTGGTCGGCGATGTGCCGATCAAGGCGAAGCGCCTCGTCGAAGTTACATATGAATGCCTGATGCTCGGCATCGAACAGGCGAAGCCCGGCAACCGCATGGGCGACGTCGCGCATGCGATCCAGACGCACGCCGAGCGCCACCGTTATTCGGTCGTCCGCGATTTCTGCGGGCATGGCCTCGGCCAGATGTTCCACGACGCGCCCGAAGTCGTCCACGCTGGCCGCCCCGGCACCGGTCCCGAGCTCCGCCCCGGCATGTTCTTCACGATCGAGCCGATGATCAACACCGGCAAATATGCCGTGAAGATGCTGACCGACGGCTGGACCGCCGTCACCCGTGACCGCAGCCTGTCGGCGCAGTTCGAACACAGCATCGGGATCACCGAAACCGGCTGCGAGATTTTCACCGCCAGCCCCAAGGGCCTGAACGCACCGCCCTGGGCCTGATCGACGCCCGTTCTGGTTCGTCATCCCGGACTTGATCCGGGATCCATGACTTCCAGGGCGGCGCGGGCCTTCGTGGACCCCGGATGATGTCCGGGTGACGAGATTAGCGCCCCCTCCCCACACACCCCATTTTCCCGCTTGCACCCGTGCGCCTTCGCGCGCAGTCTTGACGTTAACGTCAACGATAGGCGTCGAACGGGAGAGCAAGGGATGGCGAAACGGGTCTTTACGGCCGCGCTGCTGGGCTGCGCGGCACTGACACTGGCTTCATGCAATGCGTCGAAGAACGACAGCATCTCGGGCGGCGGATCGCTCGACGAGACCGAGAAAGCCAGCGAGACCCTGCTCAAGACCGGCGGCAACGGCGATAACTGGGCCGGGATCGGCTACGGCTACGACGAACAGCGCTTCAGCCCGCTCACCGATATCAACGACAGGAATGTCGGTGAACTCGGCATCGCGTGGACCGCCGACCTCGACGATGCGCGCGGGCAGGAAGCCACGCCCGTCGTCGTCGACGGCGTGATGTACGTGACCCACGCATGGTCGAAGGTCAGCGCCTGGGACGCCGCGACGGGCAAATCCCTGTGGAAGTTCGACCCCAAGGTGCCCGGCGAACGCGCTGTCAGCGCGTGCTGTGACGTCGTCAACCGCGGCGTCGCGGTGTGGGGCGACAAGGTCTTCGTCGGCGCGCTCGACGGCCGGCTGATCGCGCTCGACAGGAAGACCGGCAAGGAGCTGTGGTCGACGCAGACCTTCGACACCTCGAAACCCTACACGATCACCGGCGCACCGCGCGTCGTGAAGGACATGGTGCTGATCGGTAACGGCGGCGCCGAATTCGGCGTACGCGGCTATGTCACCGCTTACGATGCCGACACCGGCAAGGAACGCTGGCGCTTCTACACGGCGCCCAACCCGACCAAGGCAAAGGATGGCGCCGCGTCGGACGACATCTTTGCCAGCAAAGCCAACGCCACATGGTCCGACAAGGGCGAATGGCAGACCTCGGGCGGCGGCGGCACCGTGTGGGACGCGATCGTCTATGACAAGGATCTCGACCAGATCTACCTCGGCGTCGGCAACGGCAATCCGTGGAACCACGGGACGCGCTCGAACGGCGAGGGCGACAACTGGTTCCTCTCCTCGGTCGTCGCGCTCGATGCCACGACTGGCAAGTATAAATGGCACTATCAGGAGACCCCGGCCGAGACGTGGGACTATACCGCAACCCAGCCGATCATCCTCGCCGAGCAGGCGGTGAACGGCAAACCGGTCAAGGTGCTGTACCATGCGCCGAAGAACGGCTTCTTCTTCACCATCGACCGCGCGAACGGCAAGCTGATCGATGCCAAACCCTTTGTCGACGGGATCAACTGGGCAACGGGTTACGACCTCGCCACCGGCCGTCCGATCGAAAATCCGGAATCGCGCTTCTACAAGACGGGCAAGCCCTTCATCGCCATTCCCGGCGCGCTCGGCGCACACAACTGGCACCCGATGAGCTTCAACCCGAAGACCGGCCTCGTCTACATTCCCGCGCAGCAGATTCCGCAGGGCTATCTTCAGGACATGGACGAACTCGACAAGCGCAAGGTGCTCGGCTTCAACGTCGGCACCTCGCTGAACAAGACGATGCTACCCGACGACAAGGCGGCGTTCCGCGCCGCCGTCGCCGCGACCACCGGCCGCCTCGTCGCCTTCGACCCGCGCACCGGCAAGGTCGCATGGGCGGTCGATCATCCGGCCGCATGGAACGGCGGCACGATGACGACCGCGGGCAATCTGGTGTTTCAGGGCACCAGCCTCGGTCGCTTCCGCGCCTATGCCGCCGACACCGGCAGGCAGTTGCTCGACCTCGACATGCAGTCGGGGATCGTCAGCGCGCCTTCGACCTTCCGCGTCGGCGGGGTCCAGTATGTCGCCTTCCAGACGAGCAAGGGCGGCGCCTTCCCGCTCGTCGCCGGGGTGGCGGGCGGCGCGACGCGCAAGATCCCGAACATTCCGCGCCTTGTCGTGATGAAGATCGGCGGCACGGTGAAGCTCCCTGCCCCGCCTTCCTCCGCCGCGCTCGCCTGGAACCCGCCGCCGATGACCGCATCGCCCGCGCAGGTCGCAGCGGGCAAGGCGCATTTCGGGCGATATTGCATCGTCTGTCACGGCGACAGCGCGATCGGCAACGGTTTCACCCCCGACCTCCGCGTCTCGGGCACGCTCGCCAACGCCGACGCGTGGAAGTCGGTGATCATCGACGGTGCTCTCAAGGACCGCGGCATGGTGAGCTTCGCCAAGGTGCTGACGCCCGCCGACGTCGAGGCGATTCGCGCCTATGTCATCGAGCGGTCGAACTGGACCAAGGCGAATTTGCCCGACGCCTCGGCCCCGATGGGACGCTGACTGCCCAAAATTTGAGCACCGGAATGAAGCCGTTGCCCACCCCTTGGGCAGCGGCGGCATTTCGTTTCAAATTTCTTACCGAAACCTCGCGATTCGCCAATTGGCACGGCTTTTGATTGGTGCAAGATGGCGGGACACCGCACCGACTCACGGGTGAACCGGACAGGCAGACCTGATCCGGCTTTATGTGCGAAGGGCGGCGGCCAGCCCAAAGGGGGACGAAAAGCGTGAAGAAGATTGAGGCGATCATCAAGCCGTTCAAGCTCGACGAAGTGAAGGAAGCGCTGCACGAAGTCGGTGTCAGCGGGATCACCGTCACCGAAGCCAAGGGTTTCGGCCGGCAGAAGGGTCACACCGAGCTCTATCGCGGCGCCGAATATGTCGTCGACTTTCTGCCCAAGGTGAAGCTGGAAGTCATCGTCGAGGACTCGATGGCCGAACGCGTCGTGGAGGCGATTGCCGCCGCCGCGCAGACTGGCCGGATCGGCGACGGCAAGATCTTCGTCATTCCGGTCGAAACCGCGCTGCGCATTCGCACCGGCGAACGCAACGAGGACGCGCTTTAACCGCTCGCATTTTTCCAAAACCCGACAACCCCCGGCACGCCGGACCATTTCGCAAGAAGGAAGCATAGACGATGGCTACGAAGCCCAAGGATATCATCGCGCGGATCAAGGAAAACGACATCGAGTGGGTCGACCTGCGCTTCACCGACCCCAAGGGCAAGTGGCAGCAT
>NZ_DATMST010000127.1:0-13859 GCF_035565275.1 Sphingopyxis sp.
GTCGCGGGGCTCCTTGCGGCCGGCGGCGGCGCACTTGCCCTTTCGGGCAGGCCGGTCCTCGGGCTGATTGCATGGATGCTCGCGGCGGCAACCTTGATCGCGCTCGTTCGCGCCGCGCGCCGCGCCGAAGGTGCGATGCGCGAATTCGTCGACCAGCTTGCGGGTGGCGTCGCCGATCGCCCCGCATCGCCTCCGGCTGCCTTTGCCGACCTCGACGCCGCAATGTCGCGCGCGCTCGAAGCAATGCACGTGCGCGAAACGCGGCACGCCGCGAAAAGCGAGGCTGACGGGGCGCTTCTCGACACCGTTCCGGCCGCATTGTTCGTGACCGACATCGCCGGCCGTCTCCTCCGCTATAATCGCGCCGCGAGGGCGCTGGCATCGACAGCGCCCATGCGCTTCGCCGATCATCCGGCCTTCGCTTCCAGCGACGCCGCCGCGCTGCTCGCGCATGGCCCCGTGGCGGGCCGGATGCTTCGCCTCGCCGATGGCCGTATCGCACACGCGTCGGTCTCGCTCTTCTCTCTGGCGGATGGATCGCAGCGGCGGCTGATCGCGGTGCAAACCGTGTCCGAAGGGCTCGGCGCGGTCGAGGCCGACGCCTGGCATCGGCTGAGCCGCGTGCTCGCGCACGAGATGATGAATTCGCTGAGCCCGGTGATCTCGCTCGCCGAAAGTCTGGTGGCACTCGCGCACGCCCCCTCTGCCGATCCCGATCGCCGCGAGACCGCAGCGGCCGCGGCGACCATAGCGAGGCGCGCACAACATTTGATGGGCTTCGTCGAACGCTACCGGCAATGGCTCGCGATTCCCGAGCCCGCACAGGCGCCGGTCGATCTGGCGGAATTCGCCGAGGATATGGCCGCGATCGGGCGCGGCTTCGATCCACGGGTCGATGTTCGGGTGCGCACCGAATCGTCGGGCATCACCGCCTTGATCGACCGCGAACTGATCGAACAGGCACTGGTGAACCTGCTCAAAAATGCTGTGGAGGCAGCCAGCGAATGCACGCAGCCCGCAGTGGATCTCAGTTACGAGGTCAGCGCCGGCATCCTTCGATTCGCGGTCGAAGACAATGGCGTGGGGCTCGGGGACGAAGCGGAAGATATTTTTCTCCCGTTCTACACGACCAAAACCAACGGCGCGGGCATCGGCCTCGCCATTGCCCGGCAAATCGCCGCCGCACACGGCGGAAGCCTGACGGCGGATCGAATGACTCAGGGAAGCAAATTCTCGCTGAGCCTTCCCGGTCAGGACGTTTAGATCGACGCAGGTCGCTGCTGCTCGCCGCTCGATCGCGAACGGGATTGCCCAGCGACGGCGCATACCCGAACCCGGTAACGACCGAGCGCACTTGTCAAAGTTCCGGCGCCCCACTATCCCCCGCGCAAGTAGCCCCGGGCACCTTGACCAGCGGACGCCGCCACCAAAGATTGCTTAAGCTGAGCCCTGTTCCAGCCACTCCCTACGTCGAACAGCTCAACATCGGAGTGGGGCGCCGCACGCTTGCCATAAGCCTGGCCGTGCTGATCGCGGGGCTCATGCTGCTCATGCTGCTCTCCTGGGGCTCCGAAAAGCCGCCCGGCAACAAGGAAGAGCACATCAGCGTGGTGAGCCTCGAGGCCACCAGGACTTCAGAAAAAGCGCCCGAACCGGACAGCCGGAAACAGGAGCAGGCCAAGCAGCCGCCGCCAACCGCAGAGGAACCGCGGCCGTCCGAACCGGCCGAACCGACGCCCGAGCGACCCGCTGAACCGATGCCCCCGCCAACCATACCCGCACGCGGAGATCCTCAGCCGTCGCCGGCCAGTCCCAAGAGCCCGCCCCGCCCACCGGGCGGGCAGGTTTACGGACCGCCCGACAATAGCCGCACGTCATCATCCTCTCGCGACACCGAGCGCGTTGGAACGGCTCCCAATGGCGAGCCGCTCTACGCGGCCGCCTGGTATCGCGAGCCGAGCGATGGCGAACTGCGCGGCTATTTGTCCACCGCCAGCGGGCCCGGCTGGGGGCTGATTGCCTGCCGCACGGTGCCGGATTACCGGGTCGAGGATTGCGTCGCGCTCGACGAATATCCGAATGGATCGCAGATCAATCGCGCGGTGCTCGCCGCAGCCTGGCAGTTCAGGGTGCGGCCGCCGCGTCTCGGGGGGCAATCCATGGTGGGCGCCTGGGTCCGGATCAGAATCGATTACGGCGTCCGGCGGCGTTGATCGCGGCATGCCGATAATCCGGTACGCTGTTTAACGGCGCAAATGCGGCGGGGATCACCAATGGCGTCCCCGCCGCGCGTAAATCAACTCTCGATAAATGCAAGCAGGTCGGGATTGATAACCTCGGGATGGGTCGTGCACATACCGTGCGGCAGGCCTTCATAGCTTTTGAGCGTACCGTTCCTGAGCAGCTTGACCGAAAGCGGCGCCGAATCGGCATAGGGCACGATCTGGTCGTCGGTGCCGTGCATCACGAGCACCGGCACATCGATCGCCTTCAGGTCGTCGGTGAAATCGGTCTCGGAAAAGGCCTTGATGCAGTCATAATGCGCTTTCGCACCGCCCATCATGCCCTGACGCCACCAATTGTCGATCGTCGCCTCCGAAATCTGCGCCCCCGGCCGGTTGAAGCCATAGAAGGGGCCCGCGGCAAGGTCGTGGAAGAATTGCGACCGGTTGGCGTTCTGCGATGCGCGCAGGCCGTCGAAAACCTCGATCGGCAACCCGCCCGGATTGGCGTCGGATTTCACCATCACCGGCGGCACCGCACCGATGATCACGGCTTTGGCAACCCGGCCCGGTCTGGCGCGCGCCACATAATGGACGACTTCGCCGCCACCGGTCGAATGCCCGACGTGGATCGCGCCCTTGAGGTCGAGCGCATCGGCGAGCTCGATCACGTCGGAGGCATAGGTGTCCATCTCGTTGCCCGTCCAAGTCTGGGTAGAGCGACCATGGCCTCGCCGGTCGTGCGCGATGACGCGATATCCCTTTTCGAGGAAGAACATCATCTGGTTGTCCCAGTCGTCGCCCGAAAGCGGCCAGCCGTGATGGAAAACGATCGGCGTCGCGGTCTTGGGACCCCAGTCCTTGTAGAAGATTTCGGTTCCGTCGGCGGTTTTGATGAAGCTCATGTCCGTGCCTCCATGTCTTGGGCGAGAGGATTCGCCTGTCTGGCGGCCCCAGTTTCGGCGACTGACGGGGTGACGGGAATCATCCTTTAGTCTAGCTGCGCCTGTCCGGCCGCCAGCACCTCGCTCACCCGAGCGGCAATTCGGTCGTCGCCTTGATTTCCGACAAGGCGACGGTCGAGTTGATTTCCTGTACCCCCGGCAATTTGCTCAGCTGGTCGAAAAAGAAACGCTCATAGGCGTCGATGTCCTTCGCGACGATCCGCAGCATGAAATCGGTCGTCCCCATCAGGACGTAGGCGTCGAGAACTTCGGGAAAGCCGCGAATTGCTTCGCTGAATTCGTCGAGATTGGCGCGGCCATGGGCGTTGAGCTTCACCTGCGCGAAGACATGCGCGTTGAGCCCCACCTTGCGCCGGTCGATGATCGCAACGCGCTTGCGGATGAAACCCTCGCGTTCGAGTCGGTCGATCCGCCGCCAGCAGGGCGACACCGACAAGCCCACACGTTCGGCTATCTCGGCCGTCGTTTGATTCGCATCGCGCTGCAGTTCGCGGAGAATTTTCATCTCGAATGGATCAATGTCGGTCATTTCATCCTCATATGGCAAAAATCCAGAATACATAATCCTCAAACAGCACTGCAAACCCGAATTGCGAACAAGATTGTCCCCGGGTTCGATGCGATCATTCTCTCCTGTCCAAAGGAGTGAGTTTATGGTCGTCCGCCTTGCCCGCCTGGCCCCGCCGCTCGAATGCGTGCGCCTCTATGACCTCGAAGCGGGGCTCGACGGCTTCATTGCGATTCACTCGACGGCGCTCGGCCCGGGCGCCGGCGGCTGCCGCCTGTGGTCCTATCCCGACATGCGCCACGCGCTGGGCGATGCGATGCGGCTGGCCGAGGGGATGAGCTACAAGAACGCCCTCGCCGGGCTGCCGTTCGGTGGCGCGAAGGCGGTGCTGCGGCGCCCCGAGGGCGAATTCGACCGGGTGGCGTTATTCCGCGCGTTCGGGCGTGCCGTCGAGGGCCTCGGCGGGCTTTATGTCACGGCCGAAGATGTCGGCACGTCGGTCGAGGATATGCAGGAGGTCGCGAGCGTCTCGCGTCATGTCGCCGGCCTGCCGTCGGCGGAGGGCCGTGCCGGCGGCGACCCGTCGCCGTGGACCGCGAAAGGCGTGTTCGAATCGATGCGGGTCGCCGCCGAATTCGCCTTGGGCCGCGATCTCGCCGGGCTGACGGTAGCGGTCCAGGGGACAGGCAATGTCGGTGCCGACCTTTGCCGCCGCCTCGCCGACGCAGGCGCGCGTCTCGTGATCGCCGACCCCAGCCCGGCGCGGCGCGACCGGCTGAAAGCCGTGCTCGGCGCCGAGGTGGTCGAGGTCGATGCGATCGCGTCGGTTGAGGCCGATATTTTCGCACCGTGCGCGCTGGGCGGCGCGCTCGATCGCGACAGTGTCGGAAAACTGAAGGCGAAACTCGTCTGCGGCGCGGCGAACAACCAGCTCGCGAGCCCCGAGGTCGCAGCGCTGCTGCTCGATCACGGTATCGCCTATGCACCCGACTATGTCGTCAACGCGGGCGGCATCATCAGCGTTTCGGCCGAATATCTCGGTGAAGACGAGGCGGACGTCGAAAGTCGCGTCGCCGCGATCGGCCCACGCGTCGCCGCACTGCTCGAACGAGCCGCACGCGAGGGGCGCTCGCCTGCGATCGTCGCCGACGAAATGGCCGAAGAGGTCATCGCGGGCGCCGAACGGGTCGCGGCTTAGTCGGGGCCCGCCCATGCATCGGTTCCGGATCGACGCGATCCTCGACCCTCACTCGCTTCCCCGCGTTACCGGCTTTTTCGCGCAGCGCGCGATCATGCCGTCGGCGATGCGAATGCAGGTCGAACACGGGCGTATGTGCATCGAGGTGGCCGTCGACGGCCTCGGCGACGCACAAGCCGCGATCATCGCGGCAAAACTGCACGAGGCGGTGACCGTGATCGGAGCCGGGATTGTCGAGATGGCGGCGTAGAACCCGCATCGCGATAAATAAGAGGGGCGGCCCTTTCAGGTGCCGCCCCAGTTATGTGGATCCGTCGGGGAGAGGGAGAGGACGGTCCGGAGATCAGGTGTCAGTTTGTCTTAGCGCGAAGCCATTCGGCTTTCGGTTTCGACTTCGGCGACGCCGGCGATCTTCAGCGCGGCGCGGAACTGCTTGGCGGCGGCGCGTTCGTTGCCCGCTTCGCACAGCTTCTTGCCGGTCGAAACGAAGCGCTTGGCGCTCGTCTGCTTGCCGCCTTCGGCGCCGCTCGCGGCGACATGCGCCTGTTCGGCGAGGCCCGAGCAGCGATAATCGCTACCCGACTGGGCGTAGGCCGGGGTTGCCGTGGCCATCAGGCCGGTGAACGCGAGCGCCGAGGCGGCGACGATTGCAAATGCCGCAGGAAAGCGGCGGAATGAGGAGAGCTGATAGGCCATGGGAGAGGTTCCTTTCGTTTCGTTGTGCAACCTTTATAGGTGCGCTTGCGCACTTAGATAATCCTCTATAATCTGCAAGTGCCTTGAAGCAGGATTTAACAATCCCCCATGGGGCGCTCGACGGGATCGAAGCTTTCCTGCGCGTCGCGGAAAGGCGGAGCTTTTCCGCCGCCGCCGCCGACCTCGGCGTCTCCCCCTCAGCGATCAGCCAGACCGTGAAGGCGCTCGAAGCACGCGTCGGCGCGCCGCTGTTCATGCGCACGACACGCAGCGTCGGACTGACGCAGGCGGGCGAAATGTTTCTCGAGCGCGCAGCCCCCGCCTATTCGGGCCTCACCGATGCCTATGAAGCGGCGCGCAATCTCGGCAACCGGCCCGCCGGACGCCTGCGAGTCAACCTGATGCGCGGCGCAGTCCAGCCCTTGTTCGAGCCGATCATCGCGGGTTTCTGCGAAACCTATCCGGAGATCGAACTGGAAATCTATGCCGACGACGCCCTCTCCGACCTCAGCGCGGGCGGCTTCGACGCCGGGGTCCGGATGGGCGAATCTCTCGATGCCGATGTCATCGCGGTTCGCCTGACCGGCCCCTTCCGCTTCGTCGCCGCTGCGTCGCCGGCCTATCTGGACCGCCACGGGCGCCCCGAAACGCCCGAAGAGTTGCGCGACCACCGCTGCATCCGTTTCCGCCTCTCGACCGGCGCGCTGATGCCGTGGACGTTCGAAAAGGGAAATCGCGAATTCGACGTCGCCGTCACCGGGCCGGTGATCGTCAACGACTGGATCGCGGCAATCGTCGCGATGCGATCGGGAGTCGCGATGGGCATGATGGCCGAACCGATGGCGAAGTCGCTGGTCGCGTCGGGCGATCTCGAACTGGTCCTTGCCGACTATGCATCGGCGACGTCAGGCCTCTTTCTCTATTATCCCAGCCGCAAGCAGGTAATGCCCAAGCTGCGCGCGTTCATCGATTATGTCCGCGATTATCTGCCCGACGACGTCACGGGCTGACCTGTTTTCCGCGGGTTCGGCTGGACGCAGAAACAAATCCCTTTGCCGCGAGCAGAAAAATTGGGCTGGCGCGTCGCGGTGAATCCCGGCAGCAGGTTGTCAATCAAAAGGGTTGGGATGAAACATGATTGATCTTGCGGCTATCGATTTTACCGCGCTCCTGCCGTTCATCCTCATCGGTTTTGCCGCGCAGCTGGTCGACGGCGCGCTCGGCATGGCGTTCGGCGTCATCTGTAACACGTTGCTCGTGGCCGTTCTGGGCGTGCCACCGGCAACCGCGTCGGCGCGTATCCATGTTGTGGAAATCTTCACGACCGGCGCATCGGGGCTGAGCCATCTGTTCCACCGGAACATCGACTGGCCGCTGTTTTTCCGGCTGCTCATACCTGGCGTGATCGGCGGCGTGCTCGGCGCCTATGTCCTCTCGTCGCTGCATGCCGACGTCGTAAAGCCCTTCGTTCTTGGCTATCTGGTGCTGATCGGCGTGTGGCTGCTTGTTCGCGGTCTTCTCTATCCTCCCAAAATCGCAAAGCCCAAGATCGTCGCGCCCCTCGCGGTCGTCGGCGGCTTTCTCGATGCCGCGGGCGGCGGCGGCTGGGGCCCCGTCGTGACCTCGAACCTGCTCGTCCAGGGCGGCGAACCGCGCAAGGTGGTCGGCACGGTCAACAGCGTCGAATTCTTCCTCGCCGTCGCAGTCTCGATCGCTTTCATCGCGAACCTCGGCATCAACGAGATATTGGGCCCGACGCTCGGCCTGATCATCGGCGGTGTGGCGGCGGCCCCGCTCGGCGCGATGATGGCCAAACGCTTCTCGCCCAAGGTTATGCTCGTGATGGTCGGCGTCGTGCTGACCGCGACCAGCGCCTTTGGCCTCTATCGTGCGTTGATCTGACTTTTACCCGCCAAACAGAAGCTAGTTAGCCGGCCGGGTCTCGTCGATCTTGTCGACCCATTCGGGATAGAAACTCGGCTCGCGCGCCGACCAGCCGGGCGCCGTCGCGGCTGCTTCGCTGATCGACTGCAACAGCGCCTTGCGCTTGTCGGGATGAAGGTGCGGCAGCGACGCTGCGGCGCAAAAGGCACCGGGCAGCCACGGCCGTACATGCGCACCGAGCAGGCGCTCGTAGAGGAAGCGATAAGGCGCAAAGGCGTGCAGCCGGTCCTGCCCGAGGTCGAATGCCGACACCGCGATCAGCGGCGCCATGAAATGTTCGAGCGCGTCGAGACCGCTGTCGTCGGGGATATGTTCGCGGATGTCGCCGAGCCGCTGGTATACGCGCGCCTGAACGCGGATCGCGGTTTCCTCGACCATGTCTCGCGACCAGCGCGCGATCGCGTCATCGCGTTCGAGCCCGATGTCGAGCGAGCGACGGATATAACGCTGGGTCGCCGCGGGAAAGCCCGCGAATTCCCTGATTTCAGAGAGGGACAAGTCGCCTGCGGCCGGTCCTGAACGCGTCGCCATGGTCATGCTCCCGCTCGGCACCCGGGGAGCCATCCCCCCGGAGGCCTGCATTGGACAGTCTGCCATTCAAATGGTTAGTGGCAGGTTAACCATGATGTCGGCGATCGTTCAGCCGTTTGTGGGCGTTGCGCGGCGCGGCGACCGGGCCTAATCAACGTGTCTTGAAACGATAAGACACACGAGAGCCATCATGCCGCACACACCGCAGCCGGTCCTTTCCGCAACCGGCCTTTTCACCCCCGCCGAACGCATCTCCAACGAAGAACTTGTCGCGAGTTTTAACCGGTATGTTGCGATGCACAACAGAAAAAATGCAGAGGCGATTGCGGCCGGCGATATAGCAGAACTCGCTGAATCGAGCGTCGAATTTATCGAAAAGGCCAGCGGTATCGGATCGCGCTTCGTGGTCGACAAGGCAGGCATCCTCGACCCTGAACATATGGCGCCGCGGATCGCCGAACGCAGCAACGACGAACTGTCGATCCTCGCCGAAATCGGCGTCGCGGCGGCGAAGGACGCGCTCGCACGCGCCGGTCGCGAGGCAGGCGACGTCGACGCCGTCCTGTGCGCCGCGTCGAACATGCAGCGCCCCTATCCGGCGATGGCGGTCGAGATTCAGGACGCGCTCGGCATCGAGGGGTTCGGCTTCGACATGAACGTCGCCTGCTCGTCGGCGACCTTCGGCATCCAGACCGCCGCCGACTATATCCGCGCCGGCCATGCGAAAAGCGTGCTCGTCGTGAATCCCGAGATTTGCTCGGGGCATCTCAACTGGCGCGACCGCGACAGCCATTTCATCTTCGGCGACGTCGCGACCGCGATCCTCGTCGAGGACAAGGCCATTGCCCCCGCGGGCCATTGGGACATTCTCGGCACCAAGCTCAAAACGCAATTCTCGAACAACATCCGCAACAACTTCGGTTTCCTCAACCGCGGCCAGGGCGGGATCGACCAGTCAGGACCGAAGAGCGACAAGCTGTTCGTCCAAGAAGGCCGCAAGGTGTTCAAGGAAGTCGTGCCGTGGGTTGCCAACCTGATCGTCGAGCAAATGGAAATATTGAACCTTGAAGGCAGCGACATGCGCCGGCTGTGGCTGCATCAGGCGAACACCAACATGAACCGCCTGATCGCGCAGCGCGTGCTGGGGCATGAGGCAAGCGACGACGAGAGCCCGACGGTGCTCGACACCTATGGCAATACTTCGAGCGCCGGGTCGATCATCGCCTTCCATCTCCACCATGAAGACATGGTCGCAGGCGACACCGGACTGATCTGCTCGTTCGGCGCGGGCTATTCGGCGGGAACGGTGTTCGTCCGCAAGACCTAGGGAACAAAGGTCGTGAACAGATAGATTGCGAATAGCATCAGGTGGATCACGCCCTGCAGCACGGTCGTGCGCCCGTTCGCGAGCGTCTGCACCGATACGATCAGCGACAGGAAGAGCAGCACGGTCGATTTTGCATCGAGGCCAAGGCTGATCGGCATGTCGGCGACAATTGACAGGATCGCCACAGCCGGAATCGTGAGGCCGATCGTCGCAAGCGCCGAGCCCAGCGCGAGATTCAGGCTGGTCTGGAGCCGGTCGGCCTTTGCCGCGCGCACGGCGGCGAGGCCTTCGGGCGCGAGGATCAGCGCCGCGATCAACACGCCGAGCACCGCCGGCGGCGCGCCCCAGTCGGCGAGTAGCGCGCCCATGACGGGCGACAGGTTTTTGGCGAGCAGGACGACCGCGACGAGGCTCGCGAGCAGCAATGCGCCCGAAATCGTGGTGCGCTGCACACTCGGCGGCGTGGCGTGGGCATCGGGCTCGTCATGCTCGTCGCCATCGGGCAGAAAATAATCGCGGTGCCGCACCGTCTGGACCAGCGCGAAGGTCGCATAGAGGATCAGCGACACCACCGCGACGAAACCGAGCTGGGTCGCCGAATAGAAAGGCCCCGGTACGCTCGACGTGAAATTGGGGAGCACGAGCGTGACGATGGTGAGTACAGTCAGCGTCGCGAGCGCCGCGCCGATCCCCGTACGCTGGAAGCGCTGTTCATGATGGCGGATACTGCCAGCGAGCAGGCAGAGGCCCATCAACAGGTTCAGAATCACCATCACGGCCGCAAACACCGTGTCGCGCGCCAGCGTCAGCGCCTTTTCAGGTTCGGCCTGCATCAGCGTCAGGATCAGCCCGACCTCGATCACCGTTACCGCAAGCGCAAGAATGAGCGTACCGAACGGCTCGCCGACGCGGTGCGCGATGACCTCGGCATGGTGCACCGCCGCAACGACCGCCCCTGCGAGGATGATCGCGACCAGCCAGGCGTTGAGCGGCATCGCGAGGCTCGCCATCGCGGCGACGAAACCGAGGATCGGAAAGATGTCGTTGGTACGGTCGGCGAGGCGGAGTTTCGATGTCATGGGGCCCTATTGCAGCCCCCTCCCGGCATGACCACCCTTCGGCGAAAATTAATGCGCGCGAACAGGTAATCCCGCGGCTGCGAGCCGCGCATGCGCCTCGGCAACGGTTGCTTCGCCAAAATGAAAGATGCTTGCGGCAAGCACCGCGCTCGCACCGCCCTCGATCACGCCGGCGACCAGATGATCGAGGTTGCCGACCCCGCCGCTCGCGATCACCGGAACGCTGACCGCATCGGCGATCGCGCGGGTGAGCGTCAGGTCGTAACCATCTTTCGTGCCGTCGCGGTCCATCGAGGTGACGAGCAATTCGCCCGCGCCGAGTTCGGCGAGACGAACGGCATGTTCAAGTGCGTTGATCCCGGTCGGCTTGCGGCCGCCGTGGGTGAAAATTTCCCAGCGGCCATCCTCGACGCGGCGCGCGTCGATGCTGCCGACCGCGCACTGGCTGCCGAAACGGTCGGCGATATCGGCGACAAGTTCTGGGCGCGCGACCGCAGCGCTGTTCACCGCAACCTTGTCGGCACCCGCGAGCAGCAGCGCGCGCGCATCGTCGGCGCTGCGCACCCCCCCGCCGACGGTGAGCGGCATGAAGCAGACTTCGGCGGTACGGCTCACCATCTCGAGCAAGGTGCCGCGCCCCTGATGGCTGGCGCTGATGTCGAGGAAGCAGAGCTCGTCGGCGCCCGCGGCGTCATAGACGCGTGCGACTTCGACGGGATCGCCCGCATCGCGCAGGTCGACGAAGTTCACGCCCTTGACGACCCGACCGTCGGCGACGTCGAGGCAGGGAATGACGCGGACGCGGACCGTCATGCCGCCCCTGCCGCAATCGCTTCGGCGAGATCGAGCCGGCCGTCGTAGAGTGCACGGCCGGTGATGACGCCTTCGATGCCGTTTGCGACATGTGGGCGCAGCGCATGGATGTCGCCCAGGTCGGCGACGCCGCCAGATGCGATCACGGGAATGGCGACCGCCTGCGCGAGCGCCACCGTCGCCTCGACATTACAGCCCTTGAGTAGCCCGTCGCGGCCGACGTCCGTGAACAGCAGCGCCGCGACGCCGGCATCCTCGAAGCGCCGCGCGAGATCCTCGACGCGAACGTCGGAGACATCGGCCCACCCTTCGGTCGCGACCATGCCGTCGCGGGCATCGACCCCGACGACGATCCGGCCAGGCAGGTCGCGCGCGGCGGATTTCACGAATTCGGGGTCTTTCAGCGCTGCGGTGCCGATGATAACCCGCTCGACGCCGAGCGCCAGCCAACGGTCCACGCCAGCGCGGCCGCGAATCCCGCCGCCGACCTGAACCTTGCCCGGAAAGGCCGCGATAATGCTCTCGACCGCTGCGCCATTGACGCTCGCGCCCGCAAAGGCGCCATCGAGATCGACCACGTGAAGGTGCGAGGCGCCCGCGTCGGCGAACAGCCGCGCCTGCGCCGCGGGATCGTCACCATAAACGGTCGCGCGCGTCATATCCCCCTCGGCGAGCCGCACCACCTGCCCGCCCTTGAGGTCGATCGCGGGGAAGATGGTCAGGGCTGCCATGCGAGAAATCTTTCCAGGGTCGCGAGGCCATAGGCCTGGCTCTTTTCGGGGTGGAACTGGACGCCGAGGATGTTGTCGCGGCCCACCGCCGCGGCGAACATCACGCTATGGTCGCTCATGGCCAATATCTCGCTCCGCTGGGCCGCTTCGAAATAATAGCCATGAAGAAAATACGCTTCGCCCAGCGCAAGGATCGGATGGCATTCGCTGGTCTGTTCCTCGACCGCCAGTTTTCCCGATTTCCCGTCGAATGGGACAACGTCATTCCAGCCCATATGCGGAAAGCGATATCCGAAGCCTTCTTCGAAACGGCGCACCGTCCCGCCGATCCAGCCGAGCCCCTTGTGCGTACCGTGCTCCTCGCCCGTGTCGGCGAGCAACTGCATACCCACGCAGATGCCTAGGAAGGGCGCGCCCTCGCGGCGCACGCGCTGCTCCATCGCACTCACCAGCCCGTCGATCGCCGACAGCCCGTTCATGCAGGCGGCGAACGCGCCCACGCCCGGCAGCACAATCCGGTCGGCCTTAGCAACCACATCGGGATCGGCGGTGACGGCGACATTCTCCGCGCCCGCCGCGACGAGCGCATTATGCACCGAGCGAAGATTGCCCGCGCCATAGTCGATCAGGGCAACAACACTCATCGGACAGCCCTAGAGGACCCCCTTGGTCGACGGGATGGCGTCACCCTTGCGCGGATCGATTTCGACCGCCTGCCGCAGTGCGCGCGCAAGCGCCTTGTACATGCTTTCGGCGATATGATGGTTGTTCTCGCCATAGAGCATTTCGATGTGCAGCGTGATGCCGGCGGTCTGCGCGAAGCTGTGGAACCAGTGCGGGAACATCTCGGTGTCCATCTCGCCAAGCCGGGGCTGCGAGAAGCTGGACTTGTAGACGCAGTGCGGGCGCCCCGAAATGTCGAGCACGCAGCGCGTCAGCGTTTCGTCCATCGGCGCATGCGCCTCGCCGTAACGCGCGATACCGCGCTTGTCGCCGAGCGCCTTTGCCACGGCCTCGCCGAGCGCGAGCGCGCTGTCCTCGACCGTGTGATGCTGGTCGATATGAAGGTCGCCCTTCACGGCCATCGAAATGTCGATCAACGAATGGCGCGACAATTGCTCGACCATATGGTCGAGGAAACCGATGCCGGTGGACACCGAATATTCGCCCGTTCCGTCGAGATTGACGGCGATCGCGATATCCGTTTCCTTGGTCGTGCGCTGGACGGTGGCGGTTCGCATGGGATGCCCCATAGCAGCGACTTTTCGCGTTGCAAGGCCGCTCTCCCCCCTTGACCCGCACGCGGCGCGCGTTCATCCCCTCGCCCCATGAGTGACGATGTACGCGACAGCCTGATTCCCTATGACGAAATCGTGCAGGATGCGCTGCGCGCCGTGGTCGGCCGCGTGCTTAGCCAGATCGTCGGCTATGACAGCCTGCCCGGCGAACATCATTTCTATATCACCTTCAAGACGCAGGCCGTCGGGGTCGATATCCCGGCGCATCTGATCGCCAAATTTCCCGACGAAATGACGATCGTGCTGCAGAACCGCTTCTGGGACCTGAAGGTCGAGGATGATCATTTCAGCGTCGGCCTGTCGTTCAACCAGACGCCGTCGATCCTGACCATTCCTTATGCCGCGATCACCGCCTTCGTCGACCCGTCGGTCGATTTCGGGCTGCAGTTCCAGGTCAGCGACGACGACGAAACCCAGCCCGAGCCGCATGACGAGGCCGACAACGACCGTCCCGAGGTTACGACCGAGGATGGATCGAACGTCGTGACGGTGGACTTCGGCAAGAAGAGATAAGGCCGTGGCACCGCCATGGCCTCCCAGCCGTTTC
>NZ_DATMST010000128.1:0-8407 GCF_035565275.1 Sphingopyxis sp.
CGGGGCGCGTTTCGGGGCGGTCGGGGCCGGGTGCTGGCTCGGCCATCAATCCTCCCAGGCGAGGACCGGCTTGCGTGCCGCCGCCGTCTCGTCGAGGCGCGCGCGCGGAGCGAAATGCGGGGCGGTCTTGAGCGCCGGGTCGCCGTTCTTCGCCCGCAGCGCGATGCTGCGCAGCGCGCCGATGAACTGGTCCAGCACCGCCTTGCTTTCGGTCTCGGTCGGCTCGACGAGCATCGCGCCATGAACGACGAGCGGGAAATAGACCGTCATCGGATGATAACCCTCGTCGATCAGTCCCTTGGCGATGTCGAGCGTCGAGAAGCCCTCGGCGAGCCCCTTGTCGCTGAACAGCGCCTCATGCATGCACGGGCCCGACGACGCGAACGGCGCATCGAGCACATCGTCGAGGCTGCGCAGGATGTAGTTGGCGTTGAGCACCGCATCCTCGGCAACCTGCTTCAGCCCGTCGGCACCGTGGCTGAGGATATAGGTCAGCGCGCGGGTGAACATGCCCATCTGGCCGTGAAAGGCGGTCATGCGGCCGAACGTCTGCGGATGCTCCTCGCCCGCGCTTTCCTCTTCGACCAGCTTGAACGACCCGTCGGCGTAACGCGCGGCATAGGGGATCGGGCCATAGGGCGCCAATGCCTCCGACAGCACGACCGGGCCCGAGCCCGGACCGCCGCCGCCATGCGGGGTCGAAAAGGTCTTGTGGAGGTTGATGTGCATCGCATCGATGCCGAGATCGCCGGGCCGCACCTTGCCGACAATCGCGTTGAAATTGGCGCCGTCACAATAGACGTAGCCGCCCACCGCGTGCACCGCGTCCGAAATCGCCTTCATATCGCGCTCGAACAAGCCGCAGGTGTTGGGGTTGGTGATCATCACGCCCGCTACATCAGGTCCGAGGCGCGCCTTGAGCGCCGCGAGATCGACGCGGCCTTCGGCGGTCGCCGGGATGTCCTCGACCGTGAAGCCTGCGAAAGCCGCGGTCGCCGGATTGGTGCCGTGCGCGCTTTCGGGGACAAGCAGGACGCGCCGGTCCTCCCCGCGCGCTTCAAGCGCCGCCTTGATGCAGAGGATGCCGCAAAGCTCGCCATGCGCGCCCGCCTTGGGCGACATCGCGACGCCATACATACCGGTGAGCTTGATCAGCCACATGGCGAGTTCGTTGATGACCGCGAGTGCGCCCTGCACCGTCTCCTGCGGCTGGAGCGGATGGACGTCAGCGAAGCCCGGCATCCGCGCGACCTTTTCGTTGAGCCGCGGGTTATGCTTCATCGTGCAGCTGCCGAGCGGGAAGAGGCCGAGATCGATCGCGTAATTCTGCCGCGACAGGCGCGTATAATGCCGCACGGTCCCGGATTCGCTGAGGCCCGGCAGGCCGATCGGCGCGGTGCGCGCGAGCGCACCGAAATCGGCGGCCGGCGCGGCTTCGTCGAAATCGACGCCGGTCGTGTCGGTCGATCCGATCTCGAAAATCAGCGGCTCCTCGAGCATCAGCGCACGGTTGCCGGTAAAGGTCGTCGTGTCGTCGACACCGCCCGCAACATTCATTTCGGGGCGCCAGCCGGCGGGGTTGAGCGCGGTCATGCCAGCACCTCCTTCAGGGCAGCGGCAAAGGCGGAGATATCCGCCCCGGTCACGGTTTCGGTAACAGCAACGACAAGGCCGTTTTCGAGGCCCGTATTGTCGGGATAGAGGCGGCCGAGCGAGACGCCGCCCAATATGTCCATTCCGGCAAGCTGGTGAATTACCGGCCGCGCCGCGGTCGGCAGCAGCAAGGTAAACTCGTTGAAGAAGCTGCTGTTCAGCACAGTTATGCCGGGGACCTTCGCGAGTTCAGCGGCAGCAGCTTTGGCGCGGTCATGGTTGATAGCAGCAAGCTGTCGCAGACCCGCTTCGCCCAGCAAGGTCATGTGAATGCTGAAGGCCAGCGCGCAAAGCCCGGAATTCGTGCAGATATTGCTCGTCGCTTTCTCGCGCCGGATATGCTGCTCGCGCGTCGAGAGGGTCAGCACGAAACCGCGCTTGCCGTTCGCGTCGACCGTCTCGCCGCAAAGCCGTCCCGGCATCTGGCGGACATATTTGGTCTTGCACGCGAAAAGGCCGACATAAGGTCCGCCGAATTGCAGGCCGACGCCGAGCGACTGCCCTTCGCCCACCACGATATCGGCGCCCATTTCGCCAGGCGACTTGATCAGCCCGAGCGCGACCGGCTCGGTAACCACAGCGATCAGCAGCGCGCCCGCGGCTTGGCAGGCGTCGGCAAGCTTCGTCATGTCGTCGATGCGACCGAGGATGTCAGGATATTGAACCACGACGCAGCTCGTTTCCTTGTCGATGCTGCCCGCAAGCGCGGCCCAGTCGGTGCCGGGCTCGAGCGTCGGGTCGCCATCGACGAGCACATCACCGGTATACTTCGCCATCGTGCGCGCGACGCTGCGATAATGAGGATGGAGGCCCGTCGAAATCAGCGCCTTCGCGCGCTTGGTAATGCGCCGCGCCATCACGATCGCTTCCCAGCAAGCGGTCGAGCCGTCGTACATCGACGCATTGGCAACGTCGGTGCCGAGCAGGCGGGCAACCTGGCTCTGGAATTCGAACAGCATCTGCAGCGTACCCTGCGCGATTTCGGGCTGGTACGGCGTGTAAGCGGTCAGAAACTCGCCGCGCTGGATCAGATGATCGACGCTGGCCGGGACATGGTGGCGATAGGCGCCGGCGCCGAGGAAGAAGGGGCCCTCGCCCGCGGCACGGTTGCGGCGCGCGAGGGCACTCATGTGCCGCTCGACCGCCAGTTCGCTCGCATGCATCGGCAAATCGGCGATCGGACCTTCGAGCCGTGCTTCGACGGGGACGTCGGCAAACAGATCGTCGATCGAGGAGGCCCCGATGGCGGCGAGCATCGCCGTGCGGTCGTCGGGAGTGAGTGGAAGATAACGCATGAACTACTCCGAAGAAGATTCTGGTTTTGCGGAAAAAAGCTGTGCCGTGTCGGCGAGCGTGCCCGAAAAGATCGCTGGGCCCGCGTGCGTCGTCCGGATCCACGGCGCCAGCCAGATACGAAAGCCCGCATCGCGAACGCGCCGGCAAAAGGCGTAGTCGTCCGACAGCAACGCCTGACTTTCAGGCTCGATCAGCGGGCAGAAAAAGGCGGGCTCGAATTCGCCGACGCCATGCGCCTGCCTCTCCGCGGGATCGGGGCGGAAGACGAGATCGGGCAAGGCCGTTCGCATGCCTTCGAGCACCTCGCGACGGATCAGCATCATGGCGGTACCGAGCCGCGTCAATTCGACAAGATCGGTCATCTTGAAACTTTGGTCGGCATGCAGGAAATGCAGCGCGAAATCGCCCGCGAAGCGCGCGAGGTCGGCGGGATTGTCTTTCGCCAGCCCCATCTCGACCGCGCGTGCGACATTGCGCCAGTTGATCATCCGCCGCGCATAGGCGCCGCCGACCACGCCGCATTCGGGGTGCGCCGTCATGACGCGGATCAGCGAAAAGACATCGTCGGCCGAAAAATCGATATCGGCGTCGACGAACAGCAGATGCGTATAATCGCTCGCGAGGAACATCGCGGTCAGCATGTCCCGCGCGCGGGTGATCGACGGCTGGTAGAGGATGAATTCGAAGCGGACGGGCACGCCCGAGGCCTGCGCCCGCAAGGCGAATTCCAGCATCGCGCGGACATATGTTCCCTGCGCGCCTTCATAGATCGGCGTCGCCACCATCAGGCGGCAGCCGGCCAGACCGGGATCGGTCGCACTCATGGTGCGGCGCGCTCTGGCGGAAGGCGCGCGTAACGGGTCAAAGCGCGTCGCAGAAGGCTTTATACGCGGCCGCGTCCATCAGCCCGTCCAGCTGGCTCTTGTCGCCCAGCGTCATGCGAAAGAACCAGCCCTCGCCTTCGGGGTCCGAATTGACGAGCGCAGGATCTTCCTCGAGCTGGCCGTTGCCTTCGGTCACCGTGCCGTCGACGGGGGCATAGACGTCACTTGCCGCCTTCACCGATTCCACCACCGCGGCGTCGCCGCCCTTGCTGAGCTCGGCACCGGTGTCGGGGACCTCGACGAACACGATGTCGCCCAGTTGACCCTGCGCGAAGTCGGTGATGCCGACCGTCGCGACGTCACCATCGACGTCGATCCACTCATGCTCTTCGGTAAAGTAACGCGGCATCTCTCAACCTCCTGTTTTACGAACATAATTATGTGGAACGAAGGGCATGGCTGCTACGGTGCAACGCACTCGCTTGCCGCGCACTTCGGCCGCGATCGCGGTGCCTGGGACGGCGTGGTCGCGCGGAACATAGCCCATCGCGATCGGCGCACCGACGCTCGGGGCGAAGCCGCCCGAGGTCACGACACCGATCTCGTCCTCGCCGTCGAACAGCTTCGCGCCCTCGCGCACCGGCAGTTTTCCGTCGACGAGCAGGCCGACGCGTTTGCGTGGAGGCCCGTCTTCAAGATGGCCGAGGATGCGCGCGGCGCCCGGGAAATTCTCTTCCTCGCGGCGGCGCTTGCTGATTGCGAAACCCAGGTCGGCTTCGGCGGGATCGATCGCGGCGGTAAGGTCGTGGCCGTAGAGCGGCAGCCCCGCCTCGAGCCGTAGCGAATCGCGCGCGCCGAGGCCGATCGGCTTCACCTCTTCCATTGCGCAGAGTGCGTCGGCGAAGGCGGCGAGCGCTTCGTTGGGCAGCGAAACCTCGAACCCGTCCTCGCCGGTGTAGCCCGACCGGCTGAGGGCAATTGCATGGCCGGCCCAGGTTGCGCGGATCGCTTGCATGAACACAAGGGTCGCCGCCTCGGGCACCAGCCGCGCCAGCGCCTCGACGGCCTTCGGCCCCTGCAAAGCGAGAAGGCCGTAATCCTCATTATGATTAAGGGTGATATCGTCGGGCAGATTTTCGCGCAGATGGCCGATATCTTCCCATTTGACGGCACCGTTGACGACGACGCCATACTGGTCGCCCTCGTTGGTGATCATCAGATCGTCGAGAATGCCGCCGTCTTCATCGAGCAGCAGCGAATAGCGCATCCGCCCGGGCTTCAGCGCCGAGATATCGCCGGGAACGAGCGTTTCGAGCGCTTCGGCGACGGCTTGGGTGCTCGGGCCCGAGAGAGAGAGCTGTCCCATGTGGCTGACGTCGAACAGGCCGGCGCTTTCGCGGACCCACAGATGCTCGGCCATGATGCCTTCATACTGGATCGGCATCCAGTAACCGGCGAATTCGACCATGCGGCCGCCCTTCGCACGGTGCCAGGCGTCGAGCGGCAGGGTCGCCGTTTCGATCGCCGCTTCGTCGCCTGTAAATTCGGTGTCGGTCATGCCAGTCTCCCGCGGTTGCATGGCGTATGCGCGGCCCATCGCCCCGCCTGGTCGCCATGCCCCCTCTGTCACGGGAACCTGAGAGTTTTCCTCCATCTCTTGATGGAGTTACCCCTTCGGTGGTTCCGGCGAAAACAGCCGGAACGCTTTCCAGAGTGTCCGTTCCAGCCTGCGCGGTCCTGCTGACCTGAGAGTTTCCGGGGCGGTTGCTCCTTCGGTGGTGGGGCGCCGGTTACCCTGCCCCCACGCTCTCCCGCGCGGCCGGTCGAATCTCTTGGGGAGGTCCGACAGACGCCCGAGCCTTGGCGCCGCCCTTTTGCGGAGTCAATCGGCGAGCGCGCGGATCGCGTCGTTTTCGTGGATATGCACGCCCGAACCGCCCTCGCCGGCGAGCGCGACGATCGCGGCGGCCACGGTCGCGCCCGAAATCGAACGATAGCGGCGGAAGGCGCCGTGGAGCAGCGCGTCGGCCAACGGCGCGGCGATCGTCGCGAGTCCTTCGCCCAATCGCTGGGCTCCGGGCCGGTTTCCGCGCAGCAGACCCGGCCGGATCAGATCAAGCCGGTCAAAGCCGAGCGCGACGAGATCGTCCTCGACCTCGCCCTTGGTGCGCAGGTAGAAATTGCCGCTCTTCGCGGCGGCGCCGACCGAACTGACCGCGATCATATGCGCCGTGCCACCCGCCCTCGCACCGCGTGCGGCGGCGATTACGAGATCATGGTCGACCGCACGGAACGACGCCTGTGACCCCGCCTGGCGGATCGTCGTGCCGAGGCAGGAGATCAGCACCGCGGGCCTTTCGGCGGCGATGATGTCGCGCCACTGCCCGGGCGGCGCGACCACTTCCTTGTGTTGCGCGCCAAGGCCTTCGACGGAGCGGCGCGCAAGCACCGTAACGGACGACGAACCGAAACGTTCGATCACCGCGCGTCCGACCAGCCCGGTCGCGCCGACGATCAGCGCATCAGGCATGCGCCAGCGCTTCGGGCACGGCATCACGGC
This sequence comes from Sphingopyxis sp., assembly GCF_035565275.1. GTDB lineage: Bacteria > Pseudomonadota > Alphaproteobacteria > Sphingomonadales > Sphingomonadaceae > Sphingopyxis. Next base: position 6,334 of record NZ_DATMST010000128.1, read on the forward strand.
CAAAGATATCGGCGTAGCGATCGATGGCGAAACGGTCGGTCATCCCGGCGATATAATCACCGATATGCCGGTTTGTCGCGCATTCTTCGCCCGGCAGGCGTCCCGACCAGTCCGCACCCATCAGCCGCGGATCGCGCGCATAAGCGGCAAAGAGCTCGCCGACGACCTTGTTCGCGGCCTCGGCAGCGGCGAGCTGTTCGGGGTGATGATAGAGGTTGGCGTACATGAACCGCTTGAGCTCGCGCTCCTGCACCGCGAGTTCGGGCGAGAAACCGCCAAGCGTCCGGCCCGCGGCACGGACCTCGCCAACGCTCGCAACGCCTGCGGTAGCGACATTGGCCTCGGTCGCGGCAATCACGTCATTGACCATCACGCCGATCTGGTCGCGGACCAGTTCGCGCAGCAGCCGGTCGCGCGGCGCGCCGGGAAAGCGGCCCTCGACCGCGCGATAATTGGCCGCGACAAAGGGTTGTTCCATCAACTGGTCGAGGTCGAGCAAGCCAGCGCGCAGCCCATCGTCGATGTCATGATTGTCGTAAGCGATGTCGTCGGCGATCGCCGCAATCTGCGCCTCGAGACTGGCATGGCTGCCAAGATCGAGCCCGAAATCGGCATCGATATCGGCGAGCGCCCAGCCCGGATTCTCCACCGGACCATTGTGTTTGGCGAGTCCCTCAAGCGCTTCCCACGTCAGGTTGAGACCGTCGAATCGCGGATAGGGGCACTCGAGCCGCGCCAGCGTCCGCAGCGTATGCCCATTATGATCGAAGCCGCCATGCGCCGCCATCGCGGCCTTCAGCGCATCTTCGCCGGCATGACCGAACGGCGGGTGGCCGATATCGTGCGCGAGGCACAGCGCTTCGGTCAGATCCTCGTTCAATCCGAGCGCGCGCGCGATGCCGCGCCCGATCTGCGCGACCTCGATGCTGTGCGTCAGGCGGACGCGATAATGGTCGCCGTCGGGTGCGACGAACACCTGCGTCTTGTGACGCAGGCGGCGGAAGGCGATCGAATGGATGATGCGGTCGCGGTCGCGCTGGAAGTCGTCGCGCGGGCCGCGCACGACGCGCCCGGATTCGGCATGACGCCGCCCGCGACTATGCGCAGGATCGCTGGCGCAATCACGGACGCTCATGAGGGCCAGAATCCGCTATTTGCGCCTCGAAGGGATTTGACCGATTTTGTCCATGGCCGCGTCAGCGAGCCTTGGAATATGCTCATATGCCTTCGCCTCGCTTCCTCGCCCTGAACAAAATCGCTTCAAACCTCGAAGGTGCAAATATCGGATTCTGCCCCTAAATCGGATCGACGGCTTGCCCCGCCTCACTGTTGAAGAGGAAGGCGTCGCCCCCCGCCTTCTTGTAGCCCGCGAGCCAGTCCTGCGCCGCCTTGCGGTCCTTGAACGGACCAAGGAGCAGCCGGCGGGTGCTGCCCCATTCGGCGGTTCCGCCCGATTTACCCTTGAACAGATCGGGATTCTTCTTTGCGAACTTGCCGAAATCAGTGGCGAGAGCGCGCGCATTGGCCCCGGTCGCAACCTGGACCCATATCCGTGCGGGATTTGCCTTTTTCTCGGCCGCCTCGGCTTTTGCCTTGGCGTCGGCTTCGGCCTTGAGCTTGGCGGCCGCCTCGTCCTTTTCGCGCTTCGCCGCCTCGGCGGCTTCGGCCTTGCGCTTGTCCTCGAGCAGCTTTGCAAGCGTGTCGGCGCCGACCGCATTGCCCGACTGGGCCAGTTCCTCTGCAGGAATCTCGATCGATCCAACGATATCGGCAAGCGATGCGAGCGGGGCGGCCGACGCGGGAGCGCGCGTCGGTACCGGGGTCGCGGCAGCAGCTGTCGAATGGCCCATATCGGCAATCGAGAAACCCGGGCCGACGGCTTCCTCCTTGCCGGTATCGACGACGGTTCCGGTCGATCCGGCAGCGGCGGTGGCAGGAGCCGGACCAGTCTGCGCCGGAACGGCTGTCACTGCCTGGGTACGGGCCGGCCCGGTCACGGATGCGGGCGATTCGGACGCGGGGCGAATCGTCTGCCGGAATGGCGACTGCAGCACCGGGGCGCCCGCTGCGGCAG
>NZ_DATMST010000129.1:0-10379 GCF_035565275.1 Sphingopyxis sp.
CCTCGCGGCGCCGCCCGGAGTCGCGAGCACCGGCGCCTCGACCGCAGCATCGCCGAACAGTGCGTTCAGCCCGCGCCCGAGTCCTGATGGACGCTTCCGCGCCAGCGATGCTCCATTTTCATCTTTATTATCAGACATTTAAGCCGCCTTACGGATTTCGGGAAGCCGGTCGATCAACTCGCGCGCGAGCGCGATATAGGCGGCCGATCCGGCACAGCGATGATCGTAGATCAGCGCCGGCAAGCCGTGGCTCGGCGCCTCGGACAGACGAACGTTTCGGGGAATCACCGTTTCGAACACGACCGGACCGAGCACTTCGCGAACATCGTCCGATACCTGGTCGGTCAGCCGGTTGCGGCGATCGAACATCGTCAGCGCGACACCAAGGATCGACAATTTCTGGTTGAAGCGCTCGCGCACGCGTTCGACCGTGGTAAGGAGCTGGCTCAGCCCTTCGAGCGCGAAAAATTCGCATTGCAGCGGCACGATCAGCGATTCGGCCGCGATCAGGGCATTGAGCGTCAGCATGCCGAGCGACGGCGGGCAGTCGATCAGGCAGATATCCCACTGCCCCGCCTCGGCGCTCGACACGGCTTGCTGGAGCCGGTGAAGGCGATCCTGAAACTCGATCAGCTCGATTTCGGCACCCGACAGGTCAACCGTCGCAGTAACGATATCGAGCCGCGGCACCGCGGTCGCGATCGCGCATTCGGCGAGGGTCGCGTCGCCGCGCAGCAGTTCATAGCTCGAAAATTCGCGCTGCGACTGCTTGATTCCGAGGCCCGTCGACGCATTGCCCTGCGGGTCGAGGTCGATGATCAGCGTGCGCCAACCCGTCGCCGCGAGCGCGGTCGCCAGATTGATCGCGGTCGTTGTCTTGCCGACCCCGCCCTTCTGGTTCGCCACGGCAATGCGGATCATCGCTTTCCTCGCTGTTTTGCGCCGATTTGCCCATCACCGACCAGTATCTGGCTTTCGGCGTCGGTGCGGCTCTGTTCCACGTGGAACATTCTCTGCCATGCCTCCGGCAGCAACGCCAGTTCCTTAACCGCATTTCGTCCCTTTGGCAGTAACCAGCGCGTCGATTCGGTGGAAAAACGCGTGGATAAGCCGATCAACCGGTCGAGTGGCGCAAAGGCGCGCGCACTGATCGTGGCGGCCGGACGCGTGCCGATCCGGTCGAGCGGCGCCTCGACAACCTCGACATGGGCGAGATCGATTTCGTCCGTCACGGCGCGCAGAAAGTCGCAGCGCCTCTTGCGCGATTCGACGAGCAGGATCGGCCGCGGGCTGAGGATCGCGACGACGAGTCCCGGCAACCCCGGCCCGCTTCCCAGGTCGATCCAGAGCCCCTCCCCGTCGCGCGTATCGAAGGACAGAAGCTGCGCACTGTCGGCAATGTGCCGCACCCAGATCGTCGGGATCGTCGATGCAGCGATCAGATTCTGCTGTTCATTTTCGGCTACCAGCAGCGCAACGAACCGTTCGAGTTTCGTCCATTGGTCGGCGGTCGGTGCGAACGCCGTCTCCAACCACCCTCGCGCGGCCTCTTCGCTATCGATCAGTTCGCATTCCATTATCAAATCAACCCTTCATTCCCGCGAAGCGGAAATCCAGCTTTTGCGCGTTTAGAGCCTTTGCGCTTTCGTGCGAAACTTTGAAAGTGTTCCCGGAAATATGTGCAGCGCGCACAATCCGCCGCCCCGACAATCCCGTTGCTCCCGATCCTGATCCATACTTCCGCGAAGGCGGGAAATAGATCCCCGCTCATTTCGCGATAACGGATGACAGTTTCGACCGGCGGCTGCCAATTCATTCAACGTCACCCCGGACTTGATCCGGGGTCTATGACTTCAGCGCCGCGGTGGATCCCGGATCAAGTCCGGGATGACGAATGTCCGCTTCCCACCCCAAAGCAACCCCGCGTTTTTTTCCAAACCCGGTCGGCACAATTCACGCCGCCCGCCGCCGGCTATGCACCATGATCGCCGTGAGCGCCGCCGGAGTCACGCCATCAATCCGCGCCGCCTGTCCCAGTGTCTCGGGCTGCGCCCTGGTCAGCCGTTCGACCATCTCGCGCGACAGGCCGCCGATCGCGGCATAGTCAAGCGCGGGATCGAGCGCGATCGCTTCGTTCGCGGCGAGCGCGCGCAGTTCCGCATCCTGCCGCGCGATATAAGGCGCATAATGCGCGTCCTCGGCAACCTCCGACAGGATCGCCGCATCGATCGATTCGAGTTCGGGCGCAAGCTGCGCGAGCGTCGCCGCCGTCACGTCGGGATAGCGCAGCAGGTCGATCCGCTTGCGCGCGATCCCGTCGCCCGGCAACGCCAGCCCTATCGCGGCATAGTCGGCGGTCGCCACCGGCGCGTCCAGCAGCGCCTCTGCCTTCGCCCGCTCCACCTGCCGCGCGGCGAACAACGCCGCCGTTGCCGACCGCACCAGCCCCAGCGCGATCCCCGTCGGCGTCAACCGCGTCGCGGCATTGTCGGCGCGGAGCCGCAACCGGTATTCGGCGCGTGCGGTGAGCATCCGGTACGGCTCGGTCACCCCTTGCAGCACCAGATCGTCGACCATCACGCCGATATAGGACTCCGACCGGTCGAGGATCAGCGGGTCGCGTCCCTGTGCGGCAAGCGCCGCATTCGCGCCCGCGATCAGTCCCTGAGCCGCCGCTTCCTCATATCCGGTGGTGCCGTTGATCTGCCCCGCGCACCAGACACCTGGCATCGCGCGCACCTGCAAGGTCCGGTCGAGCGCACGCGGATCGATATGGTCATATTCGACCGCATAGCCCGGAACGACCATCTCGACCGTCTCAAGCCCCTTCATGGTGCGCAGCATCGCAAGCTGCACGTCGGCGGGGAGCGATGTCGAAATCCCGTTCGGGTAGACGAGAAACGAGTCGAGGCCCTCGGGCTCAAGAAACACCTGATGCCCGTCGCGGTCGGCAAAGCGGTGAATCTTGTCTTCGATCGACGGGCAATAGCGCGGCCCCGCCGCCCCGATCGCGCCGGTGAACAACGGCGAACGATCGAGATTCGCCGCGATGATCGCGTGGCTTTCGGCGTTGGTGCGCGTGATCGCGCAAAAAATCTGCGGCACCGTGCGCTCGCTGTTCCACGTGGAACAGGTCCAGTTCGCACCCTCGGCGCTGTCCGACGGCTGCTCGGCGAGCCGCGCCCAGTCGATCGTCCGCCCGTCGAGCCGCGGGGGCGTTCCGGTCTTGAGCCGCGCCATGGGCAAGTTTGCGCCGCGCAACTGTCCGGCGAGCCGATGCGCGCCGGCTTCGCCGATGCGTCCGCCATCCATGCGTTCCTCGCCGCGGAACAGCTTTCCGCCGAGGAAGGTACCGGTTGCCAGAACCACCGCACGGGCCGTCAGTGTCGATCCGTCGGCCAGTTCGAGGCCCTCTGCCCTGCCGCATTCCGACAATCGCAGCGCTGCGGCTTCCCCGGCTACGACCGTGATGCCATCCTCGGCGCCCAGCAGGTCCTGAATCGCCGCGCGATATAATGTCCGGTCGGCCTGGATGCGCGGCCCCTGCACCGCCGCACCCTTTGACGCGTTGAGCATACGATAGTGGATCGCGGCCCTGTCGGCAGCGCGCGCCATCCAGCCGTCGAGCGCATCGACCTCGCGCATCAGGTGGCCTTTGCCCAATCCACCAATAGCCGGGTTGCACGACATCGTACCGATCAGCGCGGGGTCGAAACTGACGAGCGCCACGCGCGCGCCGAGCCGCGCCGCCGCCGCGGCGGCCTCGGTTCCGGCGTGTCCACCGCCGACGACGATGACATCGAAAATATCGCGATTCTGCATGATTGCGGCGCCTTTAACGCAAAGTAGCCGTCAAATCCACTGCGTCGCGATCCGCCGATGTTTCACGTGGAACATCATTTTCCGATGCAGAAGCGCCCGAACAGAGCATCGAGCATGTCTTCGACCCCGGCGCGGCCCGTGATCCGGTCGAGCGCGGCGCCGGCGAGTCTGAGCCTTTCGGCGATCAGGATCAAATCGCGGGCCTCGCGCGAACCCGCCTCTATCGTCAGCCATTCGCGGGCTTCGGCCAGCGCGATGCGCTGGCGCTGGCGCAACGCCGCTTCGCCTTCGCGGGGCAGCAACGTTCGCGCCATCTCGACGACATGGCTGTGAAGCTTGTCCATCCCCTCGCCCGTCGTCGCCGAGAGGATCAGATCGCAATGCGCCGCGTCGGCCTCGGCTGCCGCGTCGCCGCGCCAGCGATCGGCCTGCGCCGCGATCAGGATCGCGCGCGGATGACCGGGTACGTCCTTCGGTCGTCCCAGCCACAGAAGGATATCCGCCGCCTCGACCGCCGCCCTTGCCCGATCGATCCCGATCATCTCGATGTCGTCGGCACTTTCCGCACGCAGACCCGCCGTGTCCGAAAAGCGCATCGCGATGCCGTCGAGCGCGAGCGGTGTTTCGATCACATCGCGCGTCGTCCCCGCGACCGGCGACACGATGGCGAGCTCACGCTGCGCCAAGGCATTGATCAGGGTCGATTTTCCGGCATTCGGCGGCCCCGCGATCACCACCGACAACCCTTCGGCGATCACCTCGGCTGCCGGCCGTCCGAGCCATTCGCCCAGCTCCGCGGAAAGCCCGGCCATCCCCGCAATCAAACGCTGCGCGACACCTTCCGCAACTTCAACATCATCCTCGTCAGCAAAATTGAGCTCGGCCTCGGCACCCGCCATCAATCCAAGCAACCGCTCCTGCCATTCCGCGACCGCGCGCGATACATGTCCGCCTGCTATCCCGAGCGCCTGCACCCGCTGACTCTCGGTCTCGGCCGCGAGCAGATCGGCGAGACCCTCGGCCTCGGCGAGGTCGATTCGCCCGTTCTCGAACGCGCGCCGCGTGAACTCGCCGGCGATCGCCGGGCGCAACCCCGGCAAGCTTCCCAGCATCGCCTCGACCGCCGCGACAACGGCGCGTCCACCGTGCAGATGCAATTCGGCGAGATCTTCGCCCGTCGAGGTCGCGGGCCCCGGGAACCAGAGGATCAACGCCCGGTCGAGCGCTGCTCCCATTTCATCCTTCAACATCGCGAGCGAGGCATGCCGTGGCGGCGGCAATCGTCCCGCAAGGACTTCGAGCGCCGCGCCCGCCTGCGGCCCGCTTACCCGCACGACGCCGATCGCCGCCGGCGGCATCCCGCTCGACAGCGCAAAAATCGTATCGCTTGCAGGTCCTTGGTTCAGCTCTTGCGCCCTTTAGCGGGCTTGTCGTCATCATCCCTGTCGGCCGATTTCGAGGCGCCGCCCATCAACCCGCCGCCAAACTGACCGAGCAACGACTGCACAAGCTCAAGTCCGCTCCCGCCCATCGGTACCCACGTCTTGACCATCGACTGGACCATGTCGGGGGTAATTCCCTTTGCCATCAATTCCTTGACGCGGCTCAAATAAATGTCGTGCAGCGGCTCGAGATCTGGAAGCCCGAACAGCCGGCGCGCCTCTTCAGGGGTGCAATCGATCTCGATATTGAACTTCATCGCCTGTCCTTCCCCTTCGGCGCTTGAGCCGCGCCAGCACGCCCGCTAGCTTCGCGCTTTCCCTTCCACTTGGCAAGAGTCAGGAGCCCCCGATGCCCGCAACGAATATCTCCATCCCCGCGCTCGACAGCCAAGGCGAGATTCCCGCCTATGTCGCGCGCCCCGACGCCGATTCGTCGCGCGCGGTCATCGTCATTCCCGAGATTTTCGGCGTCAACGCGGGCATTCGCGAGAAATGCGACGATTGGGCGGCGGAGGGCTATCTCGCGGTCGCGCCCGATATCTTCTGGCGCTTCGCGCCCGGGGTCGAGCTTGATCCCGACATCGATGCAGAACTGCAGGAAGCCTTCGGCTATTTCGGCCAATATGATGCCGACGACGGGGTCAAGGATATCGAAGCGACGATCCGCTGGCTCCATGGCCAGGGCGCAAGCAAGGTCGGCTGCGCGGGCTACTGCCTCGGCGGCCGCCTCGCCTATATGACCGCGGCGCGCACCGACATCGATGCCTCGGTCGGCTATTATGGCGTCATGATCGACCAGATGCTCAACGAAAGCCATGCGATCGCCCGGCCGCTGATGCTCCATATCCCCACCGCCGACCATTTCGTCAGTCCCGAAGCGCAAGCGAAGATGCATGAAGCGCTCGACCCGCACCCCAAAGTCACGCTCCACGACTATGAAGGGCTCGACCATGGTTTCGCCGCGACGCACGGCGACCGCCGCGATGAAGCCGCCGCCAATCTCGCCGACGGCCGCACCCGCGCCTTCCTTGCCGAGCATCTTGCATGAGCGCGCATCCCGGCCTCGCCGCCTGGCACGCTTATATGGCGGCGGCGAGCGACCCGCAGGCCCTGCGCGACCAGCTCGCCGCGGATGCGGTGTTCCACTCGCCGGTCGTCCACACCCCGCAGGAAGGGCGCGACAAGGTCTTCGCCTATCTCCATGCCGCAAGCCACGCCCTCGGCGGCGACCATTTCCGCTATTTGCGCGAGATCGTCGACGGCGATCAGGCCATGCTCGAATTCCAGACCGAACTCGACGGGACCCAGATCAACGGCGTCGACATCATTCGCTGGAATTCCGAAGGAAAAATAAATGATTTCAAGGTGATGGTTCGCCCGCTCAAAGCCATCAACAAGGTCTGGGAGAAGATGGCCGCGATGCTCGCGGCGCAGGCGAACTGAGCGGCGGAGCGTCCGATGCATCGCTGGATCGCCTTTCCAATCCTCCTCGCCGCGGTCCTCTTCGCGGTCTGGTGGGCGCCGGCGCGCTGGACGCTTCTGCTGTGGGTGCCGCTGCTCCTCCTCACCTTCCACGATGTGGTCCAGCGCCACCACAGCCTGCGCCGCAACTTCCCGCTGATCGCCCGGATTCGCTGGCTGTTCGAGGAACTTCGCCCCTTTCTTTATGCCTATATCGTCGAGGGCCCGCTTGACGGTCGTCCCTTTGCCCGTGCCGAGCGCGACATCGTTTATGCGCGCGCCAAGCGCGAACTCGACAGCCATCCCTTCGGTACCGAACTCGACGTCTATTCAGACGAATATGAGTGGATGAGCCACAGCATCGCGCCGGCGATGGCACCCGACCGGTCGCAACGCGTCCGCATCGGCACGGAGCAATGCGCGCGTCCCTATGATGCGGCGCTGCTCAACATTTCGGCGATGAGTTTCGGTTCACTCGGCGCCAATGCGATCGAGGCGCTCAACCTCGGTGCGAAGCTCGGAAATTTCTACCACGATACGGGCGAAGGCGGCTTCAGCCCCTATCACCGCATCCACGGCGGCGACATCGTGTGGGAACTTGGCAGCGGCTATTTCGGTTGCCGCGATAAAGCAGGCCGCTTTGATCCCGAACGCTTCCGCGATCGCGCCGCCGAGGATCAGGTCAAGATGATCGAGATCAAGCTGAGCCAAGGGGCCAAGCCCGGACACGGCGGCGTTCTTCCGGGCGCCAAGGTCAGCGCCGAGATCGCAGCGACGCGCGGGGTGCCCGAGGGACAGGACTGCGTCTCTCCCGCCGCGCATTCGGCATTCGCGACCCCGATCGAAATGGTCGAATGGGCGGCACGGTTGCGTGGCCTGTCAGGCGGAAAACCCGTCGGGATCAAGCTCTGCGTAGGCCAGCCGCACGAAATTTATGCCGTCATGAAGGCGATGATCGAGACCGGTATTCGCCTCGACTTTATCGTTGTAGATGGTGCCGAGGGCGGTACCGGTGCAGCACCGGTCGAATTTTCGAACCGCGTCGGCATGCCGCTGCGCGAAGGCCTGATCTTCGTGCGCAACGCCCTCGTCGGCTGCGGCCTCAAGGAGGAAATCCGGCTCGCCGCGTCGGGGAAGGTTCATTCGGGCGCGGGACTCGCAGTCAATTGCGCGCTCGGTGCCGACTGGTCGAACGCCGCGCGTGCCTTCATGTTCTCGCTGGGCTGCGTCCAGTCGCTCAAATGCCACACCGACCAGTGCCCGACCGGCGTCGCGACGCAGGATCCCGGCCGCCAGCGCGGGCTGGTTGTCGAGGACAAGGCAGAGCGGGTCCGACGCTTTCAGGCGGCCACGGTCAATGCCTTGTGGGACATCAACTGTGCGATGGGGCTTGAATCCCCATGGCAGATCCAGCCGCACCATCTTCACGAGCGGCTGAATTCGGCACGCTCGGATTCGATCGACTGCATCTATAAATTCTACGACCGCGGCGTGTTGCTCGAGGACCCTGATTCGGTCGCGGGCGCCCGTTACTGGACGATGGCGAGCGCCGACAGCTTCCGCGCAGCGCTCTAGATCAGGCTGAGTTCGGCCAGTTCGCGATAGAGTTCGGGCGGCAGATCGGCGAGCCCGTCGCCTTCGCCGATCCCCTTCGGTGCATCGTCGTCGGCAAGGTAACGCCACCCCTGATGCGCCCGCTTCGGCCGCGGATGAATGCGCTCAAGAGCCGCGACGCATACGATATCGACCCGCCCGTCGCTGCGATCCTCGAACCGCAGGATCTCGACGCGCGCGACCAGCGTGTGCTTGACGATGAAATGCAATTTGCCGCCGATCAGCTCATCGGCGCGCTTTGGCTTGAACCGCGTCGTGAAACGGATTTCGCCATTTTGGTCGTGGTTGGCGATCCGCGCCTGCAGCGCCGGATAGTCGGCGCAGCCGACGGCGACGCGGGTCATATGGAGAGCGGGCATGACCGGGAGATGGGGACGGAGAAGAAAAAAGCCAGCCCCGCGAAGGACTGGCTTTTCCTTTTTAGCCGAACAGTGTCCCGATCCCGACGCCGGGATCGACCCAGCCTTCGTAGATCATCTTGACCGCGACATAGACGATCACGGCAAGACCGATGTAGGCGATCCAGCGGTAACGTTCGATATATTTGGCGATGATATTCGCCGCGACGCCCATCAGGGCGACGGCAAAGATAAGGCCCACGATCAGGATTCCCGGATGCTCGCGCGCCGCGCCCGCAACTGCGAGCACATTGTCGAGGCTCATGCTGACGTCGGCCACCGCGACCGCCCAAGCGGCGCCGGCAAAGCTTTTGGCCGGTTTCAGGCCCGATTGCTCATCGCCCTCGATCTCGGGCGAGCCGTGCGACTGGCCGGTGTGGCGCAGCTCGCGCCACATTTTCCACGCCACCCAGATCAGGAGCAGCCCGCCGACGAAAATCAGCCCGACGATCTGCATCAACTGGGTGACGACGAGCGCGAACGCGATCCGTAGCACCAGCGCAGCGAGCACGCCGATCAGGATGACCTTCTTGCGCTGTTCGGCGGGAAGCCCCGCAGCGAGCGCGCCGACGACGATTGCATTATCACCCGCGAGGACGAGATCGATCATCAACACCTGCAGGAAGGCAGCAAAGGCCGCGGGCTCGGTGATGTTCGAGAAATCCTTGACGATCGCCGCCCACATCCCCGCGGGTCCGCCAAATCCTTCGGTGGCCGCGCCGGCCTGCACCAGAAATTCCAAGATCACAGCAATTCTCCGAAATAGCTGACCTCTGGCATAGGGTCATAAAAGGGGTGCAGCAACGCGCGCCACTGCTGATAGCGACCCGATTGTCGAAAACCATCGCGATGATCTTCGACCGACTGCCATTCAGCCAACAGCAGATAAGGCTGTCCGGTTCCTGTCGGGCGGCGAATTTCGAGCGAAATAAATCCGGGCGACGCCTCGATCAACGGGCGTGCCTCGGCCATGGCCGCCTCGAATTCGCTTTCAGGCCCCGCGCGAACGCGAAGCAACGCATGCTCGAGAACGGCCATGACGCCGGCTTACTGGTTCATGCTGTCGAAGAAATCCTCGTTGGTCTTCGAATCCTTGATCTTGTCGAGCAGGAATTCCATCGCGTCGATCGTACCCATTTGCATGAGGATGCGGCGCAGCACCCACATTTTGCTGAGCTTGTCCTTCTCGACGAGCAGCTCTTCCTTGCGCGTGCCCGATTTGCCGACATCGAGCGACGGGAAGATGCGCTTGTCGGCGACCTTGCGGTCGAGCACGATTTCAGAGTTACCCGTGCCCTTGAATTCTTCGAAAATGACCTCGTCCATGCGGCTGCCGGTATCGATCAGGGCGGTCGCGATGATCGACAGCGAACCGCCTTCCTCGATGTTGCGCGCGGCACCGAAGAAGCGCTTCGGACGCTGGAGCGCGTTGGCATCGACGCCGCCGGTCAGCACCTTGCCCGAGCTCGGGACGACGGTGTTGTAGGCGCGGCCGAGGCGGGTGATCGAGTCGAGCAGGATGACGACATCCTTCTTGTGCTCGACGAGGCGCTTCGCCTTTTCGATCACCATTTCGGCGACCTGGACGTGGCGCGTCGCGGGCTCGTCGAAGGTCGAGGAGACGACCTCGCCGTTCACGCTG
>NZ_DATMST010000130.1:0-37888 GCF_035565275.1 Sphingopyxis sp.
GTTTCGCCGCATCGTCGCACAGCGGCTGCGCGCAAACGCACCGCAACTTGTGCTGCGCGGTGCCTCGCTCGACGGCGTGATCGCCGCGATGCACGAAGGCCGCCGCGCGATGGTCGGCGCGCTGCTGATCGACGCCGTGCGCGGCCTTGAACGGACGATTTGGCGTATTTCTGCTGCGCCGCGCCGGAAAGCGCCCAAAAAGGGCTGATTGGCTCATTGTCATTTAACCGGATTATCCTATCTTGTGCAGACAGGAGCGCATGGCTGCGCCGTTGAGGAAAGATTCTGCATGCAGGACGACAAGGAACCGCAGGGCAACCCCTGGATGAAGAGCGTGATGATCTGGAGCGGCATCCTGCTTGCCATGCTCCTCGTCGCCTCGATGTTCGGCGGCGCTTCGCAGCCTGTGGGCAACCCCCTCGCCTATTCCGAATTCCGGCAGAAGGTCGAGGAAGGCAGCGTCAAGGACGTCGTCCTGTCCGAAGACAAGGTGACGGGCACGCTGTCGAACGGTGGCCGTTTCAGCGCCAACGTCGTGCGCGATCCCGAACTGCTCAAGATGCTCAACGACAATGGCGTCAAATATGACGGCAAGGCGACCGAAGCACCCAATTTCTGGATGTATATGCTCGTCCAGTCGCTGCCCTTCCTGCTGATCCTTGGCATCGCCTTCTTCGTTTTCCGCCAGGTCCAGAAGAACAACGGCTCGGGCGCGATGGGCTTCGGCAAGTCGCGCGCCAAGATGCTGACCGAAAAACAGGGCCGCGTGACGTTCGACGACGTCGCGGGGATCGACGAGGCGCGCGAAGAGCTCGAGGAAATCGTCGAATTCCTGAAAGACCCGACCAAATTCTCGAAACTCGGCGGCCAGATTCCGAAGGGCGCCTTGCTCGTCGGTTCGCCGGGTACCGGCAAGACCTTGCTCGCCCGTGCGATCGCGGGTGAAGCCGGCGTTCCCTTCTTCACCATTTCGGGCTCGGACTTCGTCGAAATGTTCGTCGGCGTCGGCGCGAGCCGCGTCCGCGACATGTTCGAACAGGCGAAGCGCAACGCGCCGTGCATCGTCTTCATCGACGAAATCGATGCGGTCGGCCGCCACCGCGGCGCCGGGCTCGGCAACGGCAACGACGAACGCGAGCAGACGCTGAACCAGCTTCTCGTTGAAATGGACGGTTTCGAAGCCAACGAGGGCATTATCATCGTCGCCGCGACGAACCGCCCCGACGTGCTCGACCCCGCTCTCCTCCGTCCGGGCCGTTTCGACCGGCAGGTCGTCGTACCGCGTCCCGACATCGAGGGCCGCCAGAAAATCCTCGAAGTTCACACGCGCAAGAAGCCGCTGGCCCCTGACGTCGACCTCCGCCGCGTAGCCCGCGGAACGCCCGGATTCTCGGGCGCCGATCTGGCTAATCTTTGCAACGAAGCGGCGCTGCTCGCAGCGCGCAAGGGCAAGCGCCTGATCGCCTCGAACGAGTTCGAAGAGGCGAAGGACAAGGTCATGATGGGCGCCGAGCGCCGTTCGATGGTCATGACCGAGGACGAAAAGAAAGCGACCGCCTATCACGAAGCCGGCCATGCGCTCGTTTCGCTGCACGTCGAACACAACGATCCGCTTCACAAGGTGACGATCATTCCGCGCGGCCGCGCGCTGGGTGTGACGTGGAACCTGCCCGAACGCGATCGTTATTCCCAGAATATGAAGCAGATGAAGGCGCGCCTCGCGCTCTGCTTTGGCGGCCGCATCGCCGAACAGCTGATCTACGGCAAGGACGAGCTCAATACCGGCGCGTCGAACGACATCCAGCAGGCGACCGACATGGCGCGCTCGATGGTCATGGAATATGGCATGTCGGAAAAGCTCGGCTGGCTGCGCTACCGTGACAATCAGGACGAGGTATTCCTCGGCCATAGTGTGTCGCGTGCGCAGAATATGTCTGAAGAAACCGCAAAGCTGATCGACGCCGAGGTTCGCCGCCTCGTCGAGGAAGGCGAAAAGGTCGCACGCAAGGTGCTCACCGACAATATCGACGAGCTCCACCTGCTCGCCGGCGCGCTGCTCGAATATGAAACGCTGTCGGGTGAAGAGGCCAAGCGCGCCATCAAGGGCGAGGACATCGGCCGCGAGGATGATGCCGGCAAGCGCGGCACGCCCGTGTCGGGGCATGCCGGCGGCCTGCCGCAAATCAAGCGCAAACCGCGCCCGTTCGGCGACGCCAATCCGCAGGGCGCATAGGACGAACCCAAGCCGTTGAATTCAGGGATTATTCATTGGCCTTGGGCAAGTTGCGACGCATGAACAACCGGACCCGTGCCCGCTTCTTGCCTGCGCTGCTCGCCGCGCCGTTCCTGTGCGCCATGGCGCCAGGCGACATGAGCGTCGCGGCCTTTCTGGCGCGCGCGGCCTCGCTCGAGCGGCTGGGTCCGTTGGCGCTCGCGACGCCGCAGGGAAACCAGCTGAAAGGCGAAGTGGTCGCAGCAGGCAAGCGCTACAAGGCACGGATCGATGCCCAGCGCAAGGCGGGGCTCAAAACAACAAGTTGCCCGCCCGAATCAGGTACATTGACCCCTGAACAATGGCTCGCGCATCTCCGTAGCTATCCTGTTCCGGTGCGCAAAAGCATCAGCGTCTATTCGGCTTTCGATACGTTGATGAAGAAGCGCTATCCCTGCCCCGCTTGATGCGTCAAATATCCAAGGGTCCCAAGGAGACGGCCGTGACCGAGAAAAAGAACATGCTTGGCCAGGACCGGCGTGACCCGGGGCCCCACTTCGGCAACTTTTCAGGCGTATGCGGTAAGTCTTTCGAATGACGATTTATTGTGACGAATCGGGTGGACTCAACGCGGGAGCGATGACCTTTTCGGCGGTGATGCTGACACCGAAGGCGGCGAATGAAATTCACGAACGCTTCCGCAGTGTCACCGGGCTTCGCGGTGAACTCAAGGGCAGCCGGATCAGCATCGTCGAGCGCGCCTGGCTGCTCGAACTCTTCGACCGTGCTGGCGGACGTGCATGGGTCGCAGTTGCCGAGCGCGACAAGCTTGCGCAGAACCCGGGCGGCACACTCCCGAGTGATCTCGCGCTTTATGCGGGGCTGCTCAATCTTGCGATCGGACGCTGGTTGCCCGAAACGGGCGGCGTATGCACCGACGTTGTGATCGACGACGGGCGATACGACCCCAAGATTCTGGCGCAGGTCCGCGAAGAGATACAGGACGGGCTCGGCCAATGGGGCCGCGCCTCGCTCGCCGACAGCAAGCGAAGTGACGGGGTCCAGATCGCCGACGTCATTGCCAACAGCCTGTTCAACATCGCCGTCGGCTCGCAGCGAGCACATCGCATCCAGCGGATATTGGATCCGATGCTGGCGTCGAAGGCGATCCGCATCACCGAGCTGACACAGCTTCCATAAAACAAGAGGGCCGCAGTTTCCTGCAGCCCTCTGATGATCATTTCCGGCGACGCTTATTCGAAGTCGCTGCCACCACCGGCCGGGCTGCGCGGCGGCGCGGCGGCGGTCAGGCGCAGCGCTTCGGCCGAACGGCTGATCGAGCTGATTTCATCGGGCGTATCGTCATCATCGACGACGACCTTCTGCATCGACCCGACGAGCGTTTCCTTGAGATCCTTCGGGCGAACGGTCTGCTCGGCGATTTCGCGCAGCGCGACGACCGGGTTCTTGTCGCGGTCGCGGTCGATGGTCAGCTCCGAACCGCCCGAAATCTCGCGGGCGCGGTGCGCGGAAAGCAGGACCAGGTCGAAACGGTTGGGAACTTTGTCGACGCAATCCTCGACGGTAACGCGGGCCATATTGTTTCCTTAGGTATAGGAGAGACCAGCCCTTTCGAGGGGCGTGGCGGCAAGCGCTGCACGCTAGCAGCCCGGGCGGGCAATGTCAATAAAACCGCTGCTCTTGCGGCCATTGCGGCCCGCCGCCTATGAGCGAAACATGATCGACGTGCCCGTCCCCGTCAACGAGACCGCGCCATTGGCGGCCAACGTGGCCGAACACCGGCTGGAAGTCATCGTCGACGGCGATCGGCGGCTGGAGCGGATTCTTTCCCTGTTGGCCGGCGCGATCCGCAGCATCGACCTGATCATGTATATCTTCGAACATGACGAAGCGGGCACGCGCATACTCGATGCGATGACCGCGGCCGCGCGGCGCGGCGTCCGCGTACGCGCCGTCATCGACAGTTTCGGTTCGTCCGACATCGCTGACAGCATCTTCGCCCCGCTGCGCGAGGCGGGCGGCAGCGTCACCTTTTTTTCGCGGCACTGGCGATCGAGCTATCTGATCCGAAATCACCAGAAGCTGCTTCTGATCGACGGGAATATAGCCGTTACCGGAGGCTTCAACATCGCCGATCCGTATCTCAGCAGCCAAGGAACGCGATGCTGGTTCGACCTCGGCATTATCGTTCGCGGACCTTCGATCGCCCGAATGGTCGCATGGTTCGAGGAAATCCACGACTATACGGTGAATCACGACGGCAAGCTGTTGATGCTCCGCCGCCTGATCCGCGAATGGCCGATCGACGCCGGACCGGTGACGTGGCTTGTCGGCGGGCCGACACAACGCCTGTCTCCCTGGGCGCGTGCGGTGCGAGCCGACCTCGAAAAGGCGCGGCAACTCGACATGGCAATGGCCTATTTCTCGCCCGGGCAAGGGATGCTGCGGCGGCTGGGCCGCGTCGCGCGCAACGGGCGGGCGCGCTTCATGATGGCGGCGAAGTCCGACAATCCCGCAACGATCGGCGCCTCGCGCCTGCTTTACGGCTATCTGCTGCGGAAACGGGCACAGATATGGGAATATCTGCCGTGCCGGCTGCACATGAAGCTGATCGTCATCGACGATGTCGTCTATATCGGCACGGCCAATTTCGACATGCGCAGCCTGTTCGTGAATGTCGAGGTGATGCTGCGCGTCGCCGATGCCGGTTTCGCAACGCAAATGCGTGACTTCATCGCCGCGCAGGAAGGCGATTGCGATGTTATAACCCCCGCAAGCCACAAGGCGCGCGCAGGCTGGTTGACGCGGCTTCGCTGGACCCTCGCATGGTTCGTTGTCGGGGTCGCCGACTATACCGTGTCGCGGCGGCTCAACTTCGGACTTGCCGAAACCGACCCCGATACCGAGGTCTAGTCCTTCCAGCCCCAGAAAAGGAAGCAGGGCGGGACGTTCACCCATTCGAACGCATTGTCGATGCGATTGAAGTGCGTGGCGAGGAAATCGCGCGCGCGGGCACGAAACTGATAGACGAGGAAAGCACCGCCGGGACGGAGCACGCGATGCGTCGCGGCGGCAATCGCGGGACCAACGCCCGCGGGCAGCGTCGAAAAAGGCAGGCCCGAAAGGACATAATCAGCCTTCTCGAAACCGTGGGCGCGAATGATTTCCTCGACGTCGGCCGCCGATCCGTGAACGGCGATGAAGCGGCTGTCGCGGATATCCTTCCGCAGATAATCGATGAAATCCTCGTTGGTGTCGATCGCGATCAGCGTCGCATCGCCCGCCATGCGTTCGAGCACCGGGCGGCAGAAGGTGCCGACCCCCGGGCCATATTCGACGAACAGCTTCGTATTCTTCCAGTCGACGGGGCGCAGCATATGGCGGATCAGCGTTGGCGACGACGGCACGATCGATCCGACCATGACGGGATGCTTGATAAAGCCGCGGACGAACATGCCCCACGGCCCGAAAAAGCGCTTGAGACCGTCACGAATCCGTCTGGAAAGCGCAACTTTCGTTTCTTGGGCCTGCGCCCGCGGATTGGTCATGATGGCTTTCGCATTGTTGCAGTCCCCCATGGCGTGGCAAAATCGACGCGATGGTGCAAGGAAAGAGTCGGTCTTGACTCTGGACAGACAGGCACCCGCGTGTAGGGAGAGGCGGCGTTACCGACCGCAGGCAGGAGGGGCGAACATGGCGACGACATCGCATTCCATCCCTTCCGATCGTATGGCGGTTCTTTTTGCGGTGATGCTGGTCGCCGCTGCGGGCAATACCGCAATGCAGTCGATCCTCCCCGCAATCGGCGCCAAGCTTCATATCCCCGACGTATGGGTGAGTCTCGCCTTCAGCTGGTCGGCGCTGCTCTGGGTGATGACCGCGCCGCATTGGGCGCGTCAGTCGGACAAGCGCGGGCGCAAGGCGCTGATGGCGTTGGGAGTCGTCGGTTTCTTCTCGTCGATGGCGCTGTGCGGGCTTATCCTCTGGGCCGGGTTGAATGGCCTTGTCGGAGCCGGGGTGACCTTCATCGCCTTCGCCCTGTTTCGCAGCCTCTACGGCGGCTTTGGATCGGCCTCGCCCCCCGCGGTCCAAGCCTATGTTGCCTCGCGCACCGATCCCGAGCAACGCACGCAGGCGCTGTCGCTCGTTTCCTCCTCGTTCGGTCTCGGCACGGTCATCGGACCGGCTATCGCCCCCTATTTCATCCTTCCCGTCGTCGGGCTTGCCGGACCCTTGTTCGTTTTCGCGCTGATTGGTCTTGTCGTGCTGATCATGCTGCGCTGGCGCCTCCCCAACGACACGCCGCGCTTTGCCGCACGCGGGGCCATCGCCCCCTACCCGCTCTCGGCCGGTCCGGCCGAACCGACCGGAGAGGAGGAGAATGAAGACGCCGCCCCCGAACAGGAGACGCTCGCCTGGCGCGACGGCCGGATTCGCCCATGGCTCCTCGCGGGCTTTTTCGGGGGGCAGGCCCAGGCCATGATGCTCGGCGTCATCGGCTTCCTGATCCTCGACCGGCTCCATTTGCGCCTCGCTCCCGAAACCGGCGCCGACATTACCGGAACCGTTCTGATGTCGGGTGCCGTGGCCACGCTGCTGGCCCAGTGGGGACTGATTCCCTTGTTCAAGCTCACGCCGCGATCGACCGTGTTATGGGGCGCAGCGCTCGCGGTCGTCGGCATATTGATGACCGGTCTCGCGCAGGACCAGCATGCGATCACCATCGGCTTTGCGACGGCTTCGCTCGGCTTCGGCCTGTTCCGCCCCGGCTTTACCGCGGGCGCGTCGCTCTCGGTGCCGCGCCGCGATCAGGGCAGCGTCGCGGGGATGACGGCCTCGATCAACGGATCGGCCTATATCATATCGCCCGCCATCGGCGTGCTGCTCTACAATTGGCACCCGATGGTCGCTTACGGCCTGATGGCTGCCTTTTGCGGCTGGCTGGTGCTTTGGGGCTGGTCCGCGCTCAAGCAGGACCAGCCGCCAGCCCGGGGAACGACCTAGTCCCTGGGTTCTTCCTCATGCTTGCGCTCGCGGACGGGCTTGAGCATACCGGGCGCGAAGAAACCGATCGGATCGACGCTCATCGCCGCCTGTTTGATCTCGCCCTGGATCTTTTCATAATCCTTTTCCATCGCCTCGGTTACCGAGGCGCGCGTATCCTTCAGCGCCGCTTCGAAATCCTCCATGGTCACCGTATCGCTGCCGATCGAACGTTTCAGCGCGGCAAGACCCGCGCGGCGCGTCAGATCCTCGAGGTCAGCGCCTGTGAAACGGTCCGACTTTTCCGCAAGCACGCCAAGGTCGACGTCCTTCGCGAGCGGCATCCTGCCGGTCTGGATCTCGAGGATCCGCTTGCGTCCTTCGGCATTCGGCACCGACACATAGATCAACTCGTCGAGCCGTCCGGGCCGGAGCAGCGCGGGGTCGATGAGGTTGGGCCGGTTCGTCGCGCCGATCACGACGACCGACTGCATCTCCTCGATCCCGTCCATTTCGGCGAGGATCGTGTTGACGACACGCTCGGTCACCTGCGGCTCGCCCGACGTGCCGCTGCCGCGTGCAGGCACCAGACTGTCGAGTTCGTCGATGAAGATGATCGTCGGCGCGACGGCCCTCGCCCGCGCGAACAGACGTGCGATCTGCTGCTCGCTCTCGCCATACCATTTCGACAGCAGGTCCGACGATTTGATCGAGATGAAATTCGCGTCGGATTCGCGCGCCGCCGCCTTCGCCAGCAGGGTCTTGCCGGTGCCGGGCGGGCCATAGAGCAGAAAACCCTTCGCAGGACGGATGCCGAGCCGGCGGAATGCCTCGGGATGTTTCAGGGGCAGCTCGATCCCCTCGATCAGCTTGTCGCGCGCAGCGTCGAGCCCGCCGATGTCGCTCCAGCGTGTTTTAGGGGCCTGCACCATCACTTCGCGCATCGCCGAGGGCTGGACGCGTTTCAGCGCATTGTTGAAATCCTCGCGCGTCACGCGCAGTTCCTCGAGAACCTCGGGCGGAATCGTCCCTTCCTCAAGGTTGAGCTTGGGCATGATCCGCCGCACCGCCTCGATCGCGGCTTCGCGTGTCAACGCCGCCATATCGGCACCGACGAAACCGAAGGTCGTGCGCGCCAGTTCGGCAAGGTCGACATTTTCCGACAGGGGCATGCCGCGCGTATGGATGCCCAATATCTCGCGGCGGCCGCTTTCGTCGGGTACGCCGATCACAATCTCGCGGTCGAACCGGCCCGGACGCCGTAGCGCTTCGTCGATCGCGTCAGGACGGTTGGTCGCGGCGATGACGACGAGATTCGTTCGCGGCTCCAGGCCGTCCATCAGCGTCAGCAGCTGTGCGACAAGGCGCTTTTCGGCCTCGCCCTGCACCTGCCCGCGCTTTGGCGCTATCGAATCGATCTCGTCGATGAACAGGATCGACGGCGCGGCTTTCGCCGCCTGCTCGAAGATATCGCGCAGCCGCTTCTCGGATTCGCCATAGGCAGATCCCATGATCTCGGGGCCGTTGATCAGGAAGAATTGCGCCTCGCTTTCGTTGGCAACCGCGCGCGCGAGGCGCGTCTTGCCGGTGCCCGGCGGGCCGTGCAACAGCACCCCGCGCGGCGGATCGACGCCGAGACGCCGGAAAAGCTCGGGATAGCGCAGCGGCAGCTCGACCATCTCGCGCAACTGATCGATGGTTTCACCCAGTCCGCCAAGATCGTCATAGGTCACGTCGGTGCGGCGGGCGTCCTGCGGCTCCTGATATTCGGGGAGCAGTTCGACCTCGGTATTCTCGTCGATGAAGACAACGCCCTTGGGGGCCGCCGAGACGACAAGGAGACGAACTTCGGCCAGTGCATAGGCGGGCGCGTTGAGCATCTGGCGGAGTTGCGGGGGCATGTCGCCCGACGGCAGCCGCTGTTGCCCCGCGGTCGCGACCGTATCGCCGGCGACGAGCGGGCGCCCGAAGAAGCTGCGCTTCAGCGCGTTGGCCGATCCCTGCAAGCGCAGATTCTCCTGCGCGGGAGCGAATACGACGCGGGTCGCTGCGCGCGTCTCGACGCGGCTCAATACGACCATGTCGCCCGCACCCGCACCGGCATTGGCGCGTTGCAGGCCGTCGAGACGAATGACCTCCAGCCCTTCGTCTTCGGCATAGGGCGCCACGACGCGCGATGCCGTCTGCCGCTTGCCGCTGATCTCGATAATATCGCCTTCGGTCACCCCGAGTGCGGCCATTGCCGAACGCGGAATACGCGCGATGCCGCCTCCGCTTTCTTCCGCCCGGGCATTCGCCACCTGCAGTTTCACCTGTTTTTCTTTTACCGCTGCGTCGGCCAATGGGCGTCTCCCTCAAAAAGGTCAGAATGACGAAGATAGGATGGTCGTTCCCGATTTGCGACCCCCGTGCGTCGTCGATTTATGACGCACCGCACAAAATTCTGGCATGTCCCGATAGGTCATGTCATCATTACCCTCGCATATGCCACGCCTCCCTCCTCTCAGCAGCATGGAAGCCTTTCTCGAGGTTGCCCGTCACGGTACGGTGAAAGCCGCCGCCATCGAACTCGGCCTGTCGATGCCCGCCCTGTCGCGGCGCATCCAGACCCTCGAGCATGCGGTCGGACGCCCGCTGTTCAACCGGCATCACCACGGGCTGAGCCTGACCGAAGCCGGGCGCGCCCTACAGGAGCAGCTGTCGCCGATCCTCGACGAACTGCGCACTGCGATCGGGCAGGTCGGCAGCCCCGATGCCTCGCTGCGCCTGCATCTCAACGTGCTGCCGCTCTTCGCGCAGCAGCGGTTATTCCCGCGCCTGCCCGAACTCAGGCGCCAACACCCCGAACTGCACATCGATATCGACACCATGTCACACGCAGAGGCGCGGCTGGGCGAAGGCATCGACGCCGCGATCGCGCTTTCCCGCTCGATCGACCCCGCGCTCTATGCCGCGCGGCTCGATCAGGACAAGGTCTTCCCGATCGCTTCGCGGACGCTTGCAGACGGCGATCGGCCGATCGCGGTTCCCGAACAATTGCAGCGGATGACCGTCCTGCTCCATCGCGAAATGCCCGAGACTTTCAGCGAGTGGAAGAAAGCGGTCGGCATGCCCTATCTGGAACCGGCGGGGATCGATTATTTCGATTCGGGCCCGTTGATGCTCGAGGCTGCCGCACAGGGCATCGGCGTCGCCTTCATGCACGGACATCATCTCGACGACGCGCGCGACCCACGGCTCGTCCGCCTGTTCGATTTCGACGTCGACAGCCCCTACAGCTACTGGTTCGTGTGTCGCCCGCGCGCGTTGCGCCAGCCGGCGGTCAAGGTCTTCCACGACTGGCTGCTGGCCGCGCGGATCTGACCTGCGGCAAACGCACGAATCCCCGAGGGGTCAATCTTCGATAAAATGGAAAAATGGTGCTGCTGGACAGGATTGAACTGTCGACCTCGTCATTACCAATGACGCGCTCTACCACTGAGCTACAGCAGCAACCGGAACACCCGCAAACGCATGTTCGCCGGGCAGGCGCGGCCTATGGCGGGGCGCTCTTCGCCTGTCAAGATGCGAGGCTTGACGATGAGGAGATTTCGCAGGCATGGGTCGCCGCGTGAGCAAGCCCCCTTCCCCCGCCGAGATCGAACGCGAGCGCCGCCTGGCAGAGGCGCTGCGCAACAACCTGCGCAAACGCAAGGCGCAAGCCCGCGAGACCGGGAGCGAAACCCCGCCTAAAGACTGACCGTCACGGTCACCTCGTCGCCCTCCGCCAGCCCCTCGGCCTTGCGGACCGCCGCCTTGACGGGCAACAGCCAGCCGCCGCTTTCCTTGTGCGGGAAAACCGACGTGCTCCAGATCGTATCGCCGATCGTCGCGCGCACCTTTGCCGATCCGAATCCCTTGCGCCCGTCCAGCCACTGCCCGCTTATCGCTGCAAGGCGGATACCGTCGGCCGCGTCGCCGGCAACCGTCACGAAAAACCACGCCGCGGGCGCAGTCGCCGACTGCCAGCGCCAGAGAAGCGTCGTGACCGTGAAATCCTCCACGCCGGCTATCGGCCCGGACGCACGGGCACGGGAATGTTACAGATGTCGGCGCCGCCCGCGGGCTTGTTGAAGAAGGGATCGCGCCGGTTGGCGCGTGCTTCGGCATAGCGCGCAAAGCTGCCGCTCTCGGTAGAAAGATATTCGAACTTCGGCCGCTCGCTCGCGGGCAGATCGCCGGCAAGGCGGATCGACCGGATCGGCACCCGCTCTGCCTCATCTTCGTAAAAGCCGAGCGAACCGGTGCCGCGCGGCAGGCTCGACAGATATTCGATCCCGCTGACCACCCGTCCGACCACCGCGACATTGCGATCGAGATGGCGCGTTGCATGGCCGATAACGGCATAGAGCTCGGCGCCGCTTCCCGTATCGGGAGACATGTTGCGACCGACACCGACGGCGCCGTAACAATGAATCGGCCAGATCTTCGACTGGTGCGGGTTCATCGCCCCGACATAGGGGAAGCCGCGATAGAAGGAGCCATAGTTCCAGCCCGGATTGTCGCGAAAGACGATATGACCGCCGACCTTTGCCGGCGACGGATCGGAAGGCCTCGCCTGATAGTGGAGCGGAAGCCCGGGCGCCGTGAACCCGCTCGGTTCATCGACCTCATATCCGCTTTCGGCTACCGTCTCCAGGCCCCGCGGCAGCGGCTTCTTTTCGGTCGCATCACCCCATTGCGCGACATAATTGTCCTGTACGCGATTGACGCTCGTCCCGTCCCACCAATGCGCCGCAGCAAGCGTGCGGATGTTTGTGATCCATCCGCGACTGAACGGCGCGGGCATCAACTGGATGACGACGCGGCGCTCCTTGCCCTTGGCATCGGGTGCCATGTCCATCACCAGCAAGTCCGACGGCGCGATCGCGATCCAGTCGCTCGCAGGCGCGGCCGCGACGATCTCTCCCGGCGAAGGGATCGGTGCCGGCTCTTCGGCATGGGCGGGAAGGACGAGCGATGCGCCCGTGGCGATGATGAGGGCCAGATTTTTCATGGCCGATGTCTGGCACGCCCAATCGGCTTGCGAAAGCCCCGCCGAGCGATTAGGGCGCGCCTTCCAGTGCGAATTGGTAACGCACCCGATTCACGCTCCGTGCTCCGCACGAAACGACCGGGTGCAGCGGAGCGGTGGCCGAGTGGTCGAAGGCGCTCGCCTGGAAAGTGAGTATACGTCAAAAGCGTATCGAGGGTTCGAATCCCTCCCGCTCCGCCATCTTTCATTCCTGTCCCGTCGTGGGCCGGCCGGAACGGCAAAACCTCCGGCCATCTTGACACCCGGTCCCGGCACCATACTTAGGAAGCGCGGGCCGGGCCCCTCTGGCGATTGCAGGCAAGCGATCGCGATGTCGGACCGCATCGAGTGCGCTCGGTGCCAGACTGGCAAGGGGTTTCCTGACCGGCGCCTTCGATGGATTTTGATCTGTTATGGAGGTTACCGTGTCGTCAGCCCACAATATGCCCTGTCCCGTCTGCAAGGTCCCTCTCGCGATGAGCGATCGTCAGGGGGTCGAAATCGATTATTGCCCGCAATGCCGGGGCGTCTGGCTCGACCGCGGCGAACTCGACAAGATTATCGAGCGTAGTGCCGCAGATATGGCGCCGAGATCGTCGCAATCGGCGCCCCTGCATACATCGCCGCCGCCGCATCAGAACCATGGCTATGCCAAGGAGCATCGTGGCTACCCCAAGCGCCGCAAGTCGTTTCTCGAGGAATTGTTCGACTAGAAGCCGAAGCCCGGCACGTCCGTTCGCACGCCCGGACCCGCGCACGGGCGGATAAAGGACAATGCGCCGGGGCGGCACCAGTCGCCTCGGCCTTTCCTCCGGCGTCCGCAGATCGGTACAGCCTCGCTCCGACGATCAGACAGGACTGCCGTCGCAAACATCCGCGCCATCGTCGCCCGCGCCTGCCCGGTGGCCTGCGAATACACCTACCGATATCATCCGGTTATTTTTCCCCCTCCGCGATTGCCAATTCGCAAAACCGGACCTGCGCCCGCGGAGCATGATGCCCCTGTTCGCATCGATGCGGACGGAGTCGGGGAGGATCCGCATCAGGCATGCCGTTCGGCATCGCGCGCCATCCCCTTTTTTGAGAGGAAAAGTCATGATCAAGAAAGTCATGCTTGCGGCGTCGACCCTGGCGCTTGCTGTTGTTGCTGCGCCGGCCATGGCGCAACAAAATCAGGACAACGACAACACCACCACCGGTGCGTCGGGGAATAACAGCGACACCCTCGTTGTGAACGACCTGATCGACCTGTTCGTCCAGGATAATGCCGCCGATACCTTTTCGGATGACGATCAGGACAACGACGGCAATGGCTCGTTCAACAGCAACAGCCTGGTTGTGGCGACCCAAACGCTGAATGCGACCAACACCAACAGCCAGATGGACGAGCTCGTCGACCTCGACGGTGAAGACGAAAGCGACACGGCTGTCGGCTATAACAGCGGCAACAACTCGGTTCGCGGCAGCGCCTTCGCGGCCTATGCGGGCATCCTGAACGCGGCGTGGAACACGGGCATCAACTCGAATGCCCAGGCTGCAACGAATATTGCGGCATCGGGCACGGTCAGCTTCGGCGACAGCGCTCCGGCCGCTGCTGGCGGCGGCGGCGGCGGCGAGGACTAACGGTCCCCCCGGATGGCCGGTCCGCACCACTGGCGGGCCGGCCATTTCCCCTTTCGCTTTCAAGGAGCGCATGCGCCATGAAACCCCCGATCGTCCCCGCGCTGCTGATCGCAGCAGGCCTTTTCACGCCGGTATCGGCGCAGCCGGTCATACCCGAAGGTGCGGCGCCTGCCGTCCGCCTCGTCATCGAAGCGGTCCCGGTCGAAGCCTCCGTGCGCCCCGTGATGGCGACGCGGCCCGAACGCAAATCGCCGATGCTGAACGATACCGAGCTCGATACGCTGCGCGGCGGCCAGTCGCTCGTGATCACCAACCAGACGATGGATTCGATCGTCAGCGGCAACATCCTGAAGGGCGACTATACCGCGGGTGCAGTCACGCTCAGCGACTTTGCCCTGTCCAATTTCAACGGTGTCGGCAATCTGCTGATCAACACCGGCGCGCAGGTCAGCGCCCAGAGCGGCATGAACCTGACGATCAACCTCGGCGATTGAGCGGCGCCATGCGGTCCATGCGCGCCCTGATCGCGGGCATGCTGTGCGCCGTTGCAGCGGTGCCCGCAGCCGGCGAGGTCCGCCTGACCGGGCCCGAAACCGGCGGCACCTATTCGCTGCAGGTCATGACCTGGTGGGATATTCCTTTTCGCTCGGTAGTCCGGCAACGTTATGATTTCAGCTGCGGCTCCGCCGCGCTCGCGACCCTGCTGACCTTCCACTATGGTGAACCGACAGCCGAGACCGCGCCCTTCCGCGCGATGTGGGAAAAGGGCGACCGCGAGGCAATTCGCAAGGTCGGCTTCTCGATGCTCGACATGAAGACCTATCTCGCCTCGCGCGGCTATCGCGCCGAAGGATTCCGGATCAGCGCCGACCAGTTGAAGCAGGTCAAGCGCCCGACGATCGTCCTGATGGATCTCAAGGGCTTCAAGCATTTCGTGGTGATCAAGGGGGTGCGCGGCGACCGCGTGCTCACCGGCGATTCGGTGCTCGGGCTCAACGAATATTCGCTCGAGGATTTCGAGAAGCACTGGAACGGCATTGCGCTTGCGATCGTCGAAGGGGGCAAGAAGCGCCCCGCCTTCAATCTTGCCGGCGACTGGGGCCCTTGGTCACAGGCGCCGCTCGAAAGGGACGGTTCGCTCCATGTTTCGGTCGGCGACCTGACGACGAACCTCCCTCCCCAATATCAGCTGACGCCACAAATTCTGCTCGATGTTCGCGTCGGCACCGTGAAATGAGGCCGACCATGACCAGACGCATCCTCCTGCTCGCACTCACGCCAGCCCTGCTGGCGGCAAGCGAGCCCGGCAGCGACCCTCTTGTCAACGCGGCGGCACTGCCGGACGAGGTCCTTGCCATGCAACGTGGCGGTTTCGCCTTTCAGGGAATGGTAATCGCGTTCGGCGCCGACATTCGCAGCTTTGTAAACGACGAACTGGCGTTGCGCACGATCGTCAGCTGGACGCCCGAAGGGTCGACGATCGAACGCTTCGTATCGCCGGCGCTGACGGCGGTCGATGCCGCGCAGATCCAGGGCGGCATCCTTACCAGCGGCGGCATTACCATGCGCGTCGGCGACGAATCGGTGTTTCTTGCCAACAACGGCCAGACCGCGTTGATCCAGAGCACCGACGCGATCCAGAACGTGATGATCAACACCGCCAGCAATGTCTCGCTGAACCAGCAGGTCGACGCCGTGCTCGATATCAGCGGCTACGAAGGCTTTCGCGATGCCCTGGCCTCCACCCGGATGAGCGACGCGATCGGCGCTGTGATGGGCGCGCAGACGGTCGGCGCGCTCGGCAACTGACGACCCCCCGCCCCGTTCCTGACGGGGTCGGTCACCTTGCCCCGCTTCGGCGGGGCATTTTCTGTTTCAGGTTATTTCCCGCCGAACGGCATGCGCAGCGTGATCGATACGTCGGGCGCATCCTCGGTCACCCCGATCTCGAAACCGAGGTTGATCACGTCGCGCTGCGTCAGACGGTAAGACATGCCGAAATTGAGCGAGCCGACGTGCAGATAGTTGGATTTCTGGACGGTGTCGCCGATCTCCGATCGCGTCGGGAAGATATAATTGTGACGATAGCCGAGCGAAAAGGAGAAGCGCGGATTGAGCGCGAAGCCGAAGCCGATATTCGCGGAAACCGCGTCGCCCGGATCGACGCGCCCGATCAGCACGTCACCGACGATCCGGTTCACATCGCGAGGGATATGATAGAGGTAGGCCACCCCGCCATAGATTACCGCCGGGTCGGACGGCATCAGGAAATTGAGCCCCGGTTGAACCGCCCAGAAACCCGACCCGGTGGCAAGACCGGTCGCAACGCCGAATTCGTCATAATCAATCTCGAACGGCCCTTTGCCGGTATCGGATTTGACGCGCAGCGATCCGACAAAGATCGGCTTCTGGCCGACCGGGCGGTTGAACTGATAACGTAGTGAAAATTCGGCGTCTCCGACCCCGTCCTCGCGCAGGGCTATCTGCCGTACGATGCCTTCGTCGCGTTGCTGGACGACCTCGATCCGGTCGTTGCGATAGAGATAAGGCACGCGCACCTCGGCCTCGAGCCGGTCGCTGATCCCGTAGCGTAGCGACGCGGTGCCAACGAGCGTGTCACGATCGGCATCGGTCGCCTCGATGAGCCCGATCTGGATGCCGGGAATGAGTTCGATCCCGCGGAAGACGAGCCGGTTCGTCGACGAGCGCGTATATTCGAACGAGGGCTCGAAAAAGAGTTCGCCCGCGCGCGTCAATACGCCCTGCCCTTCCGGGACCGCCGCGACACGTTGTTCTGGCGACTCGCTCGGCGGCGGCGCTTCGCCGACGGGCGCATCGGGCAGTGCCACGGCATCGCTGCCGGGGCCGGGCAAAGCAGGACTTGGGCCAACGCCTTGCCCCGTGCCGGCACCGCGCAGAAGGTCGAGCGGCACGTCGGCGAGCCGGAAGGACGCGAGCTGGTCGACCTGCGCCTGCTGCGTCATGATCTGCTGTTGCAGCTTGTCGATCTGCTGTCCCTGCAAGGCGATCATCGCGCTTTGCCGCTCGATCAGGGCGCGCTGTTCCGCGATGATCCGTCGTTGCGCTTCTATTTCACTCTCGACGGGCGCGGCCGCCTGGCCTTCGCCCTGCCCGGCCGATCCCGACGCCACGGCATTCCATGTCGCACCGGTATCGAGGAAGGGGAGCGCATCGCACAGGCATTCGAGCGTCGGCGCGTCGCGTGCCTCGACCTGCGAAGGAACGAGCGCAGCCGACAGGCCGATCGCGGTGACACCGACGTGGCGCAGAAACGGTGGGGCTGGCGCGCGGTTCATAGCCCGACCTCCTGCCCGCTCGACGATCGCCGCAGCCTGCTTGCCGCGATCTTGTCGATCGCGGCGCCGATCTCGTCACCGGCAATGGCGCGCAACCCTTCGATGTCGGTCAACCGGCACAGTTGCGGCCCCTCCAGTTCGATCAGACCCCGACGGACGAAACCGGAAATGGTCCGGCTGACCGTGTGTATGGTCAGGCCGAGATGATCGGCGATGTCGCTGCGCGTCATCGGCAGCGGGATGCTGTCAACCGCTGCCAGCCTTTTTGCCGCGATCAGCAGGAATGCCGCGACGCGTTCGTTCGCATTGCGGCGGCCGAGCAGGAATATGCACTGGTTTGCGCTGTCGAGCGCACGCTCGAGTGCGTTGTTCTGCCCGAATGTATCGAATTCGACATTCAACGCAGGACGGCGGGTCAGGGTCGTGTTGGTAACCGCTTCGGCAGCGGCATCGCGCGCGCCATATTCGACACCGAATACATCGCCTTGGTAGAAAAACCCGGTCAGTTGCCGGTGTCCGTCCATATGAAAATGGCAGGTTCGAACGGTACCCGACAGGACCTCGAACCAGCAATCACCGGGATCGCCCTGAGAGAAGATAATTTCGCCCTTGCGAAATTTCAGGATCGTATTCTGGGGAATCGCTCCCCGATGGATTTCAGTCGACAGCCCTTGCACGCCACGTCTCCAATCTGGATTGGTTTTTGCGGCGACCCCGTTTGAAGAGTCTCATGTGCCTTTGATCATCGTGAATCCATCCGAAGAAAGACCTAGGAATTCGCGTGCATGATCAACGTAGACAAAACACTTACGTAATATTCCTTATCTTTTTCGGGAAAAAACATATTGAATTCAGCGCAATAGGAATATGCGTATAGCAAGTTACCTCTTTTCACTATTTAGCTTGAGTTAATTGCCAATCGGGACACCAGAGGATATCATGCAAGCCAGAGCAGGTGGGGCTGCGGCATTGCTGCGCATAAACGATGCTCGATGGTCGCCAATTGTCCACGCCTTGGGTGTCAGGGGATTGCGCCGTGCATCGAAACGCTTTGAATCTTGAACCGCATCTGACTTTTCGCGAACATCAGATCCTCGAACTGGTGGCGGTCGGATGGTCGGCCAAGCAGATCGCGCTGGAAATCAACATCGCCCCCCGAACCGTCGAGCGGCATATCGAGAATGTCCGGTTGAAGCTGAACGCGCGAAACCGCGCGCATCTCGTGACCCAGGCCATGCATCTTGGCCTGTTGGTCATCGAAACGCCGACGCCCGACGAACCGACCCTCTTCGAGCTTTAATCCCGCGGACCTCCCCGCTCCGCTCAGGCGAAATGCAGGCGGCGGTACTTTCCACGAAAATAGAGCAGCGGGTCGCGGTGCGGTTCGAATTGCGCGCGCACCACGCGGCCGACCAGAATATAATGATCGCCGGCTTCGTGCACCGCCTCGCGCTGACATTCGAACGATACCAGCGAACTCGCGAGCAACGGCACGCCGGTCTGGCCCGGCGACCACGGCTGATTTGCGAACCGGTCCTCGCCGCGCGTCGCGAAACGGTTCGACGTCGGTTGCTGACCGATCTGCAGTACGTTCACGCCGAAATGCACGGCCTCGCGCAGCACCGGCGCCGTCCCCGCCGAATTTGCGATGCACACAAGCAGCAGCGGCGGATCGAGCGATACCGACGTAAAGCTGTTCGCGGTCAGACCGACCGGTGTTCCGACCGCATCCAGCGCGGTCACGATCGTCACGCCGGTGGCGAAGCACCCCATCGCATCGCGCAGCGTTCGCGGATCCGACCCCGCCTTGAACTCCATCGCTTCGCGGGGCTGCCGCCGTTCGAGAAATTCGAGCAGTTGGCCAAGCAGGGCTTCGGTCCGGTCGGCACCGAGCGCGACGTCGCAATCCTCGATATCGGCGCTCTCGCCGATCGGCAGCGCGGCGTTGAACGCGTCGCTGGCGGCGCTGCAGTGCGCGGGCGAAAAGCCGCCGCGCACGACAAGCGTCGGAAGCGCGAGTCGCGCGGCGGTGCCGCTGGCGATCGCATCCGCATCGACCGGCATATCGACGACGACGAGCCCCGCCGCGAGATGCGCGCCATCGAGCGCCAATGCGCGCGTCGCAATCCAGCCGCCACGCTTCGCGGCGACGACGACCGGACGCGAGCCCATTTGCGCCAGCACGGCGCGCAGATCCTCGATATGCGGTGCGAGTTCGTCCTGTTCCGACAGGTCCCCACCCGGTTCGCGCAGGTCGAGATTGACCACCCGGCGCCCCGAAAGCACCAGCGCGTCGGCGACGTCGCGCCAGGCGGCGCGTCCTTGTTCCCCGTCGGGAATCAACAGCACAGCGGGATCATTGTCATCACCGAGCACGTCGGCCGACAGAAGCGCGCCGCCAAATCCCTTATAATCCGTAAGACTCAAAAATTTCCCCTGGAGCGCCGGCGGGCTCCGATATGATCGATCACCAATGAATCATATCATATCGAAAGCGCGCCCCGCGCGCCAGCGTATCGGCGCGGCAGCTTACGCCCTCAACGACGCGAGCCGCTGATCGACGATCGCATCGGCCTCCGCGATGATCCGGTCGATCAGTTGCTGACAGGTCGGAATGTCATGGATCAGTCCCTGCACCATGCCGGCCCAGAACACGCCCTTCGACAAGTCGCCCGTCTGGAGCAGTTCGCGGCCCGCCGCGCCCGCCACCAGTTCCTGGACATCGCCGAACTGTGCGCCCGGCTGCGACAGACGGCGCACCACCTCTTCGCTGACCGCGCTCTTGCCGACGCGCGCGGTGTTCTTGAAGCTGCGGAAGATCAGGAAGCTGCCACGCTCGTCATTTTCGATATAGGCCTGCTTCACATTATCGTGGATCGGCGCCTCGACGGTGGCGCAGAAACGCGTTCCCATGTTGATCCCGTCGGCACCGAGGCTGAGCGCCGCAACGAGGCCGCGGCCATCGCCGAAGCCGCCCGACGCCAGCATCGGAATCCTGACCTTGTCGGCGGCGGCGGGGATCAGGATCAGGCCCGGAATATCATCCTCGCCGGGGTGTCCCGCGCATTCGAAACCGTCGATCGAAATGATGTCGCAACCCGCACGTTCGGCCGACAGCGCGTGGCGCACCGCAGTGCACTTGTGCAGGATCGTGACGCCATGCGGCTTCAGCATCTCCCAGATCTCGCGCACCGCCTGCGTGCCGGCGGTTTCGACAATCTTGATTCCGCCATCGATGATCGCCTGCGCATAGGCCTTGTAATCGGGCGCATTGATCGTCGGAAAGACGGTCATGTTCACACCGAATGGCTTGTCGGTCATCGCGCGGCAGCGTTCGATCTCGGCGCTCAACGCCGCAGGGGTGGGCTGGGTCAACGCGGTCAATATGCCAAGCCCGCCGGCATTCGATACCGCGCTCGCGAGTTCGGCATAGCCCACGCTCTGCATGCCGCCCTGAACGATCGGATGCTCGATTTCGAGCATCTCGGTGATGCGCGTCTTGAAAGCCATGCCCCTTCTCCCTCGTCTGGTTCTTACCTTACGGCCGCCCGGTATCTGGCGCCGATTTGACTTGACGTTTACGTCAACGTCCGGTTCATTGGCAAGACAAGATAGGCGGGAGAAGGACGGATGCGGCCATGACCATCCTCTATGACGAAAGCCAGCAGGCGATCGCGACCGAGTCGCGGCGCGTACTCGAGGCAAGGGTCAGCAAGGATGCCTTGCTGCCGCTGCTCGAGACCGTCGGCGAATATCATCGCCCTTTCTGGGATACGGCAAAAGAACAGGGCTGGACCGCCCTCGCCCTTCCCGAAACCCACGGGGGACTTGACCTTGGCCTGGTCGAACTGGGGTTGATCGCGCATGAGGCCGGCCGGAGCATCAGCGGTGCGCCGTTCCTGACTTCCAGCTTCGGCGCCGCCAAGGCGGTTGAACTGTTCGGCTCCGAAACGCAAAAGGCGCGCTGGCTGCCCGGTTTGGCAAGCGGCGAGACGATCGGCGCGATCGCTTTTTCCGAAGGGCCGGACGCCCTGCCCCGGCGACCGGACGTCACACTCACCGACGACCGGCTCGACGGGACGGCACGCGGCATCTCCGCGGGGCTCGCCGCCGATATGGCGATCGTTCTGGCGAACCGCGCAGGCACGCCGGTACTCGCCATCGCCGACCTTGCCGGCGTCGAACGGTCTCCCGTGCCGAGCTTCGACAACAGCCGCTGCCTCGCCGATCTGCACTTTTCCGCAACCACGGCCGAGACGCTGGCGGCGGGCGACACGGCGCGCGACGCGGCACTCCACATATTGGCGCTACAGGCCGTCGTGACCGCGCACGAACAAACCGGCGGTGCCGAGGCGCTGATGGAGATCGCGCGCGACTATGCCCTGACCCGCCGCGCCTTCGGCCAGCCGATCGGCGCATTCCAGTCGGTGAAGCACCGTATCACCGAATTATACGGGCTGGTCGAACTCGCGCGCGCCAACTGCATCCACGCCGCTGCGCGCGAAGGCATGGCCGATTTCATCACGGCGGCAGCCGCCGCGCGTCTGTCGGCGACCGAGGCCTATGACAGCGCCGCGCGCGATTGCATTCAGGTCCATGGCGGCATCGGCGTGACATGGGAGATCGGCCTGCACCTCCACATGCGCCGCGCACGCAGCCTCGCCATCGAACAGGGCAGCAGCCTCTTCTGGGAGGATATACTGGTCGATCGACTGGCAGGAGAAGCGGCATGACCGATCTCGAAGCCTGGCGCGCCAAGGCCGCTGCATGGCTTGAATCGATGGCCCCGGCCTTTGGCCGCGAGGCGCGCAAGGGGCTGTCCGAAGCCGAAGATCTGGCGCTCGGCCGCAGATACCAGAAAGCGAAGTTCGACGCGGGATATGCCGGGATCAACTGGCCGACCGAATATGGCGGACAGGGACTGGGCCACCTCGAAAAGGTCACCTTCGACGCCGAGGAAATGAAGCATGGTTTCCCCAGCTTCTATTTCGGTATCTCGCTCGGCATGCCGGTCCCCGTGCTGATGCAGTTCGGCAGCGACAAGGCGTTCGTGAAGGAACGCGTGCTGAAAGCGCTGCAGGGCGAAGAAATCTGGTGCCAGCTCTTCTCCGAACCCTCGGGCGGGTCGGACCTCGCGGGTCTTCGCACCAAGGCCGAGCCCGACGGCAACGGGTGGAAAATCAACGGGCAAAAGGTCTGGACCAGCTGGGCGCATTACAGCGACTATGGCGTCATCGTCGTGCGCACCGATCCCGATGTGCCGAAACACAAGGGACTCACTTACTTCTGGGTCGATATGAAGGCGCCCGGCGTCACGGTTCGCCCGATCAGGCTCGCGGGGGGCGACAGCCACGTCAACGAAGTGTTCTTCGACGATGTGAAGATCAGTGACGATCATCGCATGTCCCCCGTCGGCGGCGGCTTCGCGGTCGCGATCGCGACGCTGATGATCGAACGTTATGTCGCGACCGACAGCGCGGGGTTCGGGCCGCATCTCGACCTGTTCGTCGACTTGGCGAAGAGCGTAGAGTTGAATGGCCGCCCGGCGATCGAGGACGGGCGTATCCGCCAGCAGATAGCGCGCAATTATGCGATGCGATCGGGGCTCGATTCGATCAACGTTCGCGCACGGCTGATGATGCAGGCGGGCATGATGCCGGGACCCGAGGGTTCGCTGGGCAAGCTGGTCGCGGTGCGCTCGCGCCAGAAACTCTCCGAACTCGCGCTCGACCTGCAAGGCAGCGACGCCTTCCTGTTCGACGAGCATGCCTCGCAAAAGGAGGATTGGGCGTCGAGCTGGATCAACGCGCCGACGGGCCGCATCGCGGGCGGGTCGGACGAAACCTTGCTCAACACGATCGCCGAAAAGGTTCTCGGCCTGCCGCAGGACCATCGCCCCGACAAGGGCATCCCGTTCAACCAGATTCCGGCCTGAGGAGCCTCCCCATGAAGATCGATTCCACCGTTGCAGCGGTCGTTACCGGGGGCGCGTCGGGCCTTGGCCGCGCGACGGCCGAGGCGCTGGCCGCGTCGGGCGTCAAGGTCGCCATTTTCGACATCAACGACGCGCTTGGCGAAGAGGTTGCGGCGTCGATCGGCGGGCTGTTCGTCCACGTCGACATCACCGACGAGCAATCGGTCCTCGACGGCTATGCAAAGGCGCGCGCGGCGCACGGGCAGGAACGCGTCTGCGTCCATTGCGCAATGACCTCGCGCCGCGGCAAGACGCTCGCCTATGACAAGGAAACGGGCAAGTTCCGTCGCACGCCGACCGAGGATTATGCGTATGGTGTCGCAGGGATTCTGACCGCCAGCTATCGTATCGGCTCGATTGCTGCCGAGGGCATGGCGACGCTTCCCGAGCTGGAAGACGGCGAACGCGGCGCGATCGTCTTCACCGCGTCGGTCGCGGCGCAGGATGCACAGATCGGGCAGGTGATCTACGGTTCGGCGAAGGCCGGCGTGAACGGCCTCGTGCTACCGATGGCGCGCGACCTGATGGACCTCGGCATCCGCGTCAATTCGATCATGCCGGGCGTATTCGGGACCCCGTTGCTCGGCAATATGAACCCGAAGGTGAAGGAAAGCCTCGAGGCATCGGTCCCCTTCCCCAAGCGGCTCGGCAAGGCAGAGGAATATGCCAGCCTTGCGATGGAAATGGTCCGCAACAGCTATTTCAACGGCCAGGCGGTCCGCCTCGATGGCGCGATCCGCATGGCACCCCGTTAATCGTCACTCCCCTCAGAAAGGAATTTCTCCATGGCCGAAGCCTATATCATCGACGCCGTTCGCACCCCCCGCGGGGTCGGCAAGCCGGGCAAGGGCGCGCTTTCGCACCTCCACCCGCAGCACCTTGCCGCAACGGTGCTCGCCGCGATCCGCGACCGCAACAATCTCGACACCGCGACAGTCGACGACATCGTCTGGTCGACATCGAGCCAGAACGGCAAACAGGGCGGCGACCTTGGCCGCATGGCGGCGCTTTCGGCGGGTTACGACACCAAGGCCAGCGGCACGACGCTCGATCGCTTCTGCGGCGGCGGCATCAGTTCGGTGAACTTCGCGGCGGCCAGCGTGATGAGCGGCATGGAAGATTGCGTCATCGCCGGCGGGACCGAGATGATGAGCTATACGACCGCCTATGCCGCCGAGCAGGCGAATGCCGGATTGCCGCCGCGCCTGATGGGTTCGGGCCATGAGGCGCTCGACGAACTCCACCCGCAGTCGCATCAGGGCGTGTGCGGCGACGCGATCGCGACGATCGAGGGGATCAGCCGCGAGGCGCTCGACGCGCTCGCCCTCGTCAGCCAGCAGCGCGCCGACCGCGCGATCAGGGAAGGTCGCTTTGCCAAGTCCGTTGTACCCGTGCTCAACACCGACGGCAGCATCGCACTCGACCATGAGGAATTCCCGCGGCCCGAAACGACCGCCGAGGGTCTTGCGTCGCTCAAGCCCGCCTTCACCGGCCTTGCCGATTTCGATCTTGGTGGCGGCTTCACCTTCCGCAAGCAGGTCAACCGCCGCTACCCCGATGTCGAGATCCAGCATTTCCACCATGCCGGCAATTCATCGGGCGTCGTCGATGGTGCCGCGGCGCTGCTGCTGACGTCGAAGGACTATGCCGACAAGCATGGTCTCAAGCCCCGCGCGCGCGTCGTCGCTTACGCAAACATCGGCGACGATCCGACGCTGATGCTCAACGCGCCGGTCCCGGCAGCCAAGAAGGTGCTCGAAAAGGCGGGACTCAACAAGGAAGACATCGACGTCTGGGAAATCAACGAGGCCTTCTCGGTCGTCGCCGAAAAGTTCATCCGCGACCTCGATCTCGACCGCGAGAAGGTGAACATCAACGGCGGTGCGATGGCACTCGGCCATCCGATCGGCGCCACCGGGTCGATCCTGATCGGTACCGCGCTCGACGAACTCGAACGCTCGGGCGGCCGTTATGGCCTCGTGACCATGTGCGCCGCCGGCGGCATGGCGCCCGCGATCATCATCGAACGCATCTGACGACAGGAGAGACCAATGTCCGGGCCGCTGAAGGGCATCAGGATCATCGAATTTGCCGGTATCGGTCCCGGTCCCTTCTGCGGCATGATGCTTGCCGACCATGGCGCCGAGGTGATCCGCATCGATCGCCCCGGCGGCTTCATGGATCCGCGCGATCCGCTGAGCCGCAACCGCACCTCGATCATGCTCGACATGAAGAAGCCCGAGGCGGTGCAGATCGCGCGCGATCTTTGCAAGAGCGCCGACGGGATCATCGAAGGCTATCGGCCCGGCGTGATGGAACGTCTCGGGCTCGGACCCGAGGTGCTGCTCGCCGACAATCCGAAGCTTGTTTACGGCCGCATGACCGGCTGGGGCCAATTTGGCCCCTATGCGCAGGCGGCGGGGCACGACATCAACTATATCTCGCTGTCGGGAGTACTTCACGGCATCGGGCGCGCGGGCGAAAAGCCCGTGCCGCCCGCGAACTATGTCGGCGATTTCGGCGGCGGCGGGATGATGCTCGCCTTTGGCATGTCGAGCGCGCTCGTCCACGCCGCGCGCACCGGCGAGGGGCAGGTGATCGACTGCGCGATGACCGACGGCTCCGCGCTGCTCGCGGGCATGAGCTGGTGGTTCCACGCTGCCGGGCGACTGCAGGATCAGGCCGGGGTCAACATGCTCGACGGCGGCGCCCATTTCTATGACAGCTATGTCTGTGCCGACGGCAAGTTCATCTCGATCGGATCGATCGAGCCGCAATTTTACGCGCTGCTGCGCGAGAAGACCGGGCTCGACAGCGACCCCGCCTTCGATGCGCAGATGGATCCCGCGCAATGGGGACCTCTGAAAGAGAAGCTGACCGCTCTGTTCAGGACGAAAACCCGCGACGAGTGGTGCGACCTCATGGAAATGACCGACGTCTGCTTCGCGCCGATCCTGTCGCTGAGCGAGGCGCCGCAGCATCCGCACAATGTCGAGCGCGAAACCTTTCTGACCATCGGCGGCGCGGTCCAGCCCGCACCCGCCCCGCGCTATTCGGCGACAATCAACGACACGCCTCGCCCCGCCCCGGCGGTCGGGGCTGATGGCGATGCGGTGCTTTCGGTGCTCGGTTATGATGCCGAAAGGATCGCGTCGCTGCGCGAAGGCGGCGCGCTGCGTTGATAAGCAGGTGCTGCGTTTTCGATTGTTGAACTGGCCGCGCTCTTTACATCGATGATCGAAAGGACGGGGCCAAGGCCTTGCATGGCACCCCGGCCATCAATAGCGTTTGCAAGGCAGCAAAGGAATATCGAGCATGGGCGAGTTTTTGAGTGTCGAGCGGCGGGGCAAGATCGCCATCCTGACGATGATCAAGCCCGAAAGCATGAACGCGATCGGCACCCACGAGGATTGCGAGGACATTATCGCGACGATGCGCGAGCTCGGTGAGGATCGCGGCGTCAGCGCAATCATCCTGACCGGCAGCGGCAAGGCGTTCAGTGCCGGCGGAAATCTGAAGGGAATGAAGGACCGCACCGGCATCGGCGTCCTCGACCAGCCCGATTCGACGCGCTCCAACTATCGCAAGGGCGTGCAGGCGGTGATCCGTGCGTTGATGGACTGCGAAATTCCGATGATCGCCGCAATCAACGGCCACGCGATCGGGCTGGGAGCCGACCTCGCCTGCACCTGCGACATCCGTATCGCGGCGGAGAGCGCCAAATTCGCGTGCAGTTTCGTCAAGGTCGGGATTGTTCCGGGCGACGGCGGCGCGTGGCTGCTCCAGAAAATTCTCGGTTATCCGCGCGCGGCAGAGCTGTTCCTGACCGGCGACCGTTTTGACGCGCAGCAGGCAAAGGAATATGGTCTGGTGACGGACGTCGTGCCCGATGCGGAACTGCTGGACCGTGCGGTTGCGATCGCCGAGCGGATCGTTTGCAACCCGCCGCGCGCGCTGCGGCTGACCAAGCGGCTGCTCCGCGAAGCGCAGCACAGCCGGATGAGCGACATATTGGAGCTCAGTGCCGCCTATCAGGCGATCGTGCACGAAACGGCCGACAACCGCGAGGCCATCGACGCCTTTATCGAAAAGCGTGCGCCGGTGTTTACAGGAGAATGACGATGATAGCCGAGCGCGTCCTGCCACTGGCCGGTGTCCACAATTTCCGGGACTATGGCGGCTATGCCGTCGAAGGCGGCGGGCGGCTCCGCGACGGAACCCTGTGGCGCTCGGCGCATCACGAGGCCGCGAGCGACGACGATCTCGTCGCGCTCGACCGCCTCGGGCTCGAAACGGTGATCGACCTGCGCGGCGACGACGAACGCGAACTGCATCCGTGCCGTCGCTCCGACAATTTCTCCGCGCGCGTGCTGTTCGCCGGAGGAATCACCGCGGGCCTCGCGCCGCACCTGCAGGCCGCGGGCGGCACGATCGATGTCGAGACGGCGCGCGACCGGATGATCGACACCTATGCCGGCATGCCCTATCGCCCCGCGCTCGTCGCGACGCTGCGGCTCTACCTTGCAGCGCTCGCCGAATACGACGCGCCCAGCCTCGTTCACTGTGTCGCGGGCAAGGATCGCACCGGCTTCGCCGTCGCGATCGTCCACCGGCTGCTCGGCGTCCATGAGGATGACCTGATGCAGGATTATCTGCTGACCAATACC
Organism: Sphingopyxis sp.; assembly: GCF_035565275.1. GTDB lineage: Bacteria > Pseudomonadota > Alphaproteobacteria > Sphingomonadales > Sphingomonadaceae > Sphingopyxis. Next base: position 27,851 of record NZ_DATMST010000130.1, read on the forward strand.
GCGGGCAAGATCGAGGAACGCATCGCGCAGGGCGCGGCGCACATCCGTTCGCGCTATGGTGCCGAAATCCACGACGATGCGATCCGTGCGTTGATGTCGGTCAATCCCGCCTATCTCGACGCTGCGCTCGCCACCGTGCGCCGCGACCATGGCGATATCCCGACCTATGCCGAGGCGGTGCTGAACTTCACCCCCGACATGCGCGAGGCACTGGTCGACCGGCTGGTGGTCTAGGGGCTATTCGCCCCTGACGAGCACCCCGCCCTTCACCACCGCATCGACGCTTTCGAGCTGGCGTATGTCGGTCAGCGGATCGCCGTCGACCGCGACGAGGTCGGCGTAACGTCCGACCGCGATCGCCCCGACATCCTTCTCGCGGTCGAGCGCCTCGGCGGCGTTCTTCGTCGCGGCCTGGATCGCCTGTAGCGGGGTCATCCCGTATTCGACCATGACGCGGAACTGCTTGCCGACCTCGCCGTGCGGCATCACGCCGGCGTCCGAACCGAACACCATGCGCACGCCGGCCTTCACCGCCTTGCGGAAATTGTCGCGCTGGATCTGTGCGATCTCGCGATCCTTGCGCAGATTGTCCTCGAGCACGCCGTTCTTCGCGCCTTCGGCCTGCGTATATTCGGTGTTGTAGATATCCATCGAGAACCATACGGGCCGTTTGCGCGCTAGCGCGGCGCGGATGCCTTCGTCGTTGACCAGGCTGACATGTTCGATCGTATCGATTCCCGCTGCGATCGCGGCACGGATGCCTGCCGCGCCATGCGCGTGCGCGGCGACGCGAAGGCCCCATTGATGCGCTTCATCGGCGATCGCCGCGAGTTCCCTTTCGGAAACCTGAAGCTGCCCGGGTTCGGTATTGCGCGAGAAGACGCCGCCGGTTGCACAGACCTTGATCACCTCGGCGCCATATTTGCGCTGGCGGCGCACCTGATAGCGCAGTTCTTCCGGCGTATCGCCGATCCCTTCTTCCTTGCCGTCTTTCTTTTCGAGGCTGGGCGGCAAATATGTGCTGTCGCAATGTCCGCCGGTGGCGCCCAGCGCATATCCCGCCGGCACGATGCGCGGGCCGGTGGCATAGCCGGCGTCGATTGCCTGCTTGAGCCCGATGTCATTGCGATTGTCCGATCCGACGTTCCGCACCGTGGTGAAACCCGCGCCAAGCATGTCGTTCGCATTCTTGACCGCGGTCATGCCCCAGAAGCTGTCGGTGAATTCCAGCCCGCGATAGCCGCCGATATCGGCGGGGCCGTCGAGGTGGACGTGCATGTCGATGAGCCCGGGAAGCAGCGTCTTGTCGCCAAGGTCGATATGTCTGACGTTCGATCCCCAGCGGACGGTACGCGCATCGGCGATATTTGCGATGCGCCCGTCGGCGCCGACAAAGATCGCGGGATAGTCAACCGTCTTGCCGGTCAGCACATCAATATAGCGCGCCGCGGTAACGACGGTCTGGCCGTCGGCATCCTGCGCCTGCACAGGCATGGAGGACGCCGCGAAAAACGCGATTGAACCAAAAGCGATTCCCCGCAGAGAATTGCCGAACTTCGCACTGGATTGCATGTCTGGTCCGCCTGTTGTTGGTGCCCGCCAACCAGATGGCAAAACGGGGCTTGATAGGACAGCGGAAAATGCGTCAGCCGACAGCCTTCTGCTTCGCGAACCACCAGGTGCCGAGCAGCGCGAAGGCCGCACCGAGCATCGTGCCGCCGACAATGTCGCTTGCCCAATGGACACCGAGCATGATGCGCGAGAAGCCGTTGAGGATGATCATCGCCGCCGCGAGCGCCCAGGCGAAGGGCCGCCAGCGTGGCGGCGCGAGCCAGGCGAGGAGCAGGTAGACGGCCGCGGCGCTCGTTGCATGCCCGCTGGGATAGGAAAAGCTCGTCTGGTGGTCGAGATGATCGATCACGTCGGGCCGCGCGCGACCGAAGCCGAGCTTCATCAGGCTGGAGGCAAGGTTCGAAAGCAGCGATGCGCCGCCGAGCGCGACGGCGCAGCGCGGACCGCACCAGTGCCAGACAAGCCCGCACAGCAGGATGACGATCACCCAGCGCGGCGTCCCGCCGCCGATCCAGCTCGCGCCCTGCATGAAGGCGATGAAGGCGGGGTCGCTTTCATCTACGCGGAGTGCCAGCGCGTGCGAGACCTGCCAATCGGCCGCATGCGTCCAGCCTGCACCGACCGCGAAGCCGAGCAGGATCGTCGCGGCGATCAACGCCGATGCCGCCGGTGGCCGGGAGATAGCCGTCATCCTTCAGCTGCTTTCCGGTGTGCGCCGCGATTGGCGCCATGCATCGAGGTGGGCCGCAAAGCGACGTAGTTGTTCCGTCCCGCCGTCGATATCGTTGTCGATCAGCCGGAGTTCGCGGGTCGCGCCACCGGCGCGGTAGCGAAGATAGAGACCATGCCGCAGCCGGGCGCCGAGTTTTGCCGGTCCGGAGGCGTCCCCCGGCAAACGGTCGGCGCGATCGAATATGGCGTCCGCGATCGCCTCGACGGGCAATGGATCGGCCTCCGCTCCGTAGCTCGAATGGAGATGAAGGCGGCCGCCTTCGGTCCTTGCCGCAACCTCGCGGGTTACCGCGCGCAACCCGTGTCGCCCGGCGTAGAAAAGGCACGCGCCCCCCGCGACGATCAGCAACGGCATCTTGAGCGGCACCAGCGGGTCGCGGTGCGGTGCGGGCGCCGGCAGTTCCATGCCGGAGAGGCGCAGGGTTTGCGGTGGCGCCTCGCGCTCGGCGTGCATCAGGCCTGCTACCGCAAAGGCGATCGCCGCCACCCCCAGAAAGAACAGCATCTTGAGAATGCTGCCCGTCCGGGAGAAATGAAGGATCGACGGATTCAAGCGGTGATGCCTCGTCCGGCCCTAGATGTGGAGCGGACGCCCGAATGCCGCGAGCACGCCTTCGTGCATCGTTTCGCTCAGCGTCGGATGCGGGAAGACGGTGCTGATGAAATCATCCTCGACCAGCTCGGCGGTCTTGCCGATCGTATAGCCCTGAATCAGCTCGGTGACCTCGGCGCCGATCATGTGCGCGCCGAGCAGTTCGCCGGTCTTCGCATCGAACACCGTCTTGGTGAATCCTTCGGATTCGCCCAAGGCAATCGCCTTGCCGTTGCCGATGAAGGGGAAGGTGCCGGCCTTGACCTCGTAACCCAGTTCCTTCGCCTTCGCCTCGGTCAGCCCGACGCTGGCGATCTGCGGGCGGCAATAGGTGCATCCCGGGATGTTGCGCGGGTCCATCGCGTGCGGGTGATTGCCCGCGATCGCCTCGACCGAGATCACCGATTCATGCATCGCCTTGTGCGCAAGCCAGGGCGGCGCGGTGACGTCGCCGATCGCCCAGATGCCGGGGACATTGGTGCGGCACATCGCGTCGGTGTCGATATGGCCCTTGGTCGTCTTCACGCCGAGCGCTTCGAGCCCGATATTCTCGGTGTTCGGGACAATGCCGATCGCGACGATCGCGTGGCTGAACTCGGCGCTTTCCGCCTTGCCGTCCTTGGTCTTGATCTTCGCGGTGACGCCGTTCGCGGTCGCCTTCAGTTCCTCGACGCCGGCGCCGGTGAAGATCTTCATGCCCTGTTTCTTGAGCGCCTTTTCGAGGAAAGCCGACACATCGGCGTCCTCGACGGGGACGAGGCGGTCGAGCATTTCGACGACGGTCACGTCGACGCCCATGTCGCTGTAAAAGCTCGCGAACTCGATCCCGATCGCGCCTGATCCGATGACGAGCAGCTTCTTCGGCATTTCGGGCGGGACGAGCGCGTGGCGATAGGTCCAGATGCGCTTGCCGTCGGCGGGCGCGAACGGCAGGTCGCGCGCGCGCGCGCCGGTCGCGACGATGATGTTCTTCGCGGTCAGGGTCTCGCTGCCCTTCTCGCCCTTCACTTCGAGCTTGCCCGGCGCGGTCAGCTTGCCCTCGCCCATATGGACGGTGATCTTGTGCTTCTTCATCAGGAAGGCGACGCCCTGGCTGAGCTGCTTCGCGACACCGCGCGACCGCTTCACCACCGCATCGATGTCGGCGCTGATCTCCTGCGCGATCAGGCCGTAATCGCCCGCATGCTGCATATAATGATAGATTTCGGCCGAACGCAGCAGCGCCTTGGTCGGGATGCAGCCCCAGTTGAGACAGATGCCCCCGAGATTCTCGCGCTCGACGATCGCGGTTTTCAGGCCCAGTTGGGCCGCGCGGATCCCCGCGACATAGCCGCCGGGCCCCGAACCGAGGACGATGAGATCGTAATTGGTGTCAGCCATTATGGGCTCCTTCTAAAGCCCCTCTCCCCTTGCGGGAGAGGGGTTGGGGAGAGGGGGTGGACGTTTCGTCCTGCAGCGCCGTCCAGATAGCTTCGCTTACACCCTCGGTGTTGGTTAGAATGTCGTTGTTCCAGAAACGCAGCATCCGGAAATTCTGCTGGGAAAGATATGAATCGCGCGCTTCGTCGTAGGCGTTTTCTGCATGTTGCGACCCATCCGCCTCGATAATCAGGCGATGATTGAAGCAAATGAAGTCAACGATATAGCGGTCGATTGGAACCTGGCGTTTGAACTTGTAACCCGAGAACCGCTTGGCGCGCAGAAGCTTCCACAATGCTCGCTCTGCATCTGTCGGCTCGGATCGCATGCGCTTCGCTCGGGCGAGTGCGACAGGCCGCCCCCCTCTCCCCAACCCCTCTCCCGCAAGGGGAGAGGGGCTATGGGATGCGTTCGGCATTTTACGCCACCAGCCCCAGCGGGTTCTCCACCAGTTCCTTGAAGGTCTTCATGAGGAGCGCCCCGTCCGCCCCGTCGATCGCGCGGTGGTCGAAGCTGCCGGTCGCCGACATCACGGTCGCGATCGCGAGCGCATCGTCGACCAGATACGGCCGCTTCTCGCCTGCGCCGATCGCCATGATCATCGCCTGCGGCGGGTTGATCACCGCGGTGAACTGCTTGATCCCCATCATGCCCATGTTCGAGATCGAGGCGGTGCCGCCCTGATATTCATTGGGCTGAAGCTTGCCCTCCTTCGCCTTCGCCGCGAGTTCGGACATTTCGGTCGAGATTTTCGACATCGACTTGCCGCCGGCATCGACGATGATCGGGGTGATCAGCCCGCCGGGGATGCTGACCGCGACCGAGATGTCGGCGCGGCTGTACTTGCGCATCACGTCGCCGCCGAAGCTGACGTTGCACGCGGGCACGCGTTCGAGCGCGACCGCGAGCGCCTTGATCAGCATGTCGTTGACGCTGAGCTTGACGCCGCGGCTTTCAAGGCTGGCGTTGAGTTCGCCGCGCAGCTTGAGCAGCGCATCGAGACGGATGTCGACGGTCAGGTAGATATGCGGCGATTGCTGCATCGACTCGGTCAGGCGGCGCGCGATCGTCTTGCGCATGCCGCTGAGCTTCTCGTCCTCGTGCGGGATGCCGAAATCGGGGATGCTGCCCGTGGTGGCCGGTGACGGTGTTGCTGCCGGGGCGGCGGGAGCAGCCGTGCTCGGCGCCGTAGCGGGCGCTGCGGGCGCGCCGGCCGATGCGCCGTCGAGGTCGTCCTTGACGATGCGGCCACCTGGGCCGGTGCCCGTGACGGTCGAGAGATCGATTCCGCGCTCGGCCGCGAGACGCTTTGCGAGCGGGCTTGCTTTGATGCGATCGCCATCTTTCGTCGTCCCAGCGGAAGCTGGGACCGCTGGCGTCGGCGCACTCACGGGAGCGGCCCCAGCTTGCGCTGGGGCGACGTCTTTGGTGGGGGCTGGCGCTTCGGCCTTCTGTTCGGGAGCAGGAGCCGCGGCGGGCGCAGGCGCTGGCGCAGCCTTCGTACTCGCCGCATCTTCATCCTCGCCCGCGATCGTCGCGATCACGGTGCCGACCTTCACATTGTCGGTGCCTTCGGCGACGAGAATTTGCGCAATCGTGCCCTCGTCGACCGCTTCGAACTCCATCGTCGCCTTGTCGGTCTCGATCTCGGCGAGCAGGTCGCCCGACTTGACCGTATCGCCCTCCTTCACCAGCCATTTGGCGAGGGTGCCCTCCTCCATCGTCGGCGAGAGAGCGGGCATTTTCAGTTCGATTGGCATGTCTAGGCTTGTCCCTGTCAGTCTTGCAGGCGGGGCCTGCCGCTACGGATTCTTCTTCGCCATAAGCCCTGTACCGATCAAGGTCCAGCGGGCCAGCTTGCGTTTCATACGAATGTGACGCACTCTTTGGGCCAAGCAAAAACACGAGGGGTCGGGGCGATGCGGACATATCTGGTGGTGATCGACGACAGCCCGGAGGCGTCGCTGGCGTTGCGCTTCGCGGCGCGGCGCGCGGCACGAACGGGCGGCGGCGTCATCGTACTCGCGATCATTCCGCCGCATGATTTCGTTGCGTTCGGCGGCGTCCAGGCGACGATCGAGGCCGAAGCGCGCGAGCATGCCGAGGAACTGACCGCCGCGGCCGCCGATGCCGTGGTGCAGGAAGCGGGTGTGACGCCGCAGATATTGATCAAGTCGGGAAAGCCCGTGGAGGTCGTGCGCGAGCTGATCGGCGCAAGCGACGAGATCGCCGCGCTGGTGCTCGCGACGGCGCCGTCGGGAGCGCCCGGGCCACTGGTCGCGCATTTCACCGGACAGGATGCGGGAACCCTCCCCTGTCCGGTGATGCTGGTGCCGGGCGGGATCGATATCGCCCGGCTCGATGCACTGAGTTAGGCGGCCGCGACGCGCGGCGTCGCCACCGCTTTCCATTCGAGAATCGCGAAACCGAGCACGGCGAAGGCCTGCGCGACGACGACCGCGATGCCGAGACCGGTCATTCCGGCGGCAAAGGTCGCGACGACCGCGAAGCTCGCGGCGACCCAGCCGAGATTGCCGATCGCGATCAGCTTGACCAGCGCGGCACCCGGCGCCTTCTGCAGCGCGGCAACGACCATCAGCAGCGCGGCGGCGAGGCAGATCCAGCCGCCCACCGCGACGACATTGGCGGGCAGGCCGAGTAGCGCGCCGACCGGCGCGGCGGCGAGGAGGCCGATGGCGAAAACGCCGGTGCAGGTGACGGCGTCGGCGATGAGGATGTTCTTGAGATTGCGGATCGACATAGTGATTCTCCTTTCGACCCGTCCCAATTGGACCGCGGATTGAATGGCGTCGATTACGCGTGAGGTAATGGAAAAAGAGAAGGCCGGGGTATAGCTGGCGTTACGAAGGAGAATGATGATGAAGCCCGCAGCCCTTGGCGAACAACTCCGCGAATGGCGCGTCCGGCGCCGGATGAGCCAGATGGACCTCGCGCTCGACAGCGAGATTTCGACGCGGCATCTGAGCTTTATCGAGACGGGCCGCTCGAAGCCGAGCGCGGCGATGCTGCAGCGGCTCGCCGATTGCCTCGAAGTGCCGCACCGCGCGCGCAACGCACTGCTCCTCGCGGGCGGCTACGCCCCCGACTATCAGGAGCGGCCGCTCGACAGCGCCGAGATGGCGGGGATGCGGGCGATCGTCGAACATGTGCTGAAAGGGCATGAGCCCTACCCCGCGCTCGCGGTCGATCGCCACTGGAACATGGTCGCGGCGAATGCCGCCGTCGCGCTGCTGATGCAGCTCGCGGCGCCCGAATTGTTCGAGCCGCCGGTCAATGTGCTGCGGGTCGCGATGCACCCCAAAGGCCTTGCGCCGCACATCGTCAATCGCGGCGAATGGCGCGCGCACCTGCTCGAACAGCTCGATCACCAGATCGACGCGAGTGCCGACGCTGGCCTGATCGCGCTGCGGGAGGAACTGGCGGGCTATGGCGACGGTGCCGACGCGCATGACGGCAGCGCGGCGAACGGCATCGCGGTGCCGCTGGTCCTCGACACGCCGATGGGACAGATCCGCTTCGTGTCGACGGTGACGATCTTTGGCACGCCGGTCGATATCACGCTCTCGGAGTTGGCGATCGAGGCGTTCTTTCCCGCCGATGCCGAGAGTGCGGCATTGTTGCAGGCGATGGCGGCGCAATAGCCTGTCACCTCCGCCTACGCGGGGACGACAAAACGGGCCTGTTACCGCTTCCGTCCCTTATGCTTGATATTGGCGGGGCGGCCGCGCTTGCCGACCATATGCTTGCCCGCCCTGTCTTTTCCGGCGCCCTTGCCGGGCTTCTTCACCCCGTCGCGGCGCGGCGGGCGGTTCCGGAAGCCGCCTTCGGGGGCGTCGGGCAGTTCGAAGCGCAGCGCGCCGCTGATCGGATTGGCGTCGAGCAATCTGAGCTCGATCCGCTGGCCGACGCTATAGCTCACCCGCCCATGCTCGCTGTCGAGTGTCCGCGCCGCCTCGTCGTAGAAGAAGCGTTCGCTGCCCAAGGTCGAGACCGGCACGAGCCCGTCGCCGCCGAGCCCGTCGACGGTCGCGAAGAAGCCGAACGGCTGCACCCCCGTGATGCGCGCGACGAGAATCTCGCCGGTCTTGGTCGCGAGGTAAGCCGCGACATAGCGGTCGACGGTCTCGCGCTCGGCCTCCATCGCGCGGCGTTCGAGCGCGCTGATCGTCTCGCCAATGCGCGACAATCCCTTGGCGTCGGCCTCGCCCAGCCCCGTGCGCGCCGGCAGGTCTTTGGGCTTGCCGGGCACTTCAAGGCGGTAGCTGTCGACGAGCGCGCGGTGGACGATCAGGTCGGCGTAGCGGCGGATCGGCGAGGTGAAATGCGCATAAGAGCCGAGCGCGAGGCCGAAGTGACCCGCGTTGGCGGGGCCATAATAGGCCTGCGTCTGGCTCCGCAAAATCGCCTGCATGATCTCGGGCAGCCGGTCATCTTCCGAAAAACCGTCGATCAGGCGGTTGAACACCGCCGGCGTGATCACCTGCCCGAGCGCGAAGCTCTGTTCGAAGGTTTCGAGATAATCCTTCAGGCTGACGAGCTTCTCGCGGCTCGGCGGTTCGTGGATGCGGTACATCACCGGCGATTTCTTCGCCTCGAGCGCCTTCGCCGCCGCGACGTTCGCCGCGATCATATAATCCTCGATCAGCCGCATCGAATCGAGCCGGTCGCGGACGCGGATTTCCGCAATTCCGCCCTGCTCGTCGAGAATGACCTGACGTTCGGGCAGGTCGAGGTCGAGCGGCGCGCGGGCGGCGCGAGCCTTCGCGAGGAGCGCCCAGCACGCCCACAGATTCTTGAGCGTCGGGAGCACATCGGCGTCCCACTCATCGCGCGGCATGTCGGCGTCATAGGCCGCCTGCGCATGTTCATAGGCGATGTTCGCGCGCAGCCGCACGAGCGCGCGAGCGAAACGCCATGACGTCACCTTGCCATGCCTGTCGATGACAAGATGGCACGCCATCGCGGCCCGGTCCTGCCCCGCTTTCAGCGAACAGACGCCCGCCGACAGCGTTTCGGGAAGCATCGGCACGACCTGATCGGGGAAATAGACGCTATTGCCGCGCCGCCGCGCTTCGCGGTCGAGCGCGCCGTCGGGGCGAACATAGTAACTGACGTCGGCGATCGCGACGATCGCGCGAAAGCCGCCCTTGTTGGAGGGATCGTCGTCGGGGATGGCCCAGACGGCATCGTCATGGTCGCGGGCGTCGATGGGATCAATGGCGACGATCGGCAGCTCTCGCAGGTCCTCGCGCCCGTCGGGGGTGAGCGGCAGCTTCGCCGCCTTCTCGGCCTCGGCGAGCGTTTCGCCGTCGAAGACGTGCGGAATTTCGTGCCGCGCGATCGCGATCATGCTGAGGGCGCGCGGTGCGAAGGGATCGCCCAGGCGCTCGACGACTTTCGCCTTGATCGCCGCGCCGCGCCCGGTGAGTTCGGCGCGGACGAGATCGCCGATATCGGCATCGCCCTTGTCGGCGACCGTGAAGTCGTAGCGCGCGCGCTTGTCGGCGGGGCGCAGCCAGACCATCGGCTTGCTGCCCGGCCCCACATCTTCGACGAGCACGCCGATCACCATCTCGGCGCTCGCCTGAAGGCGTTTCATCGGGTGCGCTACATGGCCGCTGCCGCGTTCCTCGGTGCGCGCGAGGATGCGGTCGCCGACGCCGAGCGCGCCTTTGCGTCCCTGCTCCATCACGCGCAGCCGC
>NZ_DATMST010000131.1:0-9505 GCF_035565275.1 Sphingopyxis sp.
GCCACGAGGCCGCGCGCAGGGCGATGCCGCCGCTGTCGGCGCGCCGGACGAACAGCCAGAGCGCTTCGCCGCCCGCAGCAAGTTCGACGGAGAGGTCGTCGATTTTCTGCGAGACGATCGGAGTAGCGGCCGCGAGCTCGCCGCGAACGCGAACGAGATCGGGCGTCAGCGGCGTGTCGCGGCGCGTCTCCACGCGCTGGTCAGTCACCGAAACAGGCCTTGGGGACATGGGTGATCCGACAGGCAAGATCGGCTTCCCCCGACGCGACGATATAATGATCGCCGCCATCGGCGATGCCCGTCGTGAAGACGACATCGCGTATATAGAGCTTGTCTTCGAGCGGACGCGTAAGCTCGGGGTTCGCCTCGAGGAGCGGCTGGTGATCGGTGCGGAGGACGACCGAGGGATCGTCGAGATCGAGGAGCGACCAGTAGGTGCGGTAAATGCCGACGATTTCTTTCGGCTCGACCCCATGCCAGAGCGTGAGCCATCCCGCGTCGGTACGGATCGGCGGTGTGCCGCCGCCGATGCGCGCGGTCGCCACCGTGTCGGCATGCGGACGGATGCCGGGGGCCTCATGAGGCTTCCAGTGCAGAGCATCGGGCGAGGTCGCGAGGTTGATCGAGGGGCCCGCGCGCCACTTCGATCCCGGCGGATAGGCGAAATAAAGATCGCCGAGCGGCCGCGTCTGCGCCCAGTAGCGGCCGTCGATCAGGCCCTCGAAGATCAGCATGTCCTTGTTCTGATGATCGAGAACGATCCCCTCGAAGACCCATTCGAGGCCGTTCGCCGAACTGTAGAGCGTCGTCGAGTGGCGCTCGGGGCTCACCGAACAGGTGGTCATCAGCCAGCGCCTTCCGACCCGGCTGATGCGCGCGTCCTCGACACCATAGCATTGGAAATCCGCGCCCGGATCGACCGCCTTGTCGTAATGGACGGCAACGATCTCGAGCCCGTCGGGCGAGAGCTCGACGGGAAGCAGCCACGAAAGCGAGGTTAGTGCCATGACCCGCCAGCTACCGCCGTGCACCATGAACTTTCTGGGATCCGACGTATCGCACAGCTCGAGCGGCCAGCTATCGACCTTGTAGCGCCCAGCCTCCCACCGGATTGAATGGACATGACCATCCTCGATCGGGACCCGGAGCGCCTCGGCGACGCGCACCATCATCAGGAGATTGCCCGAGGCGAGGCGCAGCAGGCCCGGGTTGAAGGCCCCGAGCACATAGGTCTCGCGGCCGAGGTGGCCCGCGAGCGGCGAGCGCGACAGATCGACATCGTCGGGGCCGAAGACCAGCCGATCGGTCGCGAATTGCATGGGTACCGCTCCTTCGCGCAGGCCGGTCAGCGTGCCGGCTTGGAAGCCGGTTTGGGCGATGCCGATGTGTCGCCGCCTTTCTTCTTGCCGCCGCCCGCCGCATCGAGGTCGACGTCTCCTTCACGCGGCCAGTGCCGAAGCGCGGCGCAGGCATCGAGGAAGGCGGTGACATCGCCGGGTTTGGCCAGCGCGATGCAGGCCTCGTCGAGCTTGTCGGCGAGGCCGGCGGCCGCGAAGAGCGGCGCCGCTTCGGCGCCATGTCCGATAAATTTGCAATGCGCGAAGGCGTCGCTGACGAAGTCCTTGGCCGCCGCATCGCCTGCGAGCAGTGCCGCCCCGTCGTCGCTCGGGAGAAGCGCGACCGCGTCGAACAGCACCGACGGCCCGCCGTCGATCTTGTGCCGGCCCGCGACGCTCGTGCCGTCCGAGAGCGTGATCCCGCCGATCTTCGGTGCAACCAGTTCCCAGACAGCGCCGGCGGCGTCGACCGCCTTGGTCAGCGCCTTGAAGACCCGCGCATCCGCGCCGTCGGTCGCGAGGATTCCGAGCTTGCGTCCGGCGAAGCTCGCCGGGCCGTTGAGCAGGATACTGAGCGGCCGGGAAGGGGGAAGGTCGGCGAGCGGCTTTGTTGCGGCCTTGGCGGGCGCCGGAAGCGGCAGCCCCAGGCCATCGGCAACCGTGGCTGCGAGGCCGCGGTCGATATGGAGGAGATGCGATACGGTGCGGGCGCGAATGTCGGGGCGTTCGACCTTCGACAGCTCGAAGACAAGCGCGTCGCCGATATGCTTCTGCTCGATCGGGGTCTGGCTCACGAAGAATTGCCGCGCCTGGCTATAGTGGTCGGCGAAGCTCTCGGGGCGGATGCGCCGCTTGGCGCCTTCGGCCTCTTCGGGGAAGCTCGCAAAGCCGCGCGCGGGATCCTCGCGCGGGCCGCCGTCCGTCGGTCCCCAGCTGTTCGGCTCGTAATTGGCGCGGCCGACGGGGTTTCGCATCGCCATATGACCGTCCTGCTGGAAATGCGCCATCGGGCATTTGGGCGCATTGATCGGGATATGGGTGAAATTGGGGCCGCCGAGCCTTTTGATCTGCGTGTCGAGATAGGAGAAATTGCGGCCCTGCAGCAGCGGATCGTTCGAGAAGTCGATGCCGGGGACGATGTTCTGGGTGCAGAAGGCGACCTGCTCGGTCTCGGCGAAGAAATTGTCGACGACGCGGTCGAGAACGAGGCGGCCGACGGTGCGGATCGGCACCTCCTCCTCGGGGATGAGTTTGGTCGCATCGAGCACGTCGAATTCGAACTTGTCCGCGAAGGCGTCGTCGAACAGCTGAACGCCGAGTTCCCATTCGGGAAAATCGCCGCTGTTGATCGCATCCCAGAGGTCGCGGCGATGGAAATCGGGGTCGGCGCCGTTGATCTTGACCGCCTCGTTCCACACCACCGACTGGAGGCCCTGCTTAGGCTTCCAGTGGAATTTGACGAAGGTCGATTTGCCCTTCGCGTCGACGAGGCGGAAGGTGTGGACGCCGAAGCCTTCCATCGTGCGAAACGAGCGGGGGATCGCGCGGTCCGACATCACCCACATGATCATGTGGAAGCTCTCGGGCATCAGGCTCACGAAATCCCAGAAATTGTCGTGGGCCGATTGCGCCTGCGGGAAGGCCCGATCGGGCTCGGGCTTCACCGAATGGACGAGGTCGGGGAATTTCATCGCATCCTGGATGAAGAAGACCGGGATATTGTTGCCCACGAGATCCCAATTGCCTTCCTTGGTGTAGAGCTTCACCGCGAAGCCGCGCACGTCGCGTGCGAGGTCGAACGAGCCTTTGGAACCCGCGACGGTCGAGAAGCGCACGAAGGCGGGCGTGCGCTCGCCGACGCGCTGGAAGATGTCGGCGCGGCTGACGTCGGCGAGGCTGTCGGTAAGCTCGAAATAGCCGTGCGCGCCATAGCCGCGCGCATGAACGACGCGCTCGGGGATGCGCTCATGGTCGAAGTGAAAGATTTTCTCGCGGAAATGGAAATCCTCGAGCAGCGTCGGGCCGCGCGGGCCCTGCTTGAGGCTGTTCTGGTCGTCGGCGACCGGCACGCCATGCTGGGTGGTGAGCGGCGCATGGCCGGCGCCCGCCTGATGCGTCTCGCCGCCGGTGCCACGATCCTCGCCGTAGCTCTGCATGATCGGCGCATCGGCCGGAAAGAGCGGTGCCTTGCGCGGGGACTCTCCGCCTATGTCCTTTCCTGCAATCGCAGCGGCGCTCTGCCCACGGCGCGGCTTCGGCTTCGCGGCGTCCGCGCGGGTGGAAGAGGGGGCGGTGGGGGATTTGGCCATGTCGGATCTCGCTTTGTCTGAAGGGGCGCAGCAGTTGGGCGGAACGCGGTCCGCGGGCGTGCAAGCACGCCCTCCGGACCCGGCGATGGAACGAGTTTGCGCTTTGAAAGTTGCTGCACCGGGCATGCGATTAACCTCGATCATGACGATTCCGCTTCCCTTGTGAGGGGTTGCCGGGCTTTCGGAATGTTCGCAGTCGAGCAGGCCCGCTCATGCATTTCGGACGAAACAGGGAACGTCAGTGATGTTAACCGATCGCTTCTTGAGAGACCGTCGCGGGGTAAGCCTCGAGGCCGGCGAGCGCGCGCGCCTCGAAGCCGCCATCAGCACCACTTCGACCGTCGAGTCCCGCAAGATCATCGCGCGCGCCGGCGAATGGCTCGACCAGAGCACGCTCCTCGTCGAGGGCATCATGTCGCGCTATCTCGACGACCGGGACGGTCTTCGCCAGCTTGTCGCGATCCACCTGCCGGGCGACTTTGTCGACCTCCACGCCTACCCGCTGAAACACCTCGACCATGATGTCGGTACGATGACCCCGGCGACGATCGCGATCGTCCCGCATGTCGAGCTCGACGCGATCACCGAGGAAATGCCCGAGCTGACGCGCAAGCTCTGGTTCGCGACCTTGCTCGATGCCGCAATCCACCGTGCGTGGCTCTTCCGGCTCGGCCGCCTCGATGCCATCGGCCGCGTCGCGCATTTCTTCTGCGAGACCAATGTGCGTCTCCAGTCGGCGGGGCTGAGCGACGGGCGTCAGTTCACGCTCGGACTGACGCAGGCCGATGTCGCCGAGATCTGCGGCCTGACGACCGTGCATGTGAACCGGGTCGTACGCCATCTTCGCGAGGAAGGGCTTTGTACGTTCCGCAACGGCAAGGTCGAGATTCTCGATGCCGCGAAGCTGGCGCGGCGCGGCCAGTTCGATCCCGCCTATCTCTATATCGACGATCCCGCATCTCCGCCGCCCCCAGACCAGAGGCCCCGCCGATGACCGGTGTTTTGTCTTCCCCCCAGCCGCCCGAGACGGAAGCGGGGGTCGCCACCGCCGAAGATGGCGTTGTCCTGCTCGATGGCCCCGACGGTGTCGCGGTGACGATGACCCCGGCGGCGGCGCGCAGTACCGGCGAAAGCCTTATCGAGGCGGCGAGGCGTGCGGAAGCACAGCTCGCGGCCAGGCGGTCCTGAAGGATCGCCTGATCGCGCCCGTACGGGGGCGACGGGGCCGTCGCCGATTTGGCGCCAGGGAGCCGACGCACAGCGCGCGGCGCCGATAAATGCATTGATCGATGTTGCATCGCCGCCGTCCGGGGGAACGCAGTGATACGGCGGCGGGTTCTGCCCGGGAGCGGCGCCAGCGGGTGCCGCCGACCGAGGAGAAGCCGCACGTGGAAGAGGCCGCCGGACTGATTGCGCCTGCCGCGACGATGATCGCGGCGATGATGACGGCAGCCAATCTCGGCGCGCGCGTGACCGGCTCGGGCTTCGTCGTGTTCACTTTGGGCTCGCTCGCCTGGTCGGTCGTCGGGTTCACATCGGGCCAGACCAATCTTCTTGCGACCAACCTGTTTCTGACGCTCGTCAATCTCGTCGGTATATGGCGCTGGCTCGGCCGCCAGCGCGGCTATGAGGATGGCGCGCGGCGTGCCGCGAAGCGAAGCCGGATCGCGGCCTCGCCGACGCTCTTCGCCGCCAGCGCGTTAGGCGGTCTTCCGGTGAGCGATATCCGCGGCGAAGTTGTCGGCCAGGCGGTCGATGCGATGATCGAATGCGAAAGCGGCTGCCTCTCTTATGTCGTCGTCGCGAGCGGCGGGCTCGGCGGCATCGACGAGACGCTCCGCGCGGTACCGGCGACGATGCTCGACTGTCATGCCGACGGGCTCGTGCTGCTGATGAGCGCGGCGGAATATGAGAAGCGCGATACGCTCGACGGCGCCGCCTGGCCTGCGCGGCCCCCACGCGGACAGATAGCCACGGAGGCGTCGCTCGCCCCCACGGCGGCGGCGGGCGATGGGCCGAGGGGTACCAGAAAGGAAGGGGCCCATGACGCGGCTCAAGGATAATGGTCTCACCGTCGTGCTTCTGCTGCTGTTCGCAGCGTCGATCGTCGGCCATTGGGTAACGGGGTGGCATGTCGCGCTCGCGGACGCTGCGCGGCACCATCAGCCCGGTCTGTCGCTCTGGGCCTATGGCGGCAGTCCGCAATTCCTGTCCTCGGTGTTCGAAAACTGGGAAAGCGAGTTTCTCCAGATGTCGGCCTATGTCGTGCTGACGGCGATGCTCGTTCAGCGTGGCTCGTCGGAATCGCGGGGTCCCGACGCGCCGCTGCGCGACGCCGATCTTGCCGCGCAGGCGCGCAAGCCCGGTGCCCCTGCGGTGCTGCGCAAGGGTCGTCTCGCGCGCGCTCTCTATGCTCGGTCGCTGGGGCTGGTGCTCGCGATGCTGTTTCTTGCCTCCTTCATCCTCCACTGGACGCAGAGCGCGCGCGCGGCCGCCGAGGACGCGCGCGAGCATGGCGAAATCGCCCTTTCCACCTTCGCCTATCTCGGCGACCCCGGCCTCTGGTTCGAATCCTTCCAGAACTGGCAGAGCGAATTTCTGTCGACCGCCGTTCTCGTGCTCTTGTCGATCTTCCTTCGTCAGAAAGAGTCGCCCGAATCAAAGCCTGTCGCCGCTCCGCACGCGGAGACGGGATCGTGACGGCGAATGGCCGAGCGAACCGGCGTGCGTGTTACTGCTCCGCTGCCCCGGTGCCTGTCTCGCTGGGCGCTCGGAGCGCCGATTTAATCCTCGAACCGCGGAACGATCGCAGCGGACGGGCGTCAGTCGTTCATCGCCCCGAAGCCGGGGCCGCTTCCCCCGACCGGCGCCGGCCCCGCCGACGCTCCCCAGATGACGCCCGGCCTCTGCCCGGGCGGGAGATGATCCATGTCCAGATCCAAGAATGACCTTCCCGATCCGTTGATTCTCGCCGCCGCGGGCGCGGGCATCGCCTTGCTCGTAACCGGCGCGGCGCTCTGGCAGCGCCGTCGGCACCGCGAGAGCCGAGGGCAAGAAGAAACAATCGCGACCGACGCGCCGCATTGGACGCTCGACAAAACCTCTTCCCGCGCGTTGTTTGGCAAGTCGGTGCTGATCAATCGCCCCCGACCCGAGCTCTATGCGGCATGGACGCCCGAACGCTTTCCCGAGTTCATGGAGAATGTGGTCGCGGTCGACGACCTCGGCGACGATGTCTCGCAGTGGACGATCAAGGCGCCCGCCGGGCGCGAGGTGACACTGGTCAACCGCATCACCGAGCGCGTCGAGGACACATCGATCTACTGGCAAAGTACGCCGGCCTCCGACATCGCGAACAGCGGCGAGGTGCGCTTCACCGACGCGCCGGCGGGGCGAGGCACCTATGTCAGCCTGATCCTCGCCTATGACCCGCCCGCCGGGAAGGTCGGGCGCCTCGCCGCCAAGCTCCTTCAGCGCGAGCCCGAAGTGCAGGCGCGGCGCGACCTTCACCGTTTCAAGCAGCTTATGGAAACGGGCGAAGTGACGACCAATGCTTCGCCCTCCGCGCGAGGCGCCGAGAGCCCTGCCGAGCCGCACATCTGAACGCCGAACCGCAGCACAATCACATCAAGGAGAAGGCCATGCGCGCCGTTACCTGGCAGGGACGCCACAAGATCAGTGTCGAAACCGTTCCCGATCCCGAAATCGTCAACCCGCGCGATGCGATCATTCGCGTGACCTCGACCGCGATCTGCGGCTCGGACCTTCATCTTTACGACGGCTATATTCCGGGCATGCGCGCGGGCGATATCGTCGGCCACGAATTCATGGGCGAAGTCATCGAGACCGGCGCCGCCTCGACGCTGAAGCGCGGCCAGCGCGTCGTCATTCCCTTCACGATCAGCTGCGGCCAATGCTTCTTCTGCGAGAAGCAGCAATATAGCGCCTGCGACAACAGCAATCCGTCCGAGACGCGCGATGCATCCGAGCTGATGATGGGTCATGCGATGGGCGGGGCGTTCGGCTATGCGCACCTTACCGGCGGCTACGCCGGAGGGCAGGCCGAATATGTCCGCATTCCCTATTCGGATGTCGGGCCGGTGGTCATTCCCGACGACCTTGCCGACGACGACGTGCTGTTCCTCTCGGACATCTTGCCGACGGGCTGGCAGGCGGCGGTCAACGCCGACATCGAGCCCGGCGACACCGTCGCGGTCTGGGGCTGCGGCCCCGTCGGCCTGTTCACGATCCAGTCGGCGCTGCTGCTCGGCGCCGGGCGCGTGATCGCGATCGATCACTTTCCGACGCGCCTCGCGCTCGCGAAGAAATATGGTGCAGAGATCCTCGACTATACGAAAGTCGATGTCCGCGAGGCGCTCGCCGAAATGACCGGCGGCATCGGGCCTGACGCCTGCATCGACTGCGTCGGCATGGAGAGCCACGGGTTCACGGTCGACAACATCCTCGACCAGGTGAAGGTCAAGCTGCTCGCGTCCACCGAGCGCATCCACGCCTTGCGCCAGGCGATCCTTGCGTGCCGCAAGGGCGGCCGTCTTTCGATTCCCGGGGTTTACGGCGGTTTCGCCGACAAATTCCCGCTCGGTCAGCTCATGGAGAAGGGCCTCACTGTCAAGAGCGGACAGACGCATGTCCAGCGCTATTCAGGCGAGCTTCTCGATATGATCCAGGGCGGCAAGTTCGACACCGTCTCGCTCATTTCACATCACGCATCGCTCGAGGACGCGGCCGAGATGTACCGGCACTGGCACGACGAGCAGGACCTCTACACGAAGATCGTCCTGAAACCCGGCCTCAAGAAAGGGGACATCTCGGCCCGGCAGGAGCTGCAACATGCCTGATCGCAAACTCGCTGTCGTCACCGGCGCCTCGAGCGGTATCGGCCGCGAGATCGCCCTACTCGCCGCGAAGGATGGTTACGACCTCATCGTCGCGGCCGACGAGCCGCTCGTCGATGCTGCCGCGGGCCTCCTTGCCAAGGGCGTCGAGGTCGAGGCGGTGGAAGCCGACCTCGCGACTGCTGCCGGGGTCGAACGTCTTCTTGCCGCTGCGGGCGGCAGGCCGATCGACATTCTCGTCGCCAACGCGGGTCATGGCCTCGGCCACGGTTTTCTCGACCAGCCCGTCGACGCGTGGCGTCACGTCATCGACACAAATATCACCGGCACGCTGTTGCTGCTTCAGCCGGTCCTGAAGGCGATGGTCGCGCGCGGCGAAGGCAAGGTACTGATCACCGGCTCGATCGCCGGGCATCTCGCCGGCTCCTTCCAGGCGGTGTACAACGGCACCAAGGCCTTCGTCGACAGTTTCGCCGCGGCGATTGGCAATGAATTGAAGGACAGCGGCGTCACCATCACCTGTCTCAAACCCGGCGCGACCGAGACGCGCTTTTTCGAGCGGGCCGGCATGCTCGACACCAAGGTCGGGCAATCGGAAAAAGACGATCCCGCCGATGTGGCGAAAACCGGATGGGACGCGCTCCTCGCAGGAGAGCATGCGGTCGTTCACGGGCTCAAGAACAAGGCGCAAGTCCTCGTATCGGGCGTTCTCAGCGAAGCGGCGACAGCCGAGATGCACCGAAAGCTGGCCGAGCCGGGGTCGGGGACGCAAGGCTGATCTGGCCGATCCGGCATCATTTGGTGAAGAGGAGACGATCATGAACAATCGCAATGACAGCAGGGATGGGGGCTCCGCCGGGGACGGGTCGCTGCCGCAAGAGCCCGTGGAACGCCGGGAGAATGTCGGGACGACCGCGCCCGACCGCTATCCCGCCGGGGAGCGCGAGGCCGGCGACGTATCGGGCGCCGCCAACCGCGGCCATCGGCGCAGCACCGGCAGCGG
>NZ_DATMST010000132.1:0-5664 GCF_035565275.1 Sphingopyxis sp.
GTCGCAGCTCCTGCGGCGCCCGCTGTGCCCGCGCAGCCCACCGGCATTGCGCTCGAAATCGGCGCGAAGCCCGATCACAAGACGCTGGCCTCGGCACTTACCGCTGCCGGCGTTTCCGAAAAGCTGGCTGGCCAACCCTTCACCATCTTTGCGCCGACCGACCAGGCCTTTGCCGCGGTGCCGCAGCCGATGACCGACTGGCTGATGAACCCGAGCAACACCGAAGCCCTGGCCAAGGTGCTGACCTATCACGTCGTTCCGGGCCGCGTGACCGCCGAAGATATCTTCACGAAGATCAAGGCCGGCGGCGGCAAGGCGACGCTGGCGACTGTCGAGGGCGAAACGCTGACCTTCACCGAGGTGCAGGGCAACATCAAGGTCGACGGCACGCAGGGCAGCAGCGGCTTTATCACGCAGCCCGATGTCGAGCAGTCGAACGGTAACATCCACGTCATCAATGGCGTGTTGATGCCGACCCTCGGCTGACGATCCGCGCCGCTGCGGTCGTCGTATTGAAGGATAAGGATATGAAAACCCCTCTGATTATGACGGTCGTGGCGGCCGCGCTCGCGCTGTCGGGTTGCGGCAGCAAGAAGGAAGCGCCAACCGAGACGTCGACCGTCGCGGCTAGCGAAGCCGCCGCGCCGGCCGTGCCCGGCGCTGCTCCGTCGGCGATGCTGGCGAGCAGCACGATCGCCGCAAATCTCTCGGCCTCGTCCGATCACAAGTCGCTGGCTGCCGCAGCGACGCAGGCTGGTCTGGTGGAAACGCTGTCGGGCCCGGGGCCGTTCACGGTCTTTGCCCCGACCGACGCCGCTTTTGCGCAGGTGCCGCCGGTGACGCGCGATGGCTGGATGCGCCCGGCGCAAAAGGATGTGCTCGCCGGCGTGCTCGAATATCATGTCGTGCCGGGCAAGCTGACCGCGGCCGATCTGGCGGCGAAGATCGCCGAGGGCGGCGGCAAGGCGGTGCTGAAGACCGCCGACGGGCAGGATCTGACCGCGACGAAAAGCGGCGATGCGATCGTGCTGACCAGCAGCAGCGGCAACAAGGCAGCGGTTACGCAGGCCGATGTCGCGCAGTCGAACGGTGTCGTTCACATCGTCGACGCGGTGCTCGTCCCCAAAATGTAAAAAACATCGCCGGCCTGTCCGGCGATGCGATATATTATGTCGCAAAGCGCCCGCATTTCTCGCCTTGGGAAATGCGGGCGCTGCTTTTTTGCCCGCTTTGGAGTCGACACGCTGGGCAGCGCGCGGCAAGAGGTGCGCGAAACGGAATCAGCAGGGGAGCGAGCCCGTGGATTTTATCGCGATTTTTTCGATTTTTGTACTGGCCTGCTTTGTCGGCTATTTCGTCGTCTGGTCGGTGACCCCGGCGCTGCACACGCCGCTGATGAGCGTCACCAACGCCATTTCGTCGGTCATCATCGTCGGCGCGCTGATCGCCAGCGCTGCGACGGGTTCATCCTCGTCGAAATGGCTGGGCCTCGCTGCTGTCGTGATGGCGAGCATCAACATCTTCGGCGGCTTCGCCGTAACGTCGCGCATGCTCGCGATGTACAAGAAGAAGGAGCGCTGAGATGGACGTACAGGCCATTCTCTCCGCCGCAACCGGTGGCCACGGCGCCGTGAACCCCTATGCTGCCATCGCCTATCTCGTGGCCGGTGTTCTCTTCATCCTCGCGCTGCGTGGTCTGTCGAGCCCCGCAACGGCGCAGAGTGGCAACCGTTTCGGCATGATCGGCATGACGATCGCGGTCGTTACGACGCTGTTGACGCACATGCCGATGAAGGTCGGCGATGCCACCAACAGCTATGTGGGCGTCGATCCTGTCGGAGTTGTCGAGATTCTCGTCGCAATCGGCATCGGTGCGGTGATTGGCATCGTCATGGCGCGCCGCATCGCGATGACCGCAATGCCGCAGCTCGTCGCCGCATTCCACAGCCTTGTCGGCCTCGCGGCAGTCGCGGTTGCCGCTGCCGCCTATCTCAACCCCGTCGCCTTCGGCATTGCCGACGCTGCGGGTCAGATTCACGTCGTGAGCCGTGTCGAAATGGGTCTTGGCATCGCGATCGGTGCGATCACCTTCTCGGGATCGGTCATCGCCTTCCTCAAGCTCAACGGCAATATGTCGGGTTCGCCGATCATGCTGCCGGGACGTCACATCATCAACCTCGGCACGCTCGCTGCGATCGTCGCGCTGACCGCTTATTTCACGCAGGATCAGTCGCCGTGGGTGTTCTGGACGATCACCGGGCTCAGCTTCGTCATCGGCTTCCTGCTGATCATCCCGATCGGCGGTGCCGACATGCCGGTCGTCGTGTCGATGCTCAACAGCTATTCGGGCTGGGCCGCGGCGGCGATGGGCTTCACGCTCGGCAACACCGCGATGATCATTACCGGCGCGCTCGTCGGCTCGTCGGGTGCGATCCTGTCGTACATCATGTGCCGCGCGATGAACCGCAGTTTCATCAGCGTGATCGCGGGCGGCTTCGGCGCCGACGCGGCGGCTTCGGGCGGTGGCGCGAAGGAACAGCGCCCCTGGAAGCCGGGCAGCGCCGACGACGCGGCGTTCCTGATGAGCCAGGCCGAGAATGTCATCATCGTCCCCGGTTACGGCATGGCGGTCGCACAGGCGCAGCATGCGCTGCGCGAAATGGCCGACCTGCTCAAGAAAGAGGGTGTGAACGTCAAATATGCGATCCACCCGGTCGCAGGCCGCATGCCGGGGCACATGAACGTGCTGCTCGCCGAGGCGAACGTGCCTTATGACGAGGTGTTCGAACTGGAGGACATCAACGGCGAGTTCGCGCAGTGCGATGTCGCCTTCGTCATCGGCGCGAACGACGTGACCAACCCGTCGGCGAAAACCGACAAGACGTCGCCGATCTATGGCATGCCGGTGCTCGACGTCGAAAAGGCAAAGACCGTGCTGTTCGTGAAGCGCTCGATGGGCGGGGTCGGCTATGCCGGCGTCGACAATGACGTCTTCTACATGGACCAGACGATGATGCTGCTCGGCGATGCCAAGAAGATGGCCGACGACATCGTCAAGGCGCTGAACGGCGGCGGGCACTGACGCTTTGCCGCAAAGTTTCACCCCCGGCCTTGCCGGGGCGCGTCACTTTATCTAGCGATAGGCGGGACCGGGCCGGTAAAGGCCCGGTCCTTTTGTATTCCGGAGGACCATCTTGCGCAAAATCGGCCTGATCGGGGGAATGAGCTGGGCGTCGACCGAGCTTTATTACCGCCACCTCAACAAGGGCGTGCAAAAGCGCCTTGGCACCGCGTGTTCGGCGCCGATCCTGATGGAGAGCCTCAACTATTGCGAGCTGTCGCGGATCACGACCGACGAGCAATGGGCGCATGCGAAGGAGGTGCTGATCGCATCGGCGCAGCGGCTTGAGGCGGCGGGCGCGACCGCGCTGATGATTGCGGCCAATTCGATGCACAAGGTGGCAGAGGATGTCGCCGCGGCGATCCCGATCCCGATCCTGCACATCGTCGACGAAACCGGCGAGAAGATGAAGGCCGACGGAATCAGGTCGGCCGCGGTCGTCGGCACCCGCAACGTGATGACCGAACCCTGGTTCCGCCAGCGGCTGGTGCGGCACGGGCTCACGCTCGCGCCCTATGACACGACCCGCGCCGACGAGATCGACCGCATCATTTACGAAGAACTGATGCAGGGCAAGGCGAACGAGAATTCGCGGCGCACCATGAAGACGTTCATCACCGACATCGCGAAACAGGATGTTCAGGCGATCATTCTGGCCTGCACCGAGCTGGTGATGCTGGTCGATCCCGATGCCAATGTCCTGCCGATCTACGACACGACGCGCATCCACGTCGCGGCGGGCGTCGACTGGATTTTGGGCGAGGAGTGACCGGGAACTCCCCTCCCGCTGGCGGGCGGGGAGTCCGGATTACGCCATCCGCGTCCAGGTTACCGTCCGGCAGAAGACTGCGACGCATCCCTTCATCGTCAGCCTGTTGCCCTTCACGCGCAGGTGCGCGGTGTAATAGCGGCCGTCTTCGGGGCTGTACCCTTCGCCTTTCCAGCCTTCGCCGTGGGGGACAAGGTCCCAGTATATCTGCAGCCCTTCGACCTTGCGCGCGCGTTTCGCCTTGTCGGGGTTGCGCTCGTCGCGCTGGCCGCCCGCAGGCTCCCTGATGAGGAGTTCGGCGATGCGGCCGCACATTTTGGCGCCGCAAGGCGCCATTGCGACGATCCCTTTCCCGTCATCGGTTTTCCAGCGCCCCGTCAGCGACGCGGGCGCCGCCGCCGATGCGGGCACGACGATAAAGGCGACGAGCGCCAAAGCATATCTGTAGAACAAAGCGACCTCTCCCCGGTTAGCTACACATATGTCAGCAACCCGCTTGGCATCCGTCAAGTCTTGCACCATGCTCCGCAAAAATTTGGGGAGAGACATATGCGATTCCATAGCCTGCGCCACCACGCGGCGACGCTCTGCGTCGTGGCGGCCCTTGCCGCCAGTCCGGCGGCGGCGAAAGTGATCAGCGTCAGTGCAACAACGCCCGACGCCAACGAAAAGCTGCAGGAAGCGCTGATCCTTGCGCAGCCGGGCGATACGGTCGAACTCGGTGCGGGGACATGGAAACTGACCGACGGCCTGTCGCTCGACGTCGCGAACGTCACGGTGCGCGGGGCCGGGACGGGCGAGGGCGGGTCGATTCTCGACTTCACGGGACAGCAGGGCGCGGGCGAAGGGCTGCTCGTCACTTCGGATGATGTGTTCCTGACCAATTTCGCGGTGCTCAACACCAAGGGCGACGGCATCAAGTCGAAGGGCGCCGATCGCATCGTCTATCACAAGCTGCGCGTCGAATGGACGCGCGGGCCCGACGCGACGAACGGCGCCTATGGCATCTATCCGGTCGAAAGCACCGATGTTCTGATCGACAGCGTCTATGTCCGCGGGGCTTCGGATGCGGGCATCTATGTCGGGCAGTCGAAGAATATCGTCGTGCGCGAATCGGTGGCGACCGAAAATGTCGCGGGGATCGAGATCGAAAACAGCTACGACGCCGACGTCCATGACAATGTCGCGAACCGCAACACCGGCGGCATCCTCGTGTTCGACCTGCCCAGCCTGCCGATGCAGGGCGGGCATAATGTCCGCGTCTTTTCGAACATCATCTCCGACAACAGCGTGCCGAACTTTGCGCCGAAGGGGAATATCGTCGCATCGGTGCCGACCGGGACCGGCGTGCTGGTGATGGCGAACCGCAATGTCGAGGTTTTCGACAATGTCTTCGACCAGAACGGCACCGCGAACGTGATGATCGTCGGCTATCGCTACGAGCATAAGGACCCGAAGTATCAGCCGCTGCCGAAGGCGATCATCGTGCGCGGCAACCAGCATGGCAAGGCTGGCTACGCCCCGGCCTTTCCGGGCGGCGACCAGATCGCGGCGGCGATGGGCGGGGCGATTCCGCCGGTGCTGTGGGACGGCGCGGGCGATGCGATCGTTCTCGACAAGGTTGGCGTGCTGTCGCTGGGGCTGGCCGACGTGAGCCTGCCGCAGAGCGCGGCGAAGCCTGCGCCCGCCGATCTGTCGAAGGGCACGCCGCCCGCAGCGTTGCCGGCGATCAGGCTGCCCGACAGCATGGAGGCGAAGGTCCGGTGAAACGCGT
>NZ_DATMST010000133.1:0-11993 GCF_035565275.1 Sphingopyxis sp.
CCGAGGTCGCGGCGCGCGTCGCGGCGGCGCGCGCCGTCCAGACTGCGCGCTATGCCGGGCACAAGGCACGGACCAATGCCGAGATCGACGGCGAACTTCTGGAAGCGGTCGCGACTCCCGACGAGGCAGGACGCAAGCTGCTCGCGCAGGCGGCCGAGGCGATGCGGCTGTCGGCGCGCGGCTATACGCGGATTTTGCGCGTGGCGCGGACGATCGCCGATCTCGGGGACGCCGAAACGGTCGGGCGCATCCATATTGCCGAGGCTCTCGGTTATCGGCGCCAGGCACCGAGGAACTGATGGAAGACATTGTCTTCGAGGCGGTGATCATCGAATGGCGCGGGCCGGCGCCGTTTCTTTTCGCCGCAGTTCCCGACGCGCATATCGGCGCGATCCGCTACGCCGCGATGACGGCAAGCTACGGCTGGGGCGCGGTTCCCGTGGTGGTCAGGATAGGCGCCACCGAATTCGCGACGTCGCTCTTTCCGCGCGACGGGGGCTATCTGCTCCCCATCAAGGTTGCGGTCCGGAAATCCGAGCGGATCGGCTTGGGCGACCGTATCGCCGTCCACATGCGGGTTGGCCGGCCCGACGCGCGCTGAGGACCGATTCCTTTGGTAAAGCTTTTCCAACACATTGATGCGATACCGCGCGGATGACTGCGGCGGGCGACATATTGGCAAGGCTCTGCGGGCGGCTTGTGCTCGCGCTGGCTGTGACCCTGCTCGGCCTGTCGAGCCCTCCGGCGAACGCCAGGCCGCTCGACGTCGATCGCGATTTCTGTCACGCCGAAAGCGGCACGGCGCTTCCCGATGACAGCCTCGAGAAGCTGCCTTTTTCCTGCAACGGAACGCCGGCGGGCTATCAAAAGGGAAGCCTTTGGCTGCGTGCCGGCATCGACGATGGCACGCTACGGCGCGACCTTGCGCTGATGGTCCATCATTCGCGGTTCGACCGTCTGGCGGTTGCCTTCTCCTACGCCGACGGCGCAACGCGCTGGCAGCAGGTGCGGGCGGGCGATTATGGATCACGCTGGCGCGCCGGCGGGCAAATCCTGTTCGAGGCGCCCGATCGCGGTACGCCGCTGACCGCAGTCACCATGCGCTTCGACAGGCTTTCGGGCCACCAGTTCGTCCGTGCGCGGATTATCCCGAAGGACGAGGCGGGAATGCAGTCTGCGGGTATGGCGGCGGCGGTCGGCGCGGCGCTGACCCTGCTGCTCGTCAGCAGCATCTACAGCCTGTCGCTCGCCTTCGCCGTGCGCCGCCAGTATCTGGCCTGGCAGGCAGCCTGGTCGGGTACGATGCTCTTGTGGGGCGGCTTCTGGTCGCAAGTGCCTCTTGCGCTCCTGCCCGCAATCGCGGGCACGGTGACAGCGCAGATCTGCACTTTCCTCTCCTGTCTGGCGATCGCTCTTGCGACGGTAAGCGCGGTGACGGCGGTCGATCGCGACACGGTACCCTCCTGGCTCCGGACGACCGTATTGACATTCGGGCTCGGAGTCGGTCTTGCGGGCATTCCGCTTGCGCTCACGCGCGGCGGCAGCCTTGGCGTATTGGCCGACATTCTGGGGCTGGTCGTCATCGCCGATCTGCTCGTGGTTACCGTCTGTCTGGGCTGGGCGTGGCGGCGCGGTTCGGTCGAGGCGCGCGATTTCCTTGCTGCCTGGGGCCTGCCGATGGCCGTGCTGGCCTTCATCAATATCGTCGATGTCGAGGACGGTTTCTGGGGCGGCGGATCGAAACTCGCGGTCCTTGTCGCCGCGACCTGGCAGGCGCTGTGGCTCGCGGCCGCGGCGACGCGACGGCTCGCGCATCTGCGCATCGAGCGGGACCATGCGCGGAGCGCCGAAGCGCGGGCGCAGCAACTCGCGCGGCGCGATCCGCTGACCGGCCTTCCCAATCGCCGCGGTTTTGTCGAAAGCGTGACGCCGCTTCTCGACCGGGCGCGCGCCGACAATCTGCCCGCTGCGCTGCTGCTCGTCGACATCGACCGGTTCAAATCGATCAACGATGTCCATGGCCATGACGCGGGCGATGTGGTGCTGTGCGGAATCGCGCAGCGGATCGAACGGTGGGAAGGGCCGATGTGCACCGTCGCCCGGTTGGGCGGCGAGGAGTTCGGCCTGCTGACGATCGGGATGGAAGGAATTATCCTCAACCGTTTCGCCGAAAGCATCCGGCGCGGAATCGCCGCCTGCGATCATCATGAAACCGTGGGCGACCGGTTGGTCACCGCCAGCGTCGGGGTGGCCGAAGTCCGGCCTGCCTGCGATTTCCAGCAGCTTTACCGGCTTGCCGACGAAGCGCTTTATGATGCCAAGCGCGGCGGCCGCAACAAGGTCGTGGTCCAGCGGCACCGGGACGTGCCCGCGCGTGCGGCGGACCGCGAGGTTGCGGTTTCGAACTGATGGCCGGGCGTGCGCGCGGCGCGGCGGATCAGGCGCCGGCGGCTGCCGGCCTGTTCTCGACAACTTCGAGCGGCGGCAGAGCTTTCGCGGCGCCGTGCCGGCGATGGCTGAGCTTGCCGTCGACCTTGCCGCCATTCTCGATCGTGATGTTTTCGTAGACGACGTCACCGGTGATGCGCGCGGTCGCATGGACGATCAGCGTCTTGGCCTCGATCGATCCGTCGAGCAAGCCTGCGATCTTCGCCGTGTCGGCGACGACTGCGCCCTTGATCTCGCTCGCCTCGCCCTGGACGAGGTTGGCGCATTTCAGGTCGCCCTCGATCTTTCCATCGACGTGCAGGTCGACGCTGGCGGCGACATTGCCGGTAACGACGACATCCGATCCGAGGATCGAAAAGGTGGTGTGGCGCGCGCCGGTCGCCATCTTAGCGGGCACCACGGACGGCAGCGACGGAGCCGACTCGCTGTCGGGCGTCGTCTTTGACTTCGAGAACATCGGCTTTGGCCTCCAGGAAGCGGCGCGGGTTGACCGCGACGCCGTTCAAACGGACTTCGAAATGCAGGTGGCTACCGGTCGAGCGGCCGGTCGAGCCCATCTTGGCGATCTGCTCGCCCGCGGCGACCTGTGCACCGACTTTGGATGTGAAGCCCGACAAGTGGGCGTAGCGGGTCAGGATGCCCTGACCATGATCGACTTCGACGACATTGCCATAACCCGATTTCTGCCCGACGAAGACGACGCGGCCGGGCGCGGCGGCGAGGATCGGACTGCCCATCGGGCCGGGAAAATCGAGCCCCGAGTGCATCGCGCCGGCGCCCGTGAACGGATCGCTGCGATAACCATAGCTCGACGACAGCATCAGCACATTGGCAGGTTGGCCCGAAGGGATGGCCACGAGCGTGCGTTCGAGCACTTCCATGCGGAACAACGCGCTTTCGAGCGCGGCGAACGACTTGCCGAGCGAGCTCGCACGGCCGTTGCGGCTGCGA
Organism: Sphingopyxis sp.; assembly: GCF_035565275.1. Classification (GTDB taxonomy): domain Bacteria; phylum Pseudomonadota; class Alphaproteobacteria; order Sphingomonadales; family Sphingomonadaceae; genus Sphingopyxis. The sequence continues at coordinate 3,400 of NZ_DATMST010000133.1, forward strand.
TAGGGAATGAAAGGACCACCCTGCCCGGCTGCGGCATTGCGGACCAGTGCGGCGGGGTTCATCCCGAGCTTGGCGACGGCGCCTTCGGCTTTCGTCGCGCGTTCGTTGACGGCGGCGAGCAGGCGCGTCGCGAAATCTTCCTGCCGTGCTTCGAGCCGGGCAAGGATCTGCGCTTCGGGCGGCAGGTTCGGATCGATCATCGCGCCGTTTGCGCGCATGCTTGTCTTGAGCGGCGCCTTTCCGGCGGCCGGCGCGGCGTCTTCCGCCCCGCTTGCCGGCGTGACTGCCACGGGCTCGACGCCGAAATGGACTTTCGACCATTCCTCGAGCTGTTCCTGCCGGTCTTCGAGATCGGCGGCAGTTTCGGCGACATTGTCCCGATATTTGGCGATTCGCGCTTCGGACGCGGCGGCCGCGGCCTGCTGCTGCGCAACGGCGGCGCGTTCGCCGGAGCTCAGGAACTGGTTGACGAGCACGGCCAGTGTGGCGCCGGCCCAGACGAACAGCACAACCCCGGCGATCAGCGCGACGCGTTTTTGCCAGACGGCACTGACACGCAGGAACCGGACATGGCCGTGCGTGCGAACAAAGATTTCATGGTCCTGAAACAGCGCAGAAACGCGCTGGCGCAAGTTGCGCAGGCCCGTCGTTTTCGAAGACAAGTGGCGACCCCATCTTGTTTGTTATGTGGGACCCTCCGCCCCGATTGAGGCGCGCTTTATCAGGCAGGTCACAGCAGCGCGAATCTTTGAAGGGCGACTCGGGCTGAATCGAAACCATCGCGCGGTGAACGGTGTCAGAGGGGGGAAATGCTGCCATTTTGGCGGGAATCCGCGCCCGAATCGGCTATTTGCGTTGACGGCTTGCTTACCATTTTCCGTTAGGGCTAAGCGGTGATTATCATGGACAAAACTGCTCCTGCCGGCGCCGAAGAGGCGACAGTCGACCGATCCCCGGCCGCGCGCGTCCGTCCGCGTTCAGCGGTCAGTGCGGGGGTCGGGATCGTCGGGCTGGCGGGCCTGGTGAGCTATTTGCTGATCGCGCGGTTCGCACCCGGGATAGCGGGATTTTTCGGCATCGAATGGGGAAGCCGGGGTCCGATGAGCGGGCCCAATTCGGCGATCGCGAGCGTGCTCGCCTGTGGTGTGCCGATGGTTTTGTGGTCGGTGCTGGTCGACAAGGTGCATCGCAATCCGTCGACCGGAATCGACTGGACGCAGCGGCGCCCGTGGCGCGAGACGCTCGACATCAGCCTGACCAAGCTTGCCGGAATGTGGGCGACATGGGGGCTGATCGCGCTGATTTACGCGACGATGCGCTATTATTGGGAGGGCAATTACGCCTTTTCGATGAACCTGCTTGAAACCGTTGCACCTTGGCTGCTGCTCGTTTCCGTTCCCTATATGCTGTGGCTCGACCGCCGGATGGTGGAGCCGCGCGACGGTTGCTGGCAATTCGGACGCTGGCTGATCGCGCCGGGGCAACCGGTCGACGGCCGCGCCATCGGGCATCACCTCCGCGCCTGGGCGGTGAAGGGGTTTTTCACCGCCTTCATGCTGTCGATCGTGCCCGGCAATTTCTCGTCGCTCGTCACCGTGCCGATGAGCGAGGTCACCGCCAATCCCTATATGACCGGCCTCTGGGCGATCAATTTCCTCTATCTGGTCGACGTCCATATCGCGACGGTCGGTTATATCCTGACCTTGAAACCGCTCGACGCGCATATCCGCACCGCCAACCCCTATGGCATGGCGTGGGTCGCCGCGCTCGTCTGCTACCCGCCCTTCATCCTGATGAACGGCGGCCCGCTCGACTATCAGGTGAACGGATCGGACTGGGGATATTGGCTGCAGGGCCACGACGGCCTGCTGATCGCCTGGGGTATCGCGCTCGTCGCGCTGACCGCGGTCTATAGCTGGGCGACGATGGCGTTCGGCATCCGCTTTTCGAACCTCACGCATCGCGGCGTCATCACCCACGGCCCGTACCGCTTCACGCGCCACCCGGCCTATATCTCGAAGAACATGACCTGGTGGATCGGCTCGCTGCCTTTCCTCGTCACCGCAGGCGGCTGGGTCGAGGGCGCGCGCAACGTCATCCTGCTCGGGCTCGTCAGCAGCATCTATTATTGGCGGGCCAAGACCGAGGAGAAGCATCTCCTCGCCGATCCCGCTTATGTCGCTTACTGGAACTGGGCGCAGGACAATGCCTTCGTCCCGCGCCTTTTTACGCGGTTCACCGGGCGCCAGCGGCCGTTGATCCGGCTCGAACCCGACGAACGCGTCGGGCCGGTGGCGTGACCCGCGCGGGACAGGCTCCCGCGCGGGTCGTCATCCTCAGAATTTAAAGCCTGCCTCGACGCCCCAGATGCGGGGTTCGTTGACGTAGCTGGTCAGATTGTTGAAATCGATGCCGCCGGTCGGCGACGCGTCGTTGGTGATGTTGCGGCCGAAGGCCGCGATGTCGAAGCGGTCGGTGCGATAGCCGACGCGCACGCCGCCCTCGATCAGCTTGTCGTCCGAAAATTCGACCGAGCGATAGAGGAAGAACTGCACCTTCGAGCGGTAATACCAGTCTGTGAAGGCATAGATCGCGCCATTGCCGACGGGGATTTCATAGCCTGCGGTCCAGTTGACCGTCCATTTCGGCGACTGCGGCAGCTGGTTGCCGTCAATCGAGAAGATGTTGGGGCTGCCGGGACGCGCCGGATCGAGAACCGTGCACGGCGCCAGCGAGCCGCAACCCGCAACAAAGGCATTGGCGTCGTCGATCTTTGCGACGTTCCACGCCCCCCCGACTGAAAAGGTCAGGCCCTTCGCCGGTGCTGCCTGCAACTCGGCCTCGACGCCATGCCCCTTGGCATCGACATTCAGCAGGCTGGCGGCGTTCGACGTGCCGCCCACCGCGGTGAGCTGAAGATCCTTGGTGTCGAAGAAATAACCGGTCAGGTTGAAGCGGACGCGGTTATCGAGGAAGGCAGTCTTGATCCCTGCTTCGTACGACATCGTCTCTTCCTGATCGGCGGTCGAGATCGTCCGCGAGAAGGTCAGGCGCCCCTGCACCGACGGTGCGCGGTAGCCGCGCGCGACGCGGGCATAGAAAGTCAGCGCATCCGATGCTTCATAAGTAGCGCTGGCGTCCCACGTCAGCAGCTTGCCCTTGACCTTTGCCGCCTGTGGCGGGACCGGCGTGTTCGGGTCCGGCGCGAGAACGAAGTCGGGACGGGTTTCGACCGGACGCGACGCGACGAAATCGCGCGTGTCGTGGTTGTAGCGCGCACCGGCCTGGAATTTCAGGCCATTATCGAACGCGTAATTGACCGAACCGAAGATGCCGTAAGCTTCGCTGTCCTGACGCTGGATCGCGATTGCCGAGGGGGTGGCGTCGGTCGGGCCGGCGAATTCGTAGCTCGAGATGTCGAGCTTCTCGTCGAAATAGAAGGCGCCGAACTGATAGCCGAGCCCGCCGCTGTTGTTCGACGCGATGCGGATTTCCTGCGTGAACTGGTCGAGGCTGGGGACATTGTCCTGGCTCTGCGCCTGGAACTTGATGGGACCGGGTCCCGACACGGGCAGGAAGGATGCGCCGAAACCGCCGTCGATGTCACCGCGGCTGCGGAAATTGCCGTTCCAGTAAGAGGTGATCGAATAGGCGGTCACCGGCCCGAAATCATATTCAAGGTTCAGCCCGGCGTTGTAGGTGTTGAGCTTCTGGAAATTGAGTCCGTCCTGCCAGACCTTGTCGCGCTCGAATTCGGTGCCCGCGCCACCGAGACCGACGAGTTCGTTGCTGCCCGGTACCTGCGTGTTGGCGCGGAAGATGATCGCTGATCCGTCATAGATGCGGACCTGACCGGTCACGCGGCCCGTGAAGGGGCCGTTCTCGTACTGGAGCTGGAGGCGCGCGGCGATGTCGTCATAACCGCCGAGATCGTTCTTTTTCGTGGTCGCGATATTGTCGACCCAGTCGTCGCGGTGCTGGAACAAAGTCGACAGGCGAACCGAGAAGCCGTTGTCGTCGGCGGCGCCCGCCGCGACCTCGACCTGCGATGTGCCATAGCGGCCATAGCTGACGCGCGCATAACCGCCGGTCTTGCCGGGCTTGACGGTGTCGAACTTGACGATGCCCGCCGGCGTGTTGCGGCCGAACAGCGTGCCCTGCGGGCCGCGCAGCACTTCGACGCGGTCGAGGTCGAAGATCGGGAAGCCCTTGAGGATCGGGTTCTCGAGCACGACGTCGTCGTAAACGACGCTGACCGGCTGCGAGGCGTTGAGGTCGAAATCGGTGTTGCCGAGGCCGCGGATATAGAAACGCGGGAAGGTGCGGCCGAACGAGCTTTCGATGTTCAGGCTGGGGACGCGGCCCGCGAGCACGCGGACGTCCGAACCGGTCGAGGTGATCGCATCGAGCGTGTTACCCGACAGCACCGAGACAGCCACCGGCACGTCCTGGAGGCTTTCCTCGCGGCGCTGCGCGGTGACGACGATGTCGCCGAGGCCGCTGTCTTCGGCGACGGGGGCGGTCGAGGCCTCTTGGGCGGCGGCGGGTGCAGCCCATGCCGACGCGGCGAGGGCAACGCTTATAGCGATAGTGGAAGGAAAGTGGCGCATGGGCGAGCTTCCTGAAACAGAGTTGACGATGGGAGAGTGGAAAAACCAAAGGCTCTTTGGCTTTCCGCGCGCGTGCGATCAATCGTCGAAGCGCGCACCGCTGACTTTCGTGTCAGCAGTGTTGCGCAATTGCTGCACTTTCGGGGCGGATCCGGATGGCTGTTTTCGACCCAAACATGGCATTTCTTGTCTCGTCACCGCGGCTCAAGTCCGGGACGACGAAGGGAAAAGCGCGAGACGCCGCTTCCCGCCCCGAAACGGACGAGGCTAGAAGCTCAGTTCCTCGTAGATTTTCGAAAGATCGCCGCCCCATGCGCCTTCATAGCGATCGAGCAGGTCGTGCGCGGGTGACTTGCCGCTCTTGGCGATGCGGCGGAGCGGTTCGAGGAAGCCGACCTCGTTGTCGCCCATCGAATTGACCTCGCCGCGCGCGGCAAGACCTGCAGCCGCTATGTCGAGGACGCGGTGGGCGAGTTCGCCGACGGTGCCGCCGCCGGGGGCCGGGGCGTCGAGGCCTTCGCTGGGGACCGCATCGCGCAGCCTCTGCTGCTCCTCGATGCCCCAGCCCTTGACGAGATCCCATGCCGCGTCGAGTGCGCCTTGGTCGTAGAGCAGGCCGACCCACAGCGCGGGAAGCGCGCAGATGCGGTTCCACGGGCCGCCGTCGGCGCCGCGCATTTCGAGGAAGCTTTTGAGGCGCACTTCGGGGAAGGCGGTCGAGAGATGGTCGTTCCAGTCGGAGAGGCGCGGTTTTTCGCCGGGGAGCGCCGGAAGTTCGCCTTTCAGGAAGTCGCGGAAGCTCTGCCCCGCGGCGTCGATATATTTTCCGTCGCGGAAAACGAAATACATCGGCACGTCGAGCATGTAATCGACATAGCGTTCATAGCCGAAGCCATCCTCGAACACGAAGGGCAGCATGCCGGTGCGCGCGGGGTCGGTGTCGGTCCAGATATGGCTGCGGTACGACATATAGCCGTTGGGCCGCCCTTCGGTGAAGGGCGAGCTGGCGAAAAGCGCGGTCGCGAGCGGTTGGAGCGCAAGGCTCACGCGAAATTTCTGCACCATGTCGGCCTCGCTCGCATAGTCGAGGTTGGTCTGGATCGTGCAGGTGCGCAGCATCATGTCGAGCCCCATGCTGCCGACGCGCGGCATATGGTCGAGCATGATCTTGTAGCGCCCCTTGGGCATGATCGGCAGTTCGGCGCGCGTCTTGTCGGGCCACATGCCGAGCCCGAGGAAGCCGAGGCCGAGTTCGGCGCCGACTTCCTTTACCTGCTTCAGATGCCGGCCGGTTTCGGCGCAGGTCTGGTGGAGGTTTTCGAGCGGCGCGCCGGACAGTTCCAATTGGCCGGCGGGTTCAAGGCTGACCGTACCGTCGCTGCCCGCAAGCGCGATGACCTTGCCGCCCTCGATCACCGGTTCCCAGCCGAAGCGGGTGAGCGCCATCAAGAGATCGTGGATGCCGCCGGGCTCGTCGTAGGAGGGCGCGCGGTGGTCGGCGGTGCGATAGACGAATTTCTCGTGCTCGGTGCCGATGCGCCAGCGGTCCTTCGGCTTTTCGCCCTTGATCATGGGCACCGCGAGCTGGTCGCGGTTTTCGACGATGGGATCGTTGCTGTCCGAGGCGGTGCGCGTGCTCATTTCGCGCATTTAGACGGTTCGGTACAGAATGCAATCGGCTGTTGAACCCGCTCTATTCGATGGGCGCGCGGAGAGAGCCGGTTGTCAATTGATCGTCGCGTCGAAGGTGATCGCCATCGCGGCTCCGGGCGTCAGCGTCGAGGTCGTGGCCGCCATTGTCGTGGCGGTGATCGACGCGCCGAACGGGTCGCTTTCGTCGCTGCCGCTCGCATTGTCATCCTCGACGGTCGCCGCACCGGCGCAGTTCGTGCCGCTGCGCAACGAGCCCGCGACGAAGGTCGCGCTTGCAGGTAACGGATCGGCGACATTGACCGCCGTGGCGGTGCCGCTGCCGTTGTTGGTGACAAGGATGCAGTAGCGTATCGTCGCCCCCGGTATCGTCTTGGGATTGGTCGTGCCGTTCACCGGGTCGCTGACGACGCTGCTGGTCTTGGCGATCGCGAGGTTGGTGGCCGGGCGGCAAAAGAGTATGTCGTGAAGCGCCATGCCCTGCTGCCCCGGATTGGCTGGCGCGAGGCCGTGGCTGCCATATTCGATCGTGATGCCGTCGACCGGCATGTTGAAGGTGACGGTGACGGTGCCTTCGCCGCTGCCGTCGGCCGAAAGCGCGTCGCCATAGGCGCTGTTTCCGATCACATAATTGGCTACGCCGTTGGTGAGCACCGGGTAGACGACCGCGCCGTTATAGGTGCCGGTGACCGTGACCCGGTCGGCGAATTGTCCGGCGCTATAGTCGATGTCGAACAGCCGGAACTGCGCCCCTGGAACCGCCGTGGGAAGCAGGATCGTCGAGGTGACGCTGCCCGCCTGACCGGTGAAGTCGACAAGCTGGAAAATCGAATATTGCGCGGGCGACAACCCGCCGGTCACGACATTCTGCCGCGTCGGCGACTGGCCGCCATAGGTCGCGTTGCTGAGGAAGCTGCCGCCGCTGACCGCGATGTTGACGCTGGTCGCGCCGATCGCCGTCAGCGTCTGGCTGCCGCTGGTCGTGCCCGCGGGCCAGCTGGCCGCGTCCCAGTCGTACAGCGTCGTGCCGACGGGGCAGACGAGGGTCGGCGGCGTTCCCGCGACGCGCGTCCCTGCTACGGTGAAGCTCGCCGTATCACGATCATCCTCGCCCGCGACCCCGTTGCCGGGCGTTGAATCGGTGTCGATGACCGACGATGCAGCGATTTCGGCACTGTTGCTTATGGTGGCGCCCGCCGATGCGTTGACGGTGCCCGTGATCGTCAGCGTCCGCGTCGTGCCGGGAGGGACGCTTCCGACCGTCCAGATCCCCGTGCCGCTGTTGTAGCTGCCGAAACCCGAAGCGCCGGCGAAGGCAAAGCCCGCGGGCAGATTGTCGAGTACGGTGACGCCCGTCGCCGTGGCGGGCGAGGCGCTCGCGTTGGTAACGCTCAATATATAGCTGATGCTCGCGCCGTTCGCCGGGGCGGCGTTGCTGACGCTCTTGGTCAGCGACAGGTCGGCATAATTGGCCGGCCGGCTGGTGAGGTACAGGTCGGCGCGCACGAAATTGCCGTTGTCGGATGACGGAAACTGGTCGCAGATTTCGAGCCGCCAGGTCCCTGCGCTGCTCTGGCCATTGAAGGCGGAGAGCGGCGAATCGGGGCTGAAACTGTTCTGGTACGGCGGCGCGGTCGACGAATGATTGCCGCTCGCGCTGTCGCTATTGACCCTCTGCGCCGCATCGTCGTCGAGGCGGACGTTGAAATTATTCCCGTCGATCGAACCGGTATCGCCGTTGACGAGCTGGACGCGCGTCCCCGCCGGCGATTGCAGCGTGATGCGCAGGTCGCCGCGCCAGCTGTGCGTCGCCAGCACGCCCAGATCGACGTCGCCGACGGTATAGCCGGTGCCGACGGTGAAATTGCGCACCAGCGGCGCGGCGCAGGTCGTCGCGGCGTCGATCGCGCCCGTGGTCGTATTGCTGTAGGTGGTGGTCGTCTGTGCGGTGGCGGGATTGGCGGCCAGCACAAAGGCCAGCCAGACGAGCATCAAACAGGCCCGCACAGACTGCAAACGCCGGCCCCCACGCCAGCAATATCGGCTCTGGTCCCGCCGTTGCATGGAGACGCTTTACGCGGCGCATAGCTAATATCGGGTTAAAATCTGGAGGCGGGCCGCTATTCTGTGCAGTGTCGGGACAATTCGGGCTGCTCAGGCGCCGGCGGACCAGTCGCCGTGCGAGGCCATCCACAGGGTGGTAGCGGCGATCGCGGCGGTTTCGGCGCGCAGGATGCGCGGGCCGAGCGCCATCCGCTGTACCGCCGGGCAGTCGAGCAGCATCGCGCGCTCGCGGTCGGTGAAGCCGCCCTCGGGTCCCGTGAGGATCGCGGC
>NZ_DATMST010000134.1:0-3492 GCF_035565275.1 Sphingopyxis sp.
CGACGTCGAATCGCCCCTCGACCGCGCGCTTCGCGAGCGAGGGTCCCGCGTCGCCCTGCGCCGCAGCGCAGCCCGACAGCGGCAGCGACAGGGCCAGCGAGGCAAAAAGGAAGGCGCGCGTCATCGTCGCCCCTGATATGGTCGCGTCGGCGGTGCAGCAAGTGCCGAATCGGCGGCAAGGACGATATTCGACGCCGCGCTGCGCTTTTGGATAAAAAGCGCGGAAATATGCGGTTGACAGCAAAGCCCCGGCTCGCTAGTGGCGCTGACTTTCCCGCATGCCGGAAAAATCGCCTGCTTCGGCGGGTGACTGGCAGCGCGGGTGTTCTAGTTTCTGATTGGATGGAAGACCATGTTCGCAATCGTGCGCACGGGCGGAAAGCAGTATCGCGTTGCCGCCGGAGACAAGATCGCCGTCGAGAAGATCGAGGGTGAAGCCGGTGACACCGTGTCGCTGGGCGACGTCCTGCTGGCCGGCGACGGCGGTGAGGTGAAGGATGCGAAGGGTCTGACCGTTTCGGCCGAGATCATCGCCCAGACCCGCGGCGAAAAGGTCATCGTCTTCAAGAAGCGCCGCCGGCACAATTATCGTCGCCGTAACGGTCACCGCCAGTCGCTGACGCTGCTGCGCATCCTTGCTGTCGGCGATGCCAAGAAGGCCGCGCCGAAGAAGGAAGCCGCTCCGAAGGCAGAGGCCGCTCCGGCTGCCGAAGCCAAGGCCGCCACGCCCGCCCCGGAAGCAGCCAAGAAGGAAGCTGCACCGAAGAAGGCCGCTGCTCCGAAGGCCGAAGCCGCCGAAGCGCCCGCAAAGAAGCCCGCTGCCAAGAAGGCAGCCCCCAAGAAGGAAGCCTGAGCGCGGTAACGCGGCTCGGCCCCTCGAACGAACTAAGGAGCATCAGTCATGGCACATAAGAAAGCAGGCGGTTCTTCGCGCAACGGTCGCGACTCAGCCGGCCGCCGCCTTGGCGTGAAGAAGTTCGGCGGTCAGGAAGTGATCGGCGGCAATATTATCGTGCGCCAGCGCGGCACCCGGGTTTACCCGGGCGTCAACGTTGGCATGGGCAAGGACCACACGCTGTTCGCAACCGCCGACGGCCAGGTCCGATTCCACGATGGCAAGCTTGGCCGCAAATATGTGTCGGTCGACGCCATGGCGGAAGCCGCCGAATAAGGACGATCTTCCAGGGTCGTCCACCAAGGGATGACCCGGAACGGTCCTTTCCGCACCAGCGGGAACAAAGTTCGAAAAGAGGGAGACGGGTCACCCCCTTGTCTCCCTTTTTTCTTGCCCGTAATCCGTCACTTGTGACGAACGGGCGCGAAAATCGGGCCGTCCGTCTCCCTCCATATCGAATGTCGTCAAAGCGTCACCATCTGGCGCCAGGGCGACAGACATTGGGAGTTAGAAGACATGTTCGCGCGTACCGAAAGACTGTTGCTGCGGCCCGGCTGGCTGGAAGATGCCCCCGCGCTGGCTCGTGCAATCGGCGAAGAGGCGGTGGTCCGCAACCTTGCGACCGCCCCCTGGCCCTATGGCGAGGAACAGGCGCAGGAATTTCTGAGCAAGCCGCTCGACCCCGACCAGCCCCGTTTCCTGATCTTCGCCCGGACCGGCGGCGCGCCGCGGCTCGTCGGCGGCTGCGGAATTTCGCCCGGCCCCGAGGATGGCCTCGAAATGGGTTACTGGATTGCGCGGCCTTATTGGGGCCTCGGCTTCGCGACCGAGGCCGGGCGTCAGCTCGTCCATATCGCACGTGCGATGAACCTGCCGAAGCTGTCGGCGGGGCACTTCCTCGACAATCCGGCATCGGGCGCGGTGCTGCGCAAGCTGGGCTTCCGCCCGACCGGAAAGGTCGCGCAGCGCTACAGCCTCGCGCGCGGTGGCGAGGCGGCGTGCGCGCTGTTCGAAGAAGGCGACGCCGATGCGGACAGCGCCGTCACCCCGATGCGAGGCCGCATCGGGGTGGACGAGGATTTCCGTGAGGAATTGCGCCTGATGGCGGCGTGAATGCTCCCCTCCCGCATGCGGGAGGGGACGCCACTATCCACGCATCTTGTTGACCATGCCCATGATGTCGTCGAGCGGATTGCCGTCGCCGTCCATGTCGAGCATCTTGCCGAGGCCGCCAAGCCCGCCTGCCGACGGGGCCGCCCCGCCGCCCATCGCGCCGCCGAGCACATTGCCGAGGATGCCGCCGAGGCCGCCGCCCTCGCCCGTCTGACCGCCCTGCTTCGCCATATAGCCGGCCGCCATCATCGCGAGCATCGGCAGCATCTGCCTGAGGATGCCCGAATCGATTCCGGTCTGCGCCGCGGCCTGACCCGCGACGGTCCGGCTGACGTCCTTCGATCCGAAGATCTGACCCAGCACGTCATTGCCCTGGCTGACCTCGGTCGGCTGCGAGCCGAGGACCGAGTCGAGCAGGCCGCCGCCGCCGAGCTGGCCGAGAAGGCCACCGAGACCCTCGACCCCGCCGCCCGATTGCGCCTGTTTCTTGAAGCCTCCGAGAATCGCGGGGAGGAGCGCGTCGGCGCCCTGCTTCGCCATCGCCGGCGGAATGCCCAGCTGGTTCGCCATTGATTCGATGCCGCCGGCCTGCGCCAGAATGTCGGTAAGATTCATGAGCCGTCTCCCTCTCGACCGCGGACCGAACCGCGCCGATCGACGGCAGTATAGCAGTGCGTGGACGAAGGGCGAGTCGGTCTTTTGACTGTCATTTTCAAATGCATAGTCTAGCCTGCGATAGTCCGACTCGCCCCCTTCGGGATGGGCCGCACCACAGTGGGAGTAAAATCATGGGCATTTTCAGCAGCATCAAGGACGCGATTTTCGGCAAGAAGGCGGCCGCCGCAGAACCTGCAGCGCCGAGTCCCGTGGGCACCGCGCTCGACGCCGCGACAAGCGCCATGGCCGCGGCCGCAGCGGCTCCGGCACCGATCGGCGAAGTCGATGTCGAAGCGATCCTGAGCGCCGAAGCCGCGAAATCGGGACAGGATCTCAACTGGCGCACCTCGATCGTCGACCTGATGAAACTGCTCGGCATCGATTCGAGCCTCGCCAACCGCAAGGAGCTGGCGCAGGAGCTTGGCTATACCGGCGCGCTCGACGGCAGCGCCGAAATGAACATCTGGCTGCACAAGGCGGTGATGCGCGAACTCGCCGCGAACGGCGGCAAGGTTCCCGCCGACCTCACCGACTGACCAACGCACGATAATTTTCGACGGGGGCGGGCAAGCATCGGCTTTCCCGTCCCCTTTTCGTTGACCGGCGTGCGGCACTCCCTAGACAGGTTTCACAAGAAACGAAGTCGCAGGGAGCCCGCAGTGCACAATCCGCTTTTCATCCCCGTCAGCCGCCGCCGCACGCTCGCCACACTCGGCGCGGGCACCGCGGGGCTCGCCCTCGCCGGTCCCGCATCGGCCTTGCAGTCCCCGCCAAAGACCGACGCACAGAAACTACTCGATTCGGTCGCCGACAATCTGCTCGCGCTG
>NZ_DATMST010000135.1:0-6283 GCF_035565275.1 Sphingopyxis sp.
GGAGCGCGAGGTCCTTGCGAGCAATAACACCCTCGTCGGCAAGGCCTTCGAAATCCACCATCCGGCTCCAGAAGTCGCGGCCGAACAGAAGGATTGGGAGCGGGCGTACCTTGCCGGTCTGGATCAGCGTCAGGAGCTCGAACATCTCGTCGAAGGTGCCGAAGCCGCCGGGGAATACCGCGACGGCCCGAGCGCGCAGCAGAAAGTGCATCTTGCGAAGCGCGAAATAGTGGAATTGGAAGCTGAGGTCCGGAGTCACGTAGGGGTTTGGCATCTGCTCGTGCGGAAGCACGATGTTGAGACCGATGGTCTCCTGCCCCTCGTCGACGGCGCCGCGATTGGCGGCTTCCATGATCGACGGCCCGCCGCCCGAGCAGACGACGAAGTGACGGCAGCCATTCTCGTCGGGCGGCACCTGACTCGCGAGCCGCGCGAGCGCGCGCGCCTCGTCGTAATATTTCGCCTTTTCCTTCAGGCGGCGAGCGATGTTGCGCTGGACGTCGTCGGTCGCCGCGGCTTCGAGCGCGTCGGCGGCTTCCGGCTCGGGAATGCGCGCCGAACCATAGATGACGAGCATCGATTCGATCTTCGCCTCGTCGAGCAGCAGTTCGGGTTTCAGGAGTTCGAGCTGAAAGCGGACGGGCCGCAAATCTTCGCGCAGCAGGAAATCATTGTCCTGGAACGCCAGCTTGTAAGCGGCGCTCGCGGTCTGCGGGGTGGTGGTCGCCTGCTTGGCGAAATGCGCGTCATCCTTTGCTTTGTGGAAACGCGAACGATGGGGTTGTTTATCTTCTGCCATTGGCGGACGGCTAGCCGTTCCGCATGACTTTGCCAAGTCAGGCAGCGGCTCAGCGGCAGTAGCCGTTGCCGCTCATATCGAAGTGGAAATGGTTATAGTGCGCCGCGTTGTAGTCGGGGCCGAGCACCGTACCGAAGCGACGGCAGCCCGATTTGTGCAGCGCGCGAAGAAAGTCCTGCGACGACCTGTCGCCCTTCCACCCGCCGTCGAGCATGATGCGGCGGCCATCCGCCAGCACGAATCCTGACACGTCGATCGCATTCGAATAGGCATGTTGCGACAGCCGGCCCGTGCGGCCGCCATAGATGTTGCGGCAGCTGTAGGTGCCGAAAGTCTCGATCTTCACGACTTCGGTGCCGAAATATTTCCGCGCCGCGGGTTTCACCGCATATTGGGCCCAAGCCGCGAAATTCTTTGCAAGCGGACAGGTCATCGCGCCGAGCCCCGACACCGGCGTTCCGACGTCGAGCAGCTTTACTGAATCGATCGAGGTGCAACCGCCGCCATGATCCTCGTTCGGGAGCGGCGTGAAGCGCACGCCGGCCTGCTTGAGATCGAAAGCGCATTGCTGCGCTTCGGCGCTGGTGAAGGAGGGAGTGCCGATCGATTGCGGACGGTTCGGCTTGCTCGCGGTCGTCCGCTTGCCCCCGCCATGCTTCATTGCCTCGGGTGCGCCGAAACAGGCGGATAGCGCCAGCGCTGCGATGGCTGCGATCAGTATCCGGGGCTTCAGGACGGTCGGGATCGGCATGGCCGTCAAATTACCGACGAAATAGTTAACAACTCGTATACCATGTTTTCGGCTCGTCGAAAATTTCGCGCGGTCCGTGCAATTTATTTGACACCCCGCGCCGCATCCCTAAACGCGGCGCCGGGCCACGCGGTCCCAACGCCGCGCGAGCTCTCTGCAAGGAGAGACTATGATGAGTGAAGTGACGACGCCACAGGTGCGCCCGACGCGCCCCTATTTTTCTTCCGGTCCCTGCGCCAAGCCGCCGGTCTGGTCCCCCGAAAAACTCGCTACCGAATCGCTCGGCCGTTCGCATCGTGCGAAGATCGGCAAGACGCGCCTCGCCTATTGCATCGACCTGATGCGCGAGATGCTGCAGCTTCCCGACACGCACCGCATCGGCATCGTTCCGGGCTCGGACACCGGCGCCTTTGAAATGGCGATGTGGACGATGCTGGGCGCTCGCCCCGTTACCACGCTCGCCTGGGAGAGCTTCGGCGAGGGCTGGGTCACCGACGCCGCTAAGCAGCTCAAGCTCGACCCGACCGTCATTCGCGCCGATTACGGCCAGCTTCCCGATTTGACCGAAGTCGAATGGTCGAACGACGTCCTCTTCACCTGGAACGGTACCACCAGCGGCGTGCGCGTTCCGGACGGCGACTGGATCGCTGCCGACCGCGAGGGCCTGTCCTTCGCTGACGCGACCAGCGCGGTGTTCGCTTACGACCTGCCGTGGGACAAGATCGACGTTGCGACCTTCAGCTGGCAGAAAGTGCTCGGCGGCGAAGGCGGCCACGGCGTGCTGATCCTCGGCCCGCGGGCGGTCGAACGGCTCGAAAACCACACCCCCGCCTGGCCGCTGCCGAAGGTGTTCCGCCTCGTCAGCAAGGGAGCGCTTACCGAGGGCGTCTTCAAGGGCGAGACGATCAACACCCCGTCGATGCTCGCGGTCGAAGATGCGATCTTCGCGCTCGAATGGGCGAAATCGCTCGGCGGTCTCGAAGGCCTCAAGGCGCGCAGCGATGCGAATGCCGCCGCGCTCGACAAGATCGTTGCGGAGCGTGAGTGGCTGAGCCATCTCGCCGCCGATCCCGCCAGCCGCTCGAAGACCTCGGTCTGCCTGTCGGTCGCGGGTGCCGACGAGGGCTTCATCAAGAAGTTCGCGGCTCTGCTCGAAGCCGAAGGCGCGGCCTACGACATCGCGGGTTACCGCGACGCGCCGCCGGGCCTTCGCATCTGGTGCGGCGCGACCGTCGACACCGCCGATATCGAAGCGCTCGGGCCTTGGCTCGACTGGGCCTACGCCTCGCTCAACGCTTGATTGCAAACCCCGGCGAAAGCCGGGGCCCATTTTCCCATTCCGCCACAGATCCCGGCTTTCGCCGGGACACGGAGACAAGACATGACCGCACCCAAAGTTCTCATCAGCGACAAAATGGACCCCAAAGCCGCCGCGATTTTCAAGGAGCGCGGCATCGACGTCGATGTCATCACCGGCAAGACCAAGGACGAGCTGATCGCGATGATCGGCGACTATGACGGCCTCGCCATCCGTTCGGCCACCAAGGTCACTGCCGACGTCCTCGCCGCCGCGACGAACCTGAAGGTCGTCGGCCGCGCCGGGATCGGCGTCGACAATGTCGACATTCCCGAGGCGTCGAAGAAGGGCGTCATCGTGATGAACACCCCCTTCGGCAACAGCATCACCACCGCCGAACACGCGATCGCGATGATGTTCGCCCTCGCGCGCCAGATTCCCGAAGCCAACGCGGGAACGCAGGCGGGCAAATGGCCGAAGAATGATTTCATGGGCGTCGAGCTGACGTCGAAGACGCTCGGCCTGATCGGCTGCGGCAATATCGGCAGCATCGTTGCCGAACGCGCGCTGGGCCTGCGCATGAAGGTCGTCGCCTTCGACCCCTTCCTCACGCCCGAACGCGCGATCGAACTCGGCGTCGAGAAGGCCGATCTCGACACCTTGCTCGCCAAGGCAGATTTCATCACGCTGCACACGCCGCTGACCGACCAGACGCGCAACATCCTGTCGGCCGAAAATATCGCCAAGGCGAAGAAGGGCGTGCGCATCATCAACTGCGCACGCGGCGGGCTGATCGATGAAGCGGCGCTCAAGGACGCGCTCGAAAGCGGCCATGTTGCGGGCGCGGCGCTCGACGTGTTCCAGACCGAACCGCCGGCGGCCGACCATCCGCTGTTCGGCGCGCCCAACTTCATCTGCACGCCGCATCTCGGTGCGTCGACCGACGAAGCGCAGGTCAATGTCGCGATCCAGGTGGCGGAACAGCTCAGCGACTATCTGCTGACCGGCGGCATTACCAACGCGCTCAACGTCCCCAGCCTCTCGGCCGAGGAAGCGCCGAAGCTGCGCCCCTATATGAGCCTCGCCGAAAAGCTCGGCAGCCTCGTCGGCCAGCTCGCGCACGACAATCTCACCACCATCTCGGTCGAGGTCGAAGGCGCGGCGGCGGAACTCAACCTCAAGCCGATCACCGCAGCGGTGCTGACCGGTCTGATGCGCCGCTATTCGGACAGCGTGAACATGGTCAACGCGCCGCATCTCGCGCGTGAGCGGGGACTCGATGTTCGCGAAGTGCGCCACGACCGCGACGGCGATTATCACACGCTCGTCCGCGTCACCGTGGCGACCAGCGACGGCGATCGCTCGGTCGCGGGCACGCTGTTCAGCAACGGCGACCCGCGCCTTGTCGAGATGTTCGGGATCAAGGTCGAGGCCGATCTCGACGGCCATATGCTCTATATCGTCAACGAGGATGCGCCGGGATTCATCGGCCGCATCGGCACCGCGCTCGGCGAAGCCGGGCTCAACATCGGCACCTTCCACCTCGGCCGCCGCGATGCCGGCGGCGAAGCGGTGCTGCTTCTCAGCCTCGACTCGCCGATGCCCGAGCCTCTGCTGTGGCAGCTTTGCCAGCTGCCCGGCGTAAAGACGGTGAAGGGCCTCAAGTTCTGACACGTCCGGGCGGGAGCGGTTGAAACGCTCCCGCCACCCGCCTAAGGCCGCATTCGATGACCAAGGCCCATGCCCTGCTACCCGAAGGTTTGCGCGACCGCCTCCCCCGCCAGGCGGAGGCTGCGTCACGCGTGACCCGCGCGCTCGTCGACGCGATGCGCGCGCACGGCTATGGCCGGGTCTCGCCGCCGCTCGCCGAGTTTCGCGAGACACTGGGCGGCGAGGACGAGCCCTCGACGCGCGATCTGCTCCGTTTCACCGATCCGGTGTCGCAGCGCACGCTCGCGCTGCGCCCCGACATCACGCGGCAGGTCGGCCGCATCGCGACCTCGCTCCTCGCGAAAGCACCACGCCCGTTGCGGCTCTGCTATGCCGGGCAGGTCGTCAAACTGCGCGCGAGCCAGCTCCGTCCCGCGCGCGAGATGCTTCAGGTCGGTGCCGAACTGATCGGTAGCGACAGCGTCGGCGCGGCGCGGGAGATCGTCATGGTCGCGATCGACGCGCTCGAAGCCGCCGGCATCGGCCCCGTCACCATCGACTTCACTTTGCCCGACGTCGTCGACCTGCTCGCGGGCGGTCCGTTGCCCGTTGACGCCGACATCCAGCAACTCCGCGATGAACTCGACGCCAAGGACGCCGGCGCACTGACGCGGCTGGGCGCCGAAGCCTACCTGCCGTTGCTCCGCGCCACGGGCCCCTTCGATCAGGCAATCGCCGATTTGCGCGCATTCGATACCACGGGTATTCTCACCGCCCGCATCGATGCGCTCGAAGCGATCGCCGCACCGGTTCGCGGCCGCGTCACGCTGACGCTCGACCCGACCGAGCGCCATGGCTTCGCCTATCAAAGCTGGTTCGGTTTCCAGATTTTCGTGCCCGGTCAGGGCGATGCGGTCGGACGCGGCGGCGGATATTCAATCCCTGTCGGCGAAAAGGAAGAATCGGCTGTCGGCTTTTCGCTCTATCCCGATCCGCTGATTGACGCCGGTCTCGGCGCCGAAAATGATGCCGAGCGCCGCATCTTCTTGCCGCTCGGCCACGACCCCGCGCTCGCCGCGAGTTTACGTGCCGACGATTGGCATACCGTGGCAGCGCTGTCCGAAGCTGACGACGCCGTTGCGCTGGGTTGCGGGTTTACACTCGGCCCCGACGGACCCGTCGAAGCCTAGAAATCCGATATCCCGAACCGCGGAATACCCTGATTCACGCCGGGCGGATCGAGCACGGTCACGTCCAGCTCGACCGGCTCGCCGATCCAGTGCGCCAGTGTCGTGTGATCGGCGAGATCATCATCGGTAAGCGGGTGGACCAGCGCGCGCAGCCCGGTCGCCTCGATCGTCGCGATCACCGCCGGAACTGCTGCGCCCAGAAAATGCACCTCATATTGCGCGATCGGATGCGGCCCCGCCGCGCCATCGGTCATGTCGCCGACGAACAGGATCGCCGAGTCGCGACCAAAGCCATCGCGCAGTTCGGTGGCAGCGGCGCGCTCGGCATCGTCGAAATAGATATGGGCATGATAGGGGGCTTCGGGGTCGATCATCGCGGGCATCCTTCTTTCCGCCTCGCTACCCCGCCAAAAAGACCGGCGCAACCGTGCCACCGCCCTTGCCTCTCCGGCCAAATCCGCTAAGGCCGCGCCGGGTCAGGATGGCCCCGCACAGCAGGACATTGTCATGGCAAATGTTACCGTCATCGGGTCGCAATGGGGCGACGAGGGCAAGGGCAAGATCGTCGACTGGCTCGCCAGCCGCGCCGACGCCGT
>NZ_DATMST010000136.1:0-73470 GCF_035565275.1 Sphingopyxis sp.
GGGGATTGCTGAAACTTGCCGAGCGCTTCTTCGATATGCGGCGAAATATAGACCTCGCCCGCCAGCGCTGCGTCGCAGGCGGCGACAATGTGATCGAGCGGGTCCGATTTGCTCACGACAGCACGCGCGCCCAGTTTGAGCGCCGAGTGAATCTCGGCAAGGTTCGTTTCGCCGGTCAGGATGATAACCGTCATGTCGCGCGATCCGACGATCTCGGCGAGAACATTTATGCCCCGCACGTCGGGCAAGTTGAGATCGAGGATAACGAGGTCGACCGGTTGCGACTGTACAAAAGCATTGACCATCGCGCCGCAATCAAGCGCATTGACTACAACGAAGCGATCGAGCGAACCAAAAAGGAACCGCAGACCGCTTTGGGTGATGCGGTGATCGTCGACGATCAAAACATTGTGTTGCACCGTCATCCCCCCACTCCCTCCTTCCCACAGGCTTCTCCGCAGATTATTCACCTGCCGCAACCCGAAATAATGCGGGGTGGTTGCGGGTCGGACTCCGGGCGCGGAAAAGGGTCGCGCTTCGCATTAAGGCCAAGCGCTATATCGGGGCGATATTGGAATCGGTGCTGATGGCCGCTAGCCGTCAGGCAGCTATCGGGACAAAAATTAAAGAAGCGGGCATTGCCCGCTTCGTGACAGACCAAGGAGCGAACGGATCATCCATTGGGAAGCGGGAGTACCTAGTGTGATAACTCCCGGGACTGTCGTGGCGTTCATCATAGGTGGCTCAGACAACAAGGTTCACACATTGCTCATTCTGCTCGTTCCATGACTCCGGGTCTTAGATAAGACCAAAATTCCGCGCAGCGAATGCGGCTTCGGTGCGGTTGGCGCTGCCCAGTGCGGCGATCACGGCCGCGACATGCGCCTTGACGGTCGCAGGCGAAAGGCACAGCGCCCGGGCGATTTCCTTGTTCGATTTGCCGGTCGCGATCATTTGCAGCACTTCGATCTGGCGCCCGGTCATTTTTGAAAAATGGGCGTTTGCGGCAAAATTCGGTGACGTGCCATTTGCCTGATGGGGCCTGCCGGTCAATTGGATCATCCGCTCGGGCAGGTAATGACCGCCAGCGAGGATCAGGCGCACGGCCAGTTCCAAAATCGCGGGGCTGGACACTTTTGGTATGAAGCCGGCGACACCAAGCGCGAACATGTCGAGCAGCAACTGGTCGTCCTCAACACCCGTGACCACCAATATGGGAGAGTTAGGGGTCGTTTCTCTGAGACGCCGGATTCCGTCGACAGGGGCCGCTCCCGGCATCCCCAGATCGCACAATATCAAGTCGGGATGAGCTTTCGCAGCCGCCCAGGCGGACGGGAAGTCACTGGCAAGAAGAATGTCGGTGTCGGGCCATGATAATTGCACACTGCCTTTCAATGCCTGCAACATCATTTGGTGATCGTCGCAGATCAGGCAATTGTTCATAATGCAAGCTAGGCAGCTGCTCCTTGCAACTCAAGAAAAAAGGCCGCCCCTTGCTTCCAGTTCGGATCAAGCCCGGCTGTGCCGTTCATCAAAGCCATGGTCCGCTGTACCGACGCCAGTCCCAATCCAAACCCGCCGCGCACCTCGTCGCCATGATTGCTGCCTTGGAAATAATCGTCGAACAGCGACGCGATATCCCCGGGCGCAATTCCCACGCCATCGTCGATGACCCAGATGCGAATGGACGAGCCCTGCCGCCGCGCGCCAATCAGTAGTCGCGTCGACTGCGCGTGCCGCAATCCATTGTCGACCAGATTCAGCAGCGCCCGCTCCAGCAATTCAAAGTCGGCGACGGCGCGCAAGCTGCTGGGCAGCGCATGGATGGCAACCTGCTGTTGCGCCGCCATGGCTTCGGCCAGCGCCGCCGTCCGGGCGATCGAATGGCCGACGGTCAGTTCGGCGAGGGTCGCGGTGGTCCCCGCGGATTCAAGCCGCAGATGCTCGATCATTTGATGCAGTCGCCGTTCGATCAGTGAAAAGGCCGCCTCGGTGTGCATGGCCGCCCTCGCTCGCCGTACCGGGTCGGTGCCGCGCACAACCTGATCGAAGAATAGCCGTGCCGATTGCAACGGCTGGCCGAGGTCATGCGACGCCGAGGCCAGAAACCGCCCTTTCGCGTCGCGCTGCATCTCGGCCTCGATGCGCGCCGCTTCGGCAATCGCATGAGCTTGCGCCGTCTGCCTGATGGTCTCGGGAAAGACTTCGCTCAGGAAAAACATGATGGCCGCAAACAGCAGGACGAACACCATGATGACACCATTGAACAACGGCGTCTGATAGTCGTAGACGATCAGGATCGAGCCCAGCATCGCGATGATCGCGAACCTGTTGACCGCGCTATGTTGCGGCGCCGAGATGATCGTGATGGACAGATAGGCCATGACGAAGATGGTCATCAGCAGATGCAGCGGTTCCGGCGCATGCGGCATAAAGATCCAGATCATCGCCATGATGATCAAAACCGCGCCGGCCAGCAGGGTTTTGCCGATCAGATTCCAGCGCCGGATCTCCTCCGCCCGCTCGGGCCTGACCCGGTAATGGACATAAATGGAGATCAGCCAAATGCTCATGAAAATGATCGTGACGACGCGCCATGACCGCATCGTGATCGGCGCCACATAGGGCGCGAAAAGCACCGACATCGAATAAAATGCCGCGGCAAGCCCCGTATAGCGCAGCAAGCTGGCCAGCAGCCCGATAGGATAATGCTCCGCCGCCGCCTCGATCTGACCATCGCGTTGCGGCGCGTTGTCACGATCGGCGCCATCCGTCCGCATGGCCGCACCGGGCTTGAAAAGGGGCTGTCTGTCGTCGGCCATGACCATCAATCTCGCCGCGATCCTGCGCCGGCGCAAGGGTTGTAGGCCATCTGGCTATCGCATCGGCCATGTGGACAGGCCATTTGGCCGATGCGCCGCACGGCGGCGGTTTTTATCACCTCAGAGGGAAAAATTGCAGGGCGGCATTCCGCCTTCGACCTTTGAGGAGTGCATCATGATCAGGGTTCCAAAGCTATTTCTGGGCAGCAGCGCGGCGGCGATCATCTTCGCAATGGCGTTGCTACCGGTCCCGGCGTGGGCCGACTCAACACCCGAGTGCAACACCAACGACAATCCCGGCCCCGATGGTGTCGCAGGCACCCCCGACGATATCGAAGGCTCGACCGAATGCGGTGCCTTCAGCTTCGCCAATGGGAGCAACAGTACGGCAGTCGGCGCCAGCGCCGTCATTTTCGGGAACGACAGCACGGCCATTGGAGAAAGCGCATCGGTGAGTGCCGAAAACAGCGTCGCCCTGGGACGAAAATCCGAGGCCGATGAAGACAATGTTGTTTCGGTCGGTTCCGTCACCATGAGGCGGCGGATCACAAATGTCGCCGACGGCACCAATTTCTCCGATGCGGTCAACGTGGCCCAGATGAACGAGGGCGATTTCATCGCGCAACGCGATGCCCAAGCGTATACCGATACACGCGAAACGCTGATCCGGACCGACATGGCCGCCGGCGATGCCGCGACGCTGGATGCGGCGAACGGCTATACCGACACACGCGAAGCCGCGATCCGCGCCGATGTCGCGTCAGCCGGTGCCGCCATGCTGGCTGATGCCAACGCCTATACCGACACACGCGAAGCCGTGATCCGGACCGACATGGCAACCGCGGACGATCGGATCGAAGGGCTGGCAAATGGCGCGCAGCAGACCGCCGATACGGCGATCGTGCGCGTGGATGCGCTCGGTGCGAGCGCCGCGAACGCGCTCGGTGGCGGATCGGCATATAATGCGGCGACCGGCGCCGTCTCCGCCCCCAGCTATATGATCGGCGGGCAGAGCTTCAGCAATGTCGGATCGGCGTTTGATGCTGTTGATGCCCGGCTTTCTGGCCTTGATTTCGATATCCGGCGGCTCGATCGCCTAGTCGGGCGCGGGGTGGCAATTGCCACCGCAATAGCCTCGATCCCCCCGCTCGACGGCGACAACAAGATCGGCATCGGCGTTGGCACCGGCACTTATGATGGTCGCTTTGCCTTTTCCGCTGCGATCATCGGGCGGGTGAGCGACAATGTCCAGTTCCGGTTGAATGCCGGGACCACCGGCAATGGCAAGGTTGCCGCCGGCGGGGGCATGACCCTCGGCTTCTGAAGCTGGTTCAGCCGGTTTTTACAACATCAGAGAATGAATTTTGGGGACGGCATTCGGCCGCCAACCATGTAGGAATGCTGATGACCAGAGCATCGAAACTTCTTACCGCTGCCGCGCCGCTAGCCCTTGCCATGGTTGCGATCTGCATGCTGCCGACTCCCGCGCTGGCCGACCTCTCGCCTGAGCGGCTGCGGCAAGAGCAACGATACGGCGGCTGCGCCGGCCGGGACGGTGAAGCGCGAAGCCGGCAACTGGATGACCGACGTCAAGCTGGTCAGGTTCGAGATACCGGGCGTTCCCGATAATGTGAAGGACCAGATGTCGAAGCAGTTCGCGGCCGCCAGCGGCGCCGAACAATGCCTGACGCAGGAACAGGCAGACAAGGAGGATGTCGCCGGTGCGCTGTCGAAAGGCTATGGCGAGGCCTGCACCTGGCGCAAGAACCGGATCGGCGATGGCAAGATCGATGTCGCCGGGCACCTGCACACAGGGCACGCAAAAGGTCGAACTCGCCCTCGCAGGAACCCTCGGTGCCAAGAAGACCGACGTTCTCGTCACCTCGAAGGGCAAATCGCCGATGGGCGGCGGCGATATGGAAATGCAGATGCAGGTCACCAGCACCAACATCGGCCCCTGCAAGGGCTGACCTTCTCCGAAACATGAAACAAGGAAGGGGGCGTGGCGAAATCCGCGCCCCTTTTCAAAAGGCCGACGGGAGCCCATATCCGCTGCCTAACGGCTCCGAAGTAATCTCCAAAAGTGGGCGGGACCGAGAGTCTATCACCGCCCACACTGGTCGACTACAGCCGATCCGCTTTTGAGAAATCTACGTGAGGAAGCGGACATTCTTCTCGCGCGTTCGCACTCTCTCGGAACCGCGTGGGCTTGGTCTACTCTGACAGATGCACGCGGTCGCGGCCGTCGCCTTTGGCTCGGTAAAGTGCACGGTCGGCGCGATCCATCAGAGCCTGCAGGTTTTCATCTTCCCTCGCAATCGCGACCCCGAAGCTTGCCGTCGGGCTTGCCTCGCCGGACATAATGTCCGGGGCGGTTTGCTTGAACGCCGTCCTGATCTCTTCGGCTAGTTGGTGCGCGGCGACGGGCGCGCCTGAGGGTAGCATGATCGCGAATTCTTCGCCGCCCAGACGCGCCATAATTGCACCTCCGGGCGCTTCTTCCTTCAGGACGTCCGCGAAGTGCCGGATGATCAAATCGCCGCTGCTGTGACCGAACAAATCGTTGATCGATTTAAAATGGTCGAGATCGCTGAGGATGATCGCCACCGGCTTTCCCGCTGCCTGTCTCGCCATTGCTCTGAGCGCACGAGGTTCAAAACCGCGGCGATTGAACAATCCCGACAGAGTGTCGATCAGCGCATCGGACTTGATGCCGTCCATCACGTCGCTCGCGATAACCGCAAGGACCCCGACCGCCGTCATCGCGCAGATGAGCGCGTCGGAAATCGAAACCACAAGCCAGTACGAGCTTTCAAACCGCTGGCCAGAGGCGTCTGACGCAATCAGGAACAGCGGCCGAAGAAGATAGCCGGCGAAGGAGACGAGCAGTAAACCGAGAAGCACCTGCTCCACCGGCGTACGGCGCGGCGCCCTTGCAACATCCAGCAGCATCAGGAGACTGAGCATAGCCAGCCCGGAATTGAGGATGATGACCCGGGCCAGCAGGTTCGGATCCATGAATTGATAATAGTGGAGCGGCCCCAGCGTGAGCGCCCCGATAGCAAGGAGAGCACCGTAGCGAGGCCGTTGCCCGCGCCGATTGGACAAACCGATGGACAGCAGCATGATCGCGAACAGCAGGAAGATGTTCGCCGAATAGCGCAAAACCGGATTTTCCAAAGAGAAGGCGAAGTAAAATATGCCGAAACACAGCGACCTGATCGCATACGACAGCCCGAATACCCGAATATAATGCAGAGACCGGTTGTTTCGCCAGATCGCCAGCAGCGCGATGCAGAATATCGCCGCCATGCTCGTGTTCAAAATCCCTATGATGTTATAATAATTCATACACCCGACCAATGGCGAAATTCGGATCCCCGATCCGGTTGATCGGAGGGGATGCGATAATCCGGGTAAAGGTCAGGTGAATACCGGAACGACGGAGCAGCAACTCGCTCAACATCCTGTGAGATGTTTCCGCGGACCCAAGCTCATTGGCACAACTGACCGGTGGCGGACGAGCCGCTTTGGGGTATCGGAATGGAGAAGCAGACGTAGACCTCAAGTCTTTGTCATGTCTTGGCCCAGCCGAAACAGGGCGCGGCTCGCCGCCGCCAAGACTAGCGCCCCTAACCCACCATAGATCATGACAAATCCGAAGCCGGAGACGAGCCCGTGCTGCACGGCTCCCTCCTGCAGGTTGTCGATCGCCACATGCCCGGCGGCGACCGCTTCGGCTGCGGCACGCAACTCCGCGAGCCCGACGACCGCAGGGGCGACGCCTCGCAGCGCGGCGACCGTTCCCTCGACCAGCAATATGCCCATAAGCGCAATATTCACCGCCAGCGTGATCAGCCGCGCGCTCATGTCGATGCCCGACGCCATTCCCGCCCGGCTCGGCGGGACCGACGCCGTCGTGGTGTTGGTCACCGGCGTATTGGTGATACCGATCCCGATGCCGGCAAGCAGCAGGCCGGGCAACATCGTCAGCCAGCCCGGCTGTGCCGCGACGCTACCGACCTTCATTGCGATAAAACCGAGGCCGATCGTGGCAAGGCCGGACGGGATGACGAGGCCCGGCCCGTATCGGAGCGACAAACGCTCGCCGACGGGAGGAAAGACGAGAGCCGGCAATGTGTAGGCGAGCAGGCACAGGCCGGTGGTGAGGGTGTCGTAACCGATGCCGACCTGAAGGTAGATCGGCAAATAGATCATGAAGGGCCAATAGCTGATGTTCATGGCCATGCAGCCAAGGATGGCGGCAAAAAAGCTGCGGTTCCGAAAGACGGAAAAATCGAACATCGGATGCGCCTGTCGCCGTTCGACAAACAGGAAGGCCGCAAAACAGGCGACAGTGGCGATAGCGATCGCGATCGCGGCGGAAAGGCCCAGCGCGGCGCCCTGCGTGATGACATAGACCAGACCGAATACCGCCAGCGAAAGGGTCACTATTCCCGCCAGATCGAGACGACTGGCGTCGGGGTCGCGCGATTCGGCGATCGTGCCGACGGCAAGCGCCAGGGTCAGGAGCGAGAGAGGAAGATGGACGAGAAATATCCATTTCCAGCCCGCCAGCGCGATGATCGCACTTCCGACGATCGGGCCGAACCCGAGCCCGATTCCCGAAACGACGCCCCAGGTCGCGAAAGCGCGGCCGCGATCGCGGGCATCCTGAAACTGGTGTGAGAGAATTGCGATCGAGCAGATCAGCATCGCCCCGCCGGCAAGCCCCTGAAGCATCCGGGCTGCGATCAGCAGCGTCATGCTGTCGGCAAGACCGCAAAGCGCCGACGTGGCGCCAAAGGCGGTGACGCTGATCAGGAAGATGCGCTTGCGGCCGAAGCGGTCCGCTAGCGTCCCGGTTGCCATCAGTACGGTCGTGCAGGCAAGCGTATAGGCGTTCATGACCCACTGCAGTTCGCGGAAGTCGCCATGCAGCACGTTTTCCAGGCTCGGCAGGATCACTGGCACGCTTGTGATTTCGAGACCGAACATCAGCGCGCCGAGGCACACCGCGAAGAGAGCCAGCGCGTTTTTGCCGGCGGGGTTGGGATACATGGGTGCGCCTTTCGATCGCCCGGGTCCAATTTCCCCGGCTGATGCGCAATCTGGGGGGTGGTATGTGATGATGGAAATGATTTTATTTTCTGGAATTCATGATCAACTCTAATTAATCTTTGAAGATGGATATCGATCCGGTCCTATTGCGCGCGTTCGTGGCGGTCAGCGAGACAGGCGGCTTCACGCGGGCCGCCCGTCGGCTGAATCTCACCCAACCGGCGGTGAGCCACCAGATACGGCGCCTTGAGGAACAAGTCGGCCGGACACTGATGCGTCGAACGACGCGTCGGTTGACCCTGACCGATGACGGCGAAGAGCTGCTGCGGCACGCCCGGGACATTCTCGCTGGCCTCGATGCCCTGGCGCAACGCTTCCGCGCTTCCCCGGTAACGGGGATCGTGCGTTTTGGCGCTCCCGAAGCCTTCATGGGGGAACGATTGCCGGCGCTGCTCTGTCAATTCTCGCGCGCCTTTCCTTCGGTGCGGCTCGATGTGCATGTGAGCACCTATCTGGACCTCAGCACGATGATTGCCGCCGAGGAACTGGACCTTGCCGTCGTGCTGTCGACCGCCGGGGGCGAGAATGGCGGAACACCGCTCCGGCGTGCGGATTTCGCATGGGTCGCGGCCGACAACTTCCTGCTATCCGAGGGCGCGTCGCTGCCGCTCGCCTTTCATCCCCCGAATTGCATCAACCGGCTGGTCGGGGTTGCCGCGCTCGATGCGACATCGATCGACTGGCACATCGCTTTCACCTCACCGAGCGAGCAGGGCCTTCGCGCGGCGGTCCGCTCGGGGCTGGCCGTGGCGGTACTCATGCGCAGCGACCTCGAGCCAGGCCTGCGCCTGCTGGACGGCGACTATGGCCTCCCCTCGTTGCCCAGTGCCGAATTCATGTTGATTCACAGCGGCGGCGCGGCATCCCCGGCGGCGCGCGCCTTTGGCCAGATGCTTGTCGCTGCGGAAGCGCCGGCAGGGGTCGGAAGCGAGTGATCTTTGAGCGGACGCGAATGGCCGTTTGCGGTCAGGCCGCTTTCAGGAGCGGCCTCAAGAAAGCAGACACCGTTACGGCATAGTGGGAACAAGATCGCCCGCCGCTATCGTGCGATTGACACTGCCGGGGATGACGAGATCGAACCGTGTCCGATCGGCATCGTTCAAAGTGATACGCCAGCGGCCAGGCGCCAACCCGGTCGCGCCGAACCGGCCCGCCACATTGGTGAACAACGGCACCGGCTCGCGCTCGGGATGCGCTTCCTCCACAGCGGTTCCCGCGACCAAGGTGATCGGCTCACCATTGGTGCCGAGCAGGCGTCCCACGACACTCACCATATAATCCGATCCCACCGTTAGCTTATATCCGCTGCGATAGGCGGGGAGCAGCCGGAACGACCCTTCTCCAAGATCGGTGCCGATCGGCGCGTCGGGGGCGGTAACGAGCAGATTGCGCTCGCTGTAGCTGCTGAGGCTCGGTTGCAGCGCGGTCCCCATCGCCCCGCTGTTCGCGGTCGAAAAGCGGCCATTGGCGTCAACGAAGAGGTTGGTCCCCTTCAGCGAGGGGTGCGCGCGGACGATCGCGAAACTGTCCTGAATCGGCCGTCCGATCGTGAAACTGCCATCGGCGACCGCGAGCGAAGTGCCGAAGCGCAAAGAACTCCGCTGCCCCGTCGATCCGCCGAGATCGCGGTCGAAGGTGCCGAAATGGCTGAAACCGAGTTCGGCGCGGTTGCTGTAATAAATGCCGTTCGCGGTCGTCGCGACGCCGAGGTCGCTATGCTCGACATCGGCGCTGAAATTATACGCTCCCGTGCCCGAGCCACGATAGGTCTGATAGGTCAGGCGCTTGCGGTCGTTGCGGCTGTCATAGTCCGACCGCAGGCTCGACGCCCGATCGAGGCGGAAGACGAGCGAGAGGAAGACGCCGACGCGGTCCCGCCGGCCGGCGCGTTCGTAACTGACGTCGCCGGTCAGGTTCAGCCGCGGCGAGATGCGCCAGCCGCCCGTCGCGCGCAGGCTCGCGACATTGGGCTCGTCGGCGCGCCCGCGCGAATAGCGCGCGTCGAGCCCGGCATAGAGCGCATCGTTGATCGCGCCGTTATAGCTCGCGCCCGCGACATAGCGGTACGGGTTCGACGGCAGGCCAACGCCGATGGGCGCGAAGTTGCGGCTGCGCGTCTCGAACGACAGCGACAGCGCATCGGCGCCGCCGCTGCGCCGCGTAATTGTGCGCTGAAAGGTCAGGATCGACGCCCAGCCCGAGCCGACATC
Organism: Sphingopyxis sp.; assembly: GCF_035565275.1. Lineage (GTDB taxonomy): Bacteria > Pseudomonadota > Alphaproteobacteria > Sphingomonadales > Sphingomonadaceae > Sphingopyxis. The sequence continues at coordinate 10,154 of NZ_DATMST010000136.1, forward strand.
CTTGACATGCGAGGCTGAAGCGAAGCCGCCGAATGAGCCGATCGGCGTCGCGATCACCGTCTCGACCCCGCCCATCCAGCCATTGGGGTCGGCCTGCGCGTTGGCGCCGATGGTCAGCTGGTCGCTGATCCCGCGGCGATAGAAACCGCTGAACGCCATATCATTGCTATAAACCGGACCGCGCCGGCCGAGCGGCGCGAGCACACCGGCGTAAAGGCCGAACTCGCTGAGCCCCTCGGCGAGTTGCGCCTGATCGAGGAAGATATCGAAGTTGAACGATTCGGTGCGCCCGGCGTCGTCGGTGATCGTCAACCGGACGTCGTTCGAGCCCTGCGTGAACGGAAAATCCTTGAGGTCGAAAGTGCCGGGATCGAGCTCCAGCCGCCGCACCAGCTGGCCGTTGACGCGTACCTCGACGACCGAGCGCCGCTCGATGCGGAAGCTGCGGTTGCCGCGCGGGCGGATGATCCGCTGTGGGTCGAGCAAGGAATAGAAGCGCGAGATCGAGAGGCCGCTGATTTCGGGCGCCGCCTGAAACCCGCGCGCCAGCGTCTGCAGATCGCCACCCGCCCAGCGGACGAGATTGTTCCGGTCGTCGTAAATGAAGCGCGTGCCGCGGCGCTGGAAATCGGCGCCGCGCGCGCCCGCCTGCCAGTTCGCTTCGCTTTCGAGCACCACCCCGCCCGCGCGCACCGCACCGTCGAGGAAGGTGATCGGCGCCGCGAGGCCCTCGTCGGTGCCCTGCTGTACCCAGTCCATCGATCCGCGGATGTTGAGATAGGCGCTGAAATCGGCGGGCGCGATGTAGGTTACCACCGTGCGCGCCGCATCGTCGCCGAGCGTGACCGATCGGGTGGCGCGACTCGCGGGTGCGATCTCCATGACCAGTTGCAACGTCAGCGGATCGTAGCGGATGCCGACGCCGACGCCCTCAAGGTCGGCGCGCCCGATCGTACCACGCTCGGCAAGGCGCGCGCGCAAGCGGTCGATCAGCGATGGCGCCAGCCGCGGCGCGAGCAGCGCGAGCAGGCGCTCGGCCGAAAAGCTCGCCTGCCCGCCGGGTTCGAGCGTCAGCGTCGTATCGCCAAGGTAAGCCTGCCCGTCGAGCAGCGGCGCGGTCAGCACCACCGCACGCCCGGTCGGGTTGATAGCCGCGCCGTCGGCACCCGGATCGATCACGACGCGCGTGCCAGCATCCGCCGGCGCCTGCGCATGGCCTGCGACCGGGATCGCCGACGCGGCGAGCAAAAATCCTGCGATAAAAAGAGGGTTCATGCGAACCGCCAAAGCCTTCAACTGTCGGGCGTGAACTGCGCCTCGATCCGCCCGCCGGGCTGCGGAAGGCGCATGGGCAGGGTCATCCGGCGCGTCTGGCCACCTCCGATCAGGCCATAGCCGAGCGTCTGCTGCAGCTCGGGACCCGAAATTTCCTTGCGGAAGACTTCCTTGCCGTCGGGGGCGAACTGGACGATGCGGACGCGGCCGCGCGACAGATAGCCGTGTGCCGCCGAAGCGTTGGCGACCGAGATCACCGGCGCCGGATTGCCCTCGGCATCCTTGCCGATTTCAGCAGACGCGATCGACAGCGCCGGTTTCGCCCCGTCGGGCGACACGCTGACGAGAACCTGGAAATTATAGAGCAGCTGGACATTCGATTGCGTGTCGTTCGTCTGCACCGGCAGCTGCGCCGCAGTGACGAAATAATGCTTGCTGCGCGCGAGCGCGGGATCGCCGACATATTGCACGCGAAAGCTCTGGCGCTGCCCGGGCTGGATCAGCGTCTGCGGCGGAAAGACCGACAGCTCGCCGGGATCCTTGCCGGTCGCATTGACGCCGTCGGGGGTCAGCTCGAGCCCCTCGATGCGCATTTCCACCGGCAGCGGCTTGTCGAAAGTGTTCTCGACCGTGATCACCTGGCTCATCGTGCGGCCCGAGGTCGTGAGGTCGATGACCACCGGCTGGACGACCATCGCATAGGCGGCCACCGACACGGCGGCCGCGATCGCCACGGCGACGACTGGGCCGCCAAAACTCCTGAGCAACTGCAATGATCTACTCCTCGCCCGTTGCCCCACCCGCGGACGCGACGATGGACCGAAGGCAGTGATCCGCCAAGAAAGAAATCCGGTAATCATGATGTTATCCATAAAGGCGACCGGCAATTTCGCCGGCCGCCTTCATTTGGGGAGAGGGACCCCCAACCAGTCCGGCCGACCACCGAATGCGGGCATGTCGGCCATTCGTTCATATTCCGCCGCGAGAAACAGCAGGTCGGCCCGTTCCTGCGGCTCGGCGTCGAGCGCGCGAAGGCGAAGTTCGGCCGCGAGAGCTTTGGGATTGCACATGACCATATCCTTCAAAGGCTAACCCCGGCAGGCCTGTGGACGTCGGCCTGCCGGGGACACCCCCCCAGGTGTCAGGCGGTCGGTGCGATCGTGATTTCGACCTTGCCGGCATAGGTGCCGGCGTCGAGGATCGCCGTCGAATCAGAGGTCAGGCCGCTGCCCACGGTCAGCGTGATGTTGTTCGCGGTCGCGGCGAGGCGGTCGCCGACCTGCGCCGAGGTCGCACCGGTGCTCAGCGACTGGTCGGCAACCGGCGTGGTGCCACCCTTCGCACCCGTCGCGATCAGCGTCGCGGTGTAGTGGACGGTGTTGGTGTAGCCGTTCGGCGAGTTGGTCGCGGCGGCGTTCACCAGCGGCTTGGCTTCGACCGAAATCTTGGGGTTCGAACCGTTGCACTTCACGGTGAAGTTGCGGCTGAGGCCACCGGTGTTGCCGGCAAAGCTGGCGTCGACGGTGCCGTCGCTCTTTGCAAGTTCGCCGAGCGTGATGCTGCCGGTGATCGCGGTGACGGCCGAGCAGCGCGCTGCAACGGTGCCGGTCACGTCGACCGAACCGGCGGCCGACTGGGCGAAAGCGGGAGCAGCGGCGAAGGTCGAACCGATGATCAGGGCCGAGAGAACAAGCTTTTTCATTTCATATCTCCAATCGAAAATCCGGGAGGGCTCATCGCCCTGACGAGTTGGAGATAGGCCGGATCGACTGCCGGCAATATTTAGCGTCCGGCAAAAACGAAGCTAACTTCGGGCATCATTTCCTATACCTGACGATATAGCGGCGGTCAGAGGCCTGCGCAGCTGGTCGCCGAGCTCGCGGTAACGATCGGCGTGAAGGTGATGCTGATGATGTCGCTATAGTTGGTCGCCGGGATCTTCGCCGAGCCGCCTTCCTTCAGCGTCGTGCGCAGCGGCAGCACCCCGGCGCTGCCGTCCATGCCGGCGCGCGCGCAGGTCCGCGTACCGAAGCCGCTGTTCGACGTGATCTCCTGTCCCAGGAAGCGCGCGCTGTACCGGATCGTCTGCGCCGCGTTCGACAGGCTGCCGCCCGGATAGGTCAGCTTGAAGTCGTTCTGCGATCGCATCCTGACCTCGAACGGTCCCGAACTGCGCACGCGAAGAGAGTTCGATGCCGGGGTCGTGTAGCGATCGGGCGCCGCGAGCACCGCCGCGGTGGTGGCGTCGCCGATCTCGCCGAAATCGAGCGGCGATCCGGCATAATAAGCCTGGAGCGCGCTCACCGTGTTGACGTTGATGCGGATCGAGCCGGTATCGCGCGTCGGCACCGACACGCTCGCCATGCCATTCTCGCCCGAGCAGATATAGAGAAGGTCGAGGATGATCGGCTCGCCCGCCGACAGGTCGGTCCCCGGCGGCACGGTGACGCGCAGGTTGAGTGGGGCCGATGTGTCCGCGGCGAGCAGACTGCCGAAATCATAACGAATCTCGCCCGCCGCGCCGGCGCCATTGTCCTTCGAGTTCAGCGAACGCGGGCGGCCCGCGGTCGAACCCTCGGGATAGATGACGCGATAGCCGTTATAGGTGACGTCGAGCGCGGGCGATCCCGACGGTGAGACGATCACCAGGCTGACCTCGCGCGTGCGGCCGAGAATCAGGCCGCGGTTGCGCCGCAGGATCAGCGGCACCGTCGCCTCGGACAGGCCGCCGGGCGAAAAGGGATCATAGGTGATGCTGGCAGGCGCGGTCGCGGCGCCGGTCACCCCGCAAACCGAGGATATCTGCGATTGAGCGACGGCGGGCTGCGCGACCCCGAGTCCGCACGCCAATCCCAGCGTTGATAAACCGGCCGTCCAAACCCTCATAGCTGAGGGGTTACGACGATCTCTAGCGCAGTGCGGGTGGAGAGTGGCGTTGCGCGATCGGCGGCGGCGGGTACGAGCTTCATCAATAGGCCCTCCGAATCGATCATCCGCACTTCGGCCAGCATAACCGGACGCGCCTGATTGCAGATCGCGCGTGCGGGTGTGACCTGCACCGCCGCATTCGTCGCAGCGATCTTCATCGGATGGGCAACCCAGCAGCGCGGCGCCACTTCGCCATAAATGGCGATCTGGTTCACCTCGTCCGCCATCGCCGGCGCCGCGCATCCCATGCCGGCCAGAACGAGCGCCGCTCGGGCGATCCGGTTCGAAATCAATGTCGTAGGTGCCATCATATCGGACCCCGAAATAGGAGCCGATAGTTAATAGGCGCGGATTCGAATTGTTCAACATGGCGTTAAGGACTGACACTGACGGTGATCGAGAGGGTATCGGTATAGCGACCCGCGGCAAGCGTATCGGTTCCGGCGTATGCGGGGGCGCTGACGCGCAAATACGACCCGTTCGCCTTGGTCGAGGCGCCCGAGAGGCGAAGCCCGCTGGCCGTGCCCGCCGTACCGGCGAAGGTACAGCTACCGCCCGCGGCGAGCGTCGCGGCGGCGCAGCTGGCCGACGCATTGGTCCCATTGTCGGCGGCAACATAGAGCGCGACATTATACGGCGCCTTGGTCTGATATCCGGTGCCGCTCGCCACCGCGTTGGCCATCCCGCCGTTCGCCGACGAAACCGCAATCCGCGATGCGCCGGTGCAATTGAGCTGAATCGCGAAATCCCTGGTAAAGCCGCTCTGGTCGAAATCGGCCTGGTCGATGGTGCCGGTGGGCGCGCCGCCGGTTGCAAAGCCGCAGCGGCCGAGCACCGACGCGCGCACTTCGACGCCGACCTCGACGCTGTTCACCGCGCCCTGCCCGACCGCATAGGCGGTGACCTGCGCGTGCGCATGCTGGCTGGCGATCACACTGATCACCGCCAAGGCCAGCAAGATAAGGGTGCGCAAAAAGCCCATGAATCGCCTGTCGTCGGTGACGGCCCGATGCCGCCAACTTGATCGACAGATGCGCTAACCCTCGCGCGTGCGTTATTCACCGGGAGGCGACAAAGGCGCTCTCTAACGGCGAAAAATCTCTATAACTTTCGGTATAAATTCACAGTCCGCGGTCTTGCGCGAGCAGGATCAATTCGGTGCGGCCACGGATGTTAAGCTTATCAAAAACCTTGTGAAGATGGACCTTTACGGTTCCTTCGGTCAGCCCCAGCTCGTTGGCGATTTCCTTGTTGCGCAGTCCGCGCTTCGCAAGCGAGGCGACCGCGCGCTCGCGCCCGCTCAGCACCTCGAACGGATCGCGCGGCGCATCGGGCGACATCGCCTGTTCCATCACGCGCTGCATCACATCCTGATCGAGCCAGCGCCGTCCCTGCACGACGCTTTCGAGGCAGGTGAGCAGGTCGCGCGGCGCGGTCGCCTTGATCACGATGCCGTTGACCGACAACTGGATCGCTTCGCGCGCAAGTTCGTCGTTGAGGCCGCCGGTGAGCAGGACGACCGGGCGGTTGTCGCCGCGGCTGCGCAGCGTGCGCAGCACGTCGAGCCCGCTCCGTTCGGGCATGCCATTGTCGAGAATCAGAAGGTCGGGCCGCGCGCCGGGCAGCGTGTCGAGCACCGCCGCGCCGGTATCCACCGTCGCCACCACTTCGAAATTACTCTTGTCGAGAAGCGCCGTAATCCCCGCCATGGTGAGCGGATCATCGTCCGCCACGAGCACTTTCGTCATTTCGATCCACCACGATATTGTTGAACTTATATAATATCACCGGCGGCGGGCCATGGTCCACCCTCCGCCGTTAATCATAACCACCCCTCAGGCGCGATTTAGCGCGGCCATTTGGTTGAGTAAATCCTGCGTCAAGCGAACCGTCACATCGTCCGCCAGGTCGGCATCGACCGCTTCCTCGATCGACCGCGCCGCATCGCCGATCGCGCCATAGCCGAACATCCCCGCACGCCCCGCCAGACTGTGGCTCAGCCGCGCCAGTTCGGACCAATCTTCGCGACCGAGCGCGGCCGCAATCTCCGCTGCGGTCTCAGCCGCCTGCGCGGCGAAGCGTTCGGCAATCGCGGCCAGGCGCGCGTCGATCTCAGCCATCGAGCAAGGCCCGCACCTGCCCCGCCAACGCCATCGCGTCGAAGGGTTTGGCGAGCACGCCGCGCGCGCCGAGTTCGCGTAGCCGCGCAACCTCATGCGCCTGCGTCCGCGCGGTAATGAACACGACCGGGATCGCCGCCGTCGCGGGATCTTGCCGGAGCAATTCGAGCACACCCGGCCCATCGAGTTCGGGCATCATCACGTCGAGCAGGATCAGATCGGGTTGCCATTCGCGCGCCGCCGCCAGCCCTTCGCGACCCGACCCGCAGGTGCGAACGGCGAAGGACGAATCGAGTTCGAGCGCCATTTCGGCGACTTCGCGAATATCGCCCTCATCATCGATGTAGAGAATCCGGTTGCTCATTTGCCGCCTCCGCCATTCGCCCGCTTCGAGCCGATCCGATCGGTCACTTCGCGCACCAGCGTGTCGAGACTGGCGCGCGATTTGACGAGGATAAGGTCGATACCCTCTTTCGGTGCGCCGTCGACCTCCTGCGCGGTGAACAGGACGACAGGCAAGCTCGGCGCGCGTTTGCGCAGCGGGGCGACAAGGTCGGTTCCGCATCCGTCGAGCATCCCGACATCGAGGATCGCGGCGTCATAGCGCGTCCGCCGGATCGCTGCGCGTGCCTCCGCCACGCTCGGCGTCGAATGGATTGCCGCCCTGCCGTCGAAGGCGCTGGCGACGACCGCGAGCATGTCGGGATCGTCATCGACATGGAGCACGACTGGCAAGGTGGGGTCGCCAAGCGGTGGTGTCTCGATCTCGCCCGACGCCGGAACCGCCGCCGGTAATTCGGCCGCCGGCAAATCGACGTGAAAGATGCTGCCCGCGCCTTCGACGCTTTCGAAATCGACCGAACCGCCAAGCCTCACGACGATTTCGCGCACGATGCTGAGCCCCAGACCGGTGCCGCCCTTTTGCCGCGAATCCGATGCGTCGGCCTGCGCGAATTTGCCGAAGATGCGGCTGCGGAACGATTCGGGGATGCCCTCGCCCCGGTCTATGACGCTGATCCGGTATCGCCGGTCGAGCGGCGTAACCCGGACCGTCACCGCCTCACCGCGCCGTGAAAATTTGATCGCGTTAGACAGAAGGTTCGTAACGACCTGCATCAAGCGGTCCTCATCGGCAAGGACCGCTGCCCCGGCTGCAACCGGCTCGATATGGACCGGCACGCCATATTCGCCGGCGAAGCCCGAGGTCTGATGCTCAGCCGCTTCGAGCAGCGGCCCCAGCGCGAGCGGGCGGAGATCAAATTGCATCCGCCCCGCCTCGATCTTCTCGATATCGAGGATATCGTTGATTAGCCGCACGAGGCGCGCCGCATTGCTGTGCGCAATCTCGACTAGCCGTGCGGCCTTGGGCGGGACTTCGCCCGCCGCGCCACCGCTGATCAGCCCGAGCGAGCCCGCGATCGAGGTCAAAGGCGTGCGCAGTTCGTGGCTGACCGTCGCGACAAACTCCCCCTTCATCTGCTCAACCTCGCGCCGGTCGCTGATATCGCGGATCACCGCGACGAACAGCGTGCCGTCGGCGAGGTGCACCGGACTGACCGACACCTCGAGCGGAAAGGTCGCGCCATTCTGGCGGCGGCCGACGAACTCCTGGATCTGCCCGTAATTCTCCTTCCGGTTCGCCTTCAACCGGCGCAGGAAGGTTTCGATCTGCCCCCGGTCGGGCGCGATTTCAAACAGCGACCCGATGTCGCGCCGCAGCAGCGATTCGGACGGCACGCCGAACATCTTGGCAGCCGATGGATTGAGGCTCTCAATGCTGCCGCTCGGGTTCAGGACGATCATCCCGTCCTTGGCGCTGTCGAATATAGCCTCCTGCCGCACCGCGAGATCGCGCGCGCGGCGATGCGCCTTCTTACGTGCCCCTTGGCTGCGCCCGATCAGGATCGCCGAAAGCGCAAGCAGCAGGATCAATCCGATCTGCAGCGTGAAGGTGCGGTCGCGCAATCGCTCTCGCGCGGCATTCACGGCGATGGTGCGCTCTTCCAACTTTTGCCGTTCGGCCTCCGATATCTCGCTGATCAGCACGCGGATACGGTCCATCGACCGTTTCCCCTCGCCGTTCGCGATCAGACGCACCGCCTCGTCTCGCCGCCCGCTTTCAACAAGGTCGATCGTCCGCGCGACGAACCGGCGTTTCTGCAACGACGTCCGGCGAAGCTCGTCGATCAGCCGTCCCTGCCCGTCATTCCCCGCCAGTTTTTCAAACAGGTCGAAATTGGCGTCGATGCGCGCCTCGGCCGCGCGATAGGGAGTAAGAAATTCCGGATCGCCGGTGATGACATAACCTCGCTGGCCGAGTTCGATGTCCTGATGCCGCGTCAACACACCCTGCAAGGCCGCCCTAGCATCATAGGAATTGGAGACTTGCTGGCGCAGGCGCGTATTCTGTTCGAACCCCCGGTCGGTCGCGAGCGACAGAAAGATTAATATCAGAAGGGCGCCAGCGCCGGTGACGATGAGCACCCAATTGGCCGCCATCGCTCGTTGCCAGCTTGCCGCCTTGCGCATGCCTGATCATCCTTCCTGACGCACCGACACGCCGCATTGAATGCGTCGGTAGCAGAAGATGGTGACGCGCGCACTGAAACGAGTGGTTAATCAGCGGCATCACGACAGAAAACGAGGCTGGCAAGCCCCAGCCCGCCGAGTTCCCACGCAAGCGGACCAACCACAATTGGCCGGTTTCAGACGGTCCGCTTCGAGATAATTCGGAAGAAAAGCAGACCATAGGTCCCTGGTCAGATCGGCGCGAATGAATCGAGAGCATCTTTATTTTCCGCGATTCAGATATTTTTCGAACCAAGCGACTGTGCGCTCGGCGGCATCAATCTGGTTTTCGCGTTTCTGAAATCCGTGGCCTTCTTCCGCGTAGAAGTGGGCCTCAACAACTTTTCCTGCTTCGTTGAGAGTAGCGACGATTTGCTCCGCCTCATGGGCCGGGACACGAATGTCATTCTGCCCCTGAAGCACGAGCATCGGCGCCTTAGTATTCCGGAGATATGTGAGCGGGCTTACGCGACTGTAAACCTCACGATCGGCCACCGGGTCGCCTATGAGCCCGCGCTGATATTCGCGAAGGGCAGGCGAACCACGTTCCCACATCGTGTTCCAGTTGACGATGCCATAGGCTGCAACACCCGCGGCCCAGAAATCGGGCATGCGCCCGAGCGCCATCACGGTCATGAAGCCGCCGTAGGAGCCGCCGGTGATCCCGATCTTTTTCGGGTCGGCATAGCCCGATGCAACGAGGAATTTCGCGGCCCAAGCTTCATCTTCGAGATCGCGGCCGCCCAGATCCCGGTGATTGGCATGCTCGAAAGCGCGGCCATAGCCGGTCGACCCGCGGACATTCGGGGCGATGACCATATAGCCCCGCGACGCCAGAGCGGTGGCAGTGGCATCGAAGCTGTCGCTCGTCTGGCCCGTGGGCCCTCCATGCGCCATCACGACAACAGGCGCCGATCCGTCGCGCTTCAGATTCCATGGCATCCACAAAATGGCGCTGATGACGGTTCCGTCCGCGCTCTTGTAGCGGACAATCTCGGACCGGGGCAGAAGCTGCGCGTTAACGCTACCGAGTCCAAGGCGAGTAACCCGCGACGCTTCGCCCGACGCGAAGTCGATGGTCCAGTAATCGAACGGCGCGCTGCCGGAGGAATGCGGGAACAGGAGACGGCGTCCGTCCGGGGAAAAGGCCGGCAAAGTGCCGTCATAGTCCGCGGTTTTGCCGTCGGGCAAAGACAGCGCACGAGCGCGCCCTTTCGCCACATCATAGAGATACACCCTGTCGCGGCCATCGACATTCTCGACAGCGATCAGTTGACGGCCATCGGGCGAAAAGGCGCCGGCGTCCTGCGGCCAATCGCCCGCATGCACTTCCCTGCGTTCGCCGGTGGCAAGGTCGAGCAGCACGGCCTGCCTTACGCCCAACCGGTTCTCGCTCGTGACCGAGAGGCTCTTGCCGTCGGGGGAAATGGCCGCAGCAGCCTCATAAGGCTGACCGGGCTCTGCGCCCGCGACCTTGGTCGCCGCCGCGGTGGCCATGTCGATGCGCCAGATGGCGCTCTCGCTGTGGCTCGAATTCGACCGGTTCGCATAGAGATGGATTCCGTCGGGAGAGAAGGCGACCACCGACCAGATGATGCCGGCTTCCTTTTCCTGCGTCAGCAGGCGAACCGACCGATCGCCGAGGTTCATCACGGCGACATTGGTGTTCGGTTCGGTGCGAACGCGGCGATTGAACGCGAGAAAGCGAGAATCCGGACTCAGGCGAAGTGGGCCCCTGTCAGACGCATCTGGGCTTGCCGTCAGATTGACCGCTGCGCCGCCATCCGCAGGGATAGAAAAGATGTCATAGATTTCGCGCCCTCCAATGTCCGACGCATAGAAAATGGTCTTTCCGTCGGGAGCAGCCGCCGGATAGAGGGTCTTGTCCTCAGATTGTTGAAGCTGGACCGGAAACCCGCCACCCCCCGGCACGCGCCACAGATTGATGCGCCCGGTAAGATCGGTGGCGATCACCACATCGCCCGACGGCGTCCAGGCGGCGGACGGGCTCGACCGGAGGAAGAACAGGTCGGCGATCGGCACTGGCTGGGCATCGGGCCGCGTCGCGGACATCAGGTGCCGCGGATCGGTGAGCGGGCGTTCGGGCGTTCCGGAAAGCACGGCTACTCCGGGGCGCTGCGGGTCCAACTTGTCCGCAGAGCCAGCAACCGCCGGATAAGATCCTGTCTGACTGGCCACCTCGGGCTCGGCATGGGCCAAAGTCGGGACGAGCATGGCGACGCTGAGCAAAAGCGACTTCCCCCTGCCCATCCGCATGGCCCGATGTCGCGGCACTGACATGATGATCCCCTTGTTTTGGTTATGCGGCAGGCCAGCAGATTGCCGGGACGTGTCGCTTCCGGCGTCTCGGAAGAACAGCGCGCGCGCTAGAAGCGCTTGGTGAGTTCCAGGCCGACAGTCCGCGGCCGATTGGCGCTGTAGAGGACATCAGGACCCGCGAAATTGGTGTTCGCGTTCATATAATCCCGCGTCGTCTGGAAGCGCGTATCGAACAGATTGTCGGCAAAGAGGCGCGCGCTCCAGCTCTCCCCTTCGAGGCGAAGCGACAGCGTGATGAGCCAATAGCTGCCGATCGGAAGATAGTTCAGATTGGGTCTGGTGGACGGAATGAGCGCACCGGTGGCAGCATCGCGAACGGGCTGGAAGGGACCGAAACTATTATAAGTGCCGCCGGTGTAGGTGGTCAGCCAGTTGAAGCCCGCTTTCAGGCCGCCACCCAGTTCGGCGCTGTAATCTGTCATCAGCGACAGCGCGTGACGCGGGATCAGCGGCATCCGCTCATCCTTGAAACCGATGCGCTCGATCGTCTCGGTCAGTTTCGCATCGGTATAACCATAGCCGAGCTTGAACGAGAGCCCCGGCAGCACGACGTCATGGATATCGAGTTCGATTTCTACACCCTGCGACACGGCCTTGCCGGCATTGCCCTGAAACGCGAAACCGCTCGGCGTCCGCACCGTCGTCTGAATGTCCGACCAGTCGATGCGAAACAGCGCGGAACTCAGATAGATCCGGTTCTGCGCGAGCGAGAATTTGCCGCCGAGTTCGTAACTGACAAGGTCGTCGGAGTCATACTGCCGCCCGTCGGCCGGAATTCCCGTATTGGGCGAGAGCAGGTTGAAGCCGCCCGGGCGATAGCCTTGCGCAACCGTCACATAGACGAGGCCGGCATCAGCTATCTTGTACGAGGTGTTGAGACGCCAGACGCTGTCCTTCTCGCGGTATCGCCCGTTGGAAATCTCTTCGGGCAGCGGCGTCGTACGGCCCAGCCCGTTCGCGTCACGGGCATTTCGGCCGAACCATTGGTCGATCGAATAGAATGTACCGCGGCCCCGCACGTCGAAATAGCGACCGCCGACCGACGCCTGCCAAGCATCGGTTAGCTGATATTTCACCTCCCCGAACACGGCGAGCTGACTTGAGCGCGTATCGTCCTCGATCACATATTCTTTGTCGTCGTTGAGCTCGGCGCCGATGATATTCTGTTCGAACGCATCCTGCCCGGGAAACGGCACGGGCACGCGTTCGGGCTGATAGCCCTGGACGCGCTGCTTGCTGTAATATCCGCCAAGGATCCAGCTGAACGGACCATCCGTGTTCGAGACGAGACGCACTTCCTGCGTAAAGCGGTGCGATTTCGAGTGGTTTTCCGCGATCACCGTAAACTCGGGGATATCGTCGGGATCCAGAAAGCCACCGAAGATGATGTCGCGGATATTGAAGGTGCCGTCGTTGCTCGTATCGAGCCGCTCGTCCACATAGGACGAACTCGAGGTCAGATTGGCCCCGCCGAAATCATAGGCGAGTGTCAGGCTTGCGAGCTGCGCTCTATATTTTGAATCGCCCGGATGGACGAAGTTGACAGTGAGATCGGGCTGGGTTTCCCGCTGATTGTAGCGGTCGCCATAGTGCGCGCTGTGGCGCTGATATGTGAGGTTGATTTCAAGATCGTCGACCGGCTTCATCAGCACCGCGATGCGTGCCGAGGTAGTGCGGTCATCATTGACGTTGTTGGTGCCGAGCCTGACGTTGTCGATGAAGCCGTCATTGTCGAAGTGGCCCACATTCGCGCGAACCGCGATCCAGTCCGCGACCGGAATGTTGAGCATGCCGGTGAGGTTGTAATTGACCCCGCCATGGCGTGTCGACGTGAGTTCGGCCCCGACGCGGCCCTCGAATTTCCCGGTATCGGGCTTCTTCGAGATGTAGCGCAGGGTGCCGCCGATCGCACCGCCACCGAACAAAGTCCCCTGCGGTCCGCGCAGGACCTCGATGCGTTCCACATCGACCAGCTTCAGGTCGAGCGGCGCGCCGCGCAAAGGCATGTCGATCGGAATATCGTCAACATAGACCGCGGTCGTCGGCGCGAGGCGGGCCTCGGTCCCCGTTCTCAGGCCGCGCAGAACGAGCTTCACACCCTCGGTCGGACCGCGGTCGGTGATCGACAGTCCTGGTATCGTGCGCGCGACATCGGCAACGCCCGTGGCGCCCGTCTTCTCCAGCGTGTCGGACGAGATCGCCTGCAGGTTAAACGGCACGTCGCGAACCGATTCAGAACGGCGGGTGCCCGTGACGATGATTTCATCGACGGTCTGAACATCTTCGCCGGCGTTAGCCACCAACGTTTGCGTTGCTGCACCAGTCGGCGCCTCGCTATTGCCTTCGGACAAAGGGACGACAGTAAAAGTCTGCGTCCCGGTCGCACGGACGGTGAGGCCTGTTCCTTTCAGGAGCATGTCCAGTGCCTGCTCGACCTTCATCCGGCCCCGAACTTCATTGGCGCGCTTGCCACGCGTATGTTTGCGCGCCGCGAAGACCTGGACATTGGCTTGGCGCGCCAATGCCGCCACCGCGGTCGTCGCCGATTGAGCGGGGATGTCGAAAGATCGTTCCTGCGCTGCGGCAGGCGTCGCCAAGACGCAGACCGTCGCACTCGCTGCGAGGATGAAGCCTCTGCAATATTCCGATCTCATACCGTCCCCCATATTTCTCTGGGCTCTTGCGCCCATGATTCCAAGGAGACTTGGTCCCGCCACTTTCCTTTTTTGCCGCCCCCTTTTTTGTGCCGATCCGCAAAATAAAATAAAAAAAGGAGAATGGTGCGGTCAGGTCTCTTATCCTTGTGAGGCGCCTTATCGCGCGAGGGGGAACGACGACGTCAATTCAAAGGAGCCTCGAAGACCGTCGGCGGATCGCGAAGTGGGTGGCCAGCATGGTCATGCCGCACGAACGGTTCGTGCGAGTCTGGCTGAGGCGATCCCAACTTTCCCCCGAGGATATCGATGAAGTGATCCAGGATTGTTATTGCCGCTTCGCCATGCTGGACGAGGTTGAGCATATCGAACGCCCCGATGCCTATTTCTTCACGATGGCGCGCAACCTCGTGGCACGCCGGATGAAGCGGGCCAAGATCATTCCAATCGACGGCCTCAGCGAATCCGAGGTCGCAGGCCTTATCGACGAGACTCCCTCACCGGAGCGCCATGTCGCGGCCCGCATGGAGATGAGCAGCCTGCGCGCCTTCATTGCCCTTCTCCCGGAGCGCCGCCGCCGCGTCGTCGAGATGCGGAAATTCGATGAATTGTCGCAAAAGGAGATCGCCGCGCGGCTCGGTATCACGGAGAGCAAGGTTGAGAATGATCTGTTCCAGGGCATGCTGGCCGTTCAGCGGGCCTGGCGCGACATGAGGATCGACACGGAGGATCAATCTGGCGGCCGCAACAAAGGCCCTCACGGACTTGGAGCCAGGTCATGAACGCGTCGCGGGACGAGCTGGACACCCATGCATGGCAATGGGTTGTACGTATGGACGCCGACGACTGGAGTCCGACCGAGGAAGCTGCCTTTCAGGCCTGGTTGGCCGGAGAACCGAAGGCCGCTGGAGCCTTTCTGGAGGCGCAGGCGATGTGGATGGCAATGGACCAGTCCGATACGGCAGCGGCCAATGACGACATGGCCATGTCCGAAGCGGAGGTTGCGCACGCGCGACGGTTCAGCCGCCGATCCATGCTCGCTGGAGGCGCGGCACTCGCAGCTTCCGTCGTTGGCGCCGTCCTGATCATGCGTGACGGAACCGTTTATGCGACCAGTGTTGGAGAGATACGCAGGGTTCCGCTCGCCGATGGTTCAACCGCAGCGATCAACACCGCCAGCCGGATCAGCGTACGGCTGGCCGAAGCAAAGCGATTGGTCGAGCTGGAGAAGGGCGAGGCCTGGTTCCAGGTAGCCAAGGACAAGAACCGTCCCTTCATCGTCGAAGCTGGCCGGATCCGCGTTCAGGCTCTTGGCACTGCCTTTTCGGTCCGGCGCCGTGACAATGGCGCCGACATCCTCGTGACTGAAGGCGTGGTCGAGGCATGGGCGGATGGCGCCAGCGGCAACAAGATCAGGCTCACCGCGGGCCAGCGCGCGTTCGTCGCCGACAACGCCGCTATCAAAAGTGCTCCTGCGGAACTCGCGGCCATCGAGCGCACCCTCGCCTGGCGTAACGGCCGTGTCGATTTCGTGGACGATCCGATCGCGGATGCTGTCGCGGAATTCAACCGCTACAATGAGCGCAAGCTCGTCATCGTCGATCCGGCCGTCGGCCGCGAACGGTTCGACGGCGTCTTTCGGATCGATGACCCCGATGGCTTTGCGGTCGCCGTTCGCGACGGCCTTGGCGTTCCGATCGACCGTTCAAATGGTGACGAGATCAGGATTGGCCGACAAGACTGAACCTGGGCAACGACGCTAGCGTGTCAGCCTCTACCGAGCTACCGGGCCGGCCCGGCGAATGTCGACGACTGGCCGCTTGAAGACCGTCCGCTTTTGGGAACAATTTCTGAAAAGCTGACAGGAAACGTCGCGTGTAAGCGTCAAGGGGAAGACTGAGGACGGCCTGTGTCAAACGGGTAGGAAGCAGCACCCAGAGAAACGGTCTCGCCCGCTGCGTGTCCCCTCAGCGTCCTGGCCCGACGGTTCAGCCATGCCGACTCGCCCGCGTCCGGCACGGCCCCTGACAGGATGAGGACCTCGTCCATGCGAGCGACGTCCTCCGCGCGATCGCCGAAATATGCACCGGGCAAATGATGCTGATTATATTCGACGATGTCCACCAGCGCGAATGCAAGGCCGCGCTGAGCTTCTGTGATAGCGGGGTCTCTCCGCAGCGCCGCGCGAAAATGGACCTCGGGAGGAACGGCATCGAGCTTCCAGTCATGGAACCGTCCCAACAGAATATGGGGCCAAGCCGCATCCGGCTCGTTCGCGATCCAGACTTGCAGCGTGGGCAAGACGAGCTTGGTCATCACAGGGTGCGGCGTGATCGCCTTCCTGTCGTTAAATTCTTGGCGAGCCCTGTCCAGCCAGACAATAAAATCCCGTCTAACGGTCTCCGGCCAAGCTTGGGCCTCCGCAAGAAACGTTCCGAGCGCCGACTTGGCCTGAGCTTTCAGGCCACCGCCTTTTGCTAGGAGCCATGGCGCATAAGCGAATGCCGTACCATGAGCCAAGGCGAGATCTGCCAAACGCTTCATTCTTGTATAATCGGTGTCGCTGGGCATGCGCCGATTATGCCGCTGTGCCGGACGCGCGCAACGGCTGTTTCTCTACCTGGTCCCACAACTCGGATTTGTGCTTCGCGCCCGCGTGGCGGAGCAGATCATAATAGTAGGACATCTTCCGCCCAGCCGCGCTGCCCTGATGTAGGTGTTGTAGCTGCGATGCGGGCCGGGGCGGTGTCTGCGGCTCCCCCCGTTCCGCCCACAGGGACGCTGAAACCATTAACGCGACCGCCAACCCTGTACGCACCATCTCTGCGGATCAAAATCCCGTGTTGGCGGCGGGATCGCACTCGATACGAAGATAGTTGATCGCATAGATGACGCGCTTCGCCATGGCTTCGTCGCCGAGGTAGATGCTCGAAATATTCTTGGCCTTCAAGAACTTCAAATCGATCGTATTCCCGGTCTGCGTCGCGGACACGATATCCTTGCCCCAGTGAAATCCCTCCGGATCCTTTCCATAGGGCATCGATTGGGTCCAGACGCTGAGCACGCTGACCTCCTGACTTTGTCCCCGCTCCATCATGAAGACCCGCAGGTCGCTCGCGTCAAACTCAAGCTGACTCATGCATCGTGACAACGACGCCGCATTCGTCACAACAGCCCGAATTGATCATCAGGGTGTTGGCTTCAGCTTTCTGGGACGACTTCGAATATCTTTCCGTCATGATCCACAATCTGGAACCTGCCCCCGGGTTTCCCCGACGCCGCGCAGCAGGGCTCTGGGATAGGACTCGTCCATCGAAGCGGAGAAATTAATCCCAAAAATATCGGAATATCATCAGCGCGCCATCATCGCGCTCGTCTCGCAGTTCCGATAGCGGCAGCGGCAGTTTCCCCGTTCAACGCCGAGGCAAAGATGTACTTCCAATCCCCGTGGCTGGTCGGCCGCGCGATGATGGCTGCGGTCGCCGTCGCAGCATTTCCCGTTCACGCCCAGACCGTGGACACGACCGACGAACGCGCGGTCGAACGAGCAGCAGACGCATTCGGCGTCCGTATCGGCGTCGAGCAGATCGGGCTTTATACCGAGACGCAGGTTCGCGGCTTCAACCTCCAGGACGCGGGCAACTACCGGATCAACGACAGCTATTTTGCCAAATCGGGCGGGGTAATCGACACGATCCTTTCAGGCGTCGTGACACGCGTTGGATATAACGCGCTCGATACGGATTTTGCCACCCCTTCAGGCGTCGTTGAATATCGCCTGCGGTCGCCCTTTGACGCGTCGCCCGTGCATGTCGAGGTCATGCTGCGTGATTATGGCGGCCACTCCTATGATCTTCGCCTAGCACAGACGAGCGCCGACAACCGTCTTGCCGGGCTCGTCGGTGCACAGGCATTGCTCGGCAAGAGTTCTTCGGGCCTGTCGCCCAAATATTACCGGTTCGGAGCCGTAACCGAATGGCGCCCGGTCGACGGAACCAGCGTCACCGGCTTCGCGTCGCTCAACATCTTCGACCTCGAAGGCTTCTACGGCGTCAGCGTGAGCGGCGCGAAGCTGCCGCGCAAGATGAAGCACCCACGCCGCTATGTGACGAGCTGGAGCGATCATGACGGCGCCGACCTCAACATCGGCGTCCTCGGTTCCGCGAGGCTGGACGACGCTTTCGACGTCACGGGTTCGCTCATCTACTCGCGGCTCGACCTCGATCGCGCCGACTTCACCCAGCTTGTCGTCGACGAGGACGGTCTGGGGCGGGCAACCGGCTTTGCGAACCGGCCGCGCAATAATGAAACCTGGTCAGCCTCGCTCGGCGGAAGCTGGCGTCTCGCCGCGGACCACCGCCTCTATGCCGAGCTGCGCGGCCGCCAGACGCGCAACCGCTTCGCACCCGGCGTTTCGGTCGAGCTCGGCGCCTTCGATCTCGGCGAAGGCATCGCCCCCTCGCCCGAGCCCGATCTGCCACCACTGCCGACAACCCTCGATTCGATCGATCAGATCAGCGGCGCGTTCGGTTATGAAGCGACGATGGGCCGGTTGCGGCTGAAGGGCGGCATTCAGAAAAGCTGGCATCGGCGCGAAATTGCCGCGCCCGCCCGTCCGCGGGAATCGACGACGCAGAAACCCTGGCTCTATGATGCCTCGATCGCCTTTGCGATCGCGCCCGACTGGACTGTTTTCGCGAGCGCGACGCGCGGTCTCGAGGAATCGGGCGCCGCTCCCGACAATGCCGCAAACCGCAACGACGTGCTGCCGCCAGCGCTCTCGACGCAGCGGGAGCTCGGTTTTCACGGTCGCCTGACCGACGGCCTGACATTGATCGGCTCGCTCTTCTCGATTGAAAAGGCGGCCCCCGGTTTCGACGCGAACAACGTCTATGGCCTGTTCGGCGAATTGCGGCACCGCGGCGTCGAGCTTTCGATGGTCGGCAATGTGACGCCGCGCCTGCGCATCGTGTCAGGCGCCGTTTATCTCGACGCGCGGCGCAGCGGGGAGCCGGTGCAAACCGGCGCCTGGTCCAAGGAAGCAGTCGGGCTACCGAAATTCCAGGCGATGACGGGCCTCACCTATGCTGTTCCGGCGGTTGAGGGCCTGTCGTTCGACGGCCAGGTGAACCATTCGTCGAGCAGGCGCGCCTCTTCGCGCAGCGAATTGCGTACGCCGTCGCTGACGACCGTCGACATCGGGCTGCGGCAGGGATTCGACATCGGCAAGACCAAGATGGCGATCCGCGCACGGATGACGAACCTGTTCGGCGCCGACAGCTGGGTCGCGGCGCGGTCCGAGCTGCTCGACCGGCCTAGCCGGCGCGCTTTTCGCCTGTCGCTGACGGTGAATATCTGACCGGCATCACCTGCCTTACCCCGGAGTTATCAAGTGAAAAACATCATCCTTACCTTGCTGACAGCTACCGCGACGCCGGCTGCGACACCTGCGGACGCTGGTGCGTTTTGCACGCCGATGCCCGGTGTCGAGGCCTTTCGCTACACCGTTCGCCCCGACTTCATCATCGTGGGCGAAGCGCATGGCACGGCCGAGTTGCCGGCCGCCTTTGCCGACATCGTCTGCGCGTTCGCGATGATGCGCGAACCTCTGACCGTCGGGATCGAGTTCCTGCCCGCCGAGCAGGCCGCGCTCGACACCTATCTCGCTTCGAACGGAAACGAAGCGGCGAAAATCGCCCTTCTCGCATCACCCGCTTGGTCGATCCGCGACGGACGCGCAAGCCGCGCCATCTTCGATCTTGTCGAAACGCTACGCCGGCTGAAGACGAAGCATCCCGACATGGCGGTGGTCGCCTTCGATCATCCGAGCGAACGACCGGGGACCTCGGCAGCTCGCGAAAAAGGGATGGCGGCCCTGTTGCTGGCGGCGAAGCAGGCACGGCCGGCGGCACCCGTCATCGCGCTGACGGGTAACGGTCATGCGGGCAAAAGCGAATGGACCTCGCTCGGATCTCCCTTCCCGGCCATGTCGCAGTTTCTGCCCGAGGATCGGACCGTTACCATTTCCTTCGACGTGGCAGGTGGCGAGATATGGGCGTGCCGCCGCCCGGCCGAAGGGACGCCGGAAGAATGCGGTCCGCGTCCCTTGACGGCTCGCGGAGAAACCGGGCAACGCGGCGTGTCAGCGGGCAGCAGTCGCAAGGGGTTCGACGCCACGCTCTCGGTCGGAAGGCCCTTCACCGCATCACCGCCGGCAAGGCCCGGACCTTGAGCTGGCCCCGCCCCGGCAGGGGGTTGGCGCGGCGCATGCAACCCGCCAACGACACCTGTTCATCGACCGCAGGACCCGCTACGCAGGGTGCGATTGACGATTTGTCCTTCGACACTTTCCAGGCGGCGATGAACGAGATGTCCTCCATCCCGGCGCGCCCGATCGAACTCGCGATCGAGGCGCCCTTCCAGTTGAGAACGCTGGAAGTCACTCCGGCGGCGCTGGAGCTACGCCGTGGCGGCGAGGTCACCACATTGGAACCGCGGGTGATGCAGGTTCTCGTTGCATTGCACCGGGCTGAGGGGCGTGTCGTGAGCCGCGAGGAGCTGCTGGAACTCTGTTGGGAAGGACGGATCGTCGGCGATGATTCGCTCAACCGCAGCGTCAGCCAGCTTCGCAAGGCGCTCGCCGGCGCAGATGATATTTCGGTCGATACGATTCCGCGGGTCGGTTACCGGCTGCGATTCGAAATCGAGACGCCGGAAGCGGCTCCGGAACCTATTCCAGCGCGGGCCAAGTCACCCGTTTCCTTTCGTACCAAGGCGGTCGCTGCTGTCGCGGTCCTTGCGATCTGCGGTACTGTCGGGGCTTTTACCCTCTATGTCGGCGCGCCGCACACATGGTCAGCGAGCGGGGTCCGGCCGCTGACGCAGGAAGCCGGGGTCGAGATGTTCCCCGCCATGTCGCCCGACGGACTCGCAGTTGCCTATTCCGCGGGGCCAGGGTTCTGGGTGCCGCGCGATATCTATCTGCGCAACGTCAGCGTCGGCGACGCGACGCCCGTGCGTATAACCGACACGCCGCACGCCGACGAATCCGCGCCCGCATGGAGCCCCGACGGCGACCGCCTTGCCTTCCTGCGCGAGGACGCAGCCGGCCAATGCTCGATTGTGATGATAACGCCGCCCAACGGTGCGGAACGGGTCATCAGCGCTTGCAGCGATCCCTACGCCGGTCTGGCCTGGCTCAACGCGAACGAACTGATCGTCGGACACCGGCCAGCAGGCGCCCGGGCGCGGCGGCTCGTCGCAATCGACGTGACCAGCGGCCGTTCGCGCGCATTGACCAATCCGCCCGTGGATATGCTTGGCGATTCGGCACCCGCCGTATCGGCAAGCGGACGCCGGCTTGCCTTCCGCCGCACCGCCGCCATGGGCAGCGATTCGATCCATATGCTGGACGTATCGACCCGCGAAACGCGATCACTCACCGGCGACGGATGGAAAGCGGCGGGTTTTACTTGGGCAAAAGATGAGCGCACGCTGTTCTTCAGCAGCAATCGCGGCGGCGACTTCGGCCTGTGGGCAATCGATGCCGTCCAGGAATCGGATCCCCGCCGCGTCACGCTGGGCATGCTCCCACTCGGCCGCATGTCGGTCGACCGGCAAAGCCGGCAGATCGCGGTGGAGACGGGACGCATTCAGACCAATCTCGCGCGTATCGGCGCCGGGGGCGGCGCCAGCTCGCCTATTACAACTGGCGAAGGCACCGACTGGGATCCCGACGCCCGCGCCGACGGGACGATTTTATTCGCGTCGGATCGCAGCGGGACGAACCAGATATGGGCGCACCGGCCGGACGGCAGGATCGTTCGGCTGAGCGACATGAAAGCAAGCTATGTCTATGCACCGCGCTGGTCACCCAATGGCCAGCGGGCCATCTTCCTCGGCGTGGTGGACGGCCGGACGCACGTCTATTCGATCCGGCCGGACGGGTCGGGACTGACCCGGCTTACCCGCGATGGAGGTCCAAAGGGGCGTGCCACCTGGGGCCCCGATGGAAAGCGGCTATTCTTCACGGCCGTCAGTGGCTCGGGCTGGCATCTCATCGCGCTCGATCCGGTGTCAGGCCGCGCATCGCCCGTGCCCGGCAGCCGCGGCATAGCAATCGTCGAACGTGCGGGGGCGCGGCTTTTCGCGCGCCGCGCCGGCGAAAGCGCCATTGTCGAACTCGATCCGCGGTCAGGCGCCCCGAGAGCACTTCCCGCGCGCATTGACGTCGCGGGCCTCGAAGCCTGGGCGCCACGCGAAGACGGCATCGTCCATGTCCGTGGCGAGGGCCCGAGCGCCGAACTGTGGATCACGGGCTGGGATGGCGCGAGCCGGCGTCTGGCGCCGCTGCGTCAGGCACCGCGCATTCCCTTTGCGATTGCCACCGACGGCAGCATCGTCACCCCGCAACTGATCGCCGACAATCGCGACCTGATGCTGATCAACCTCGACTGAACCGGTTCAGCGGCTGCGGACCTCGATCCGCATCTGGTAAATGCCGGGCCCCGTCCGTTCGAAACCGCCGACATATTCCGGTTTCCAGTTATAATCGCGCTGCGGGGTCAGCGCCGCGCTCACCAGCATCGGCTGGCCCCTATGGCTCGCTGTCACCCGATAGGATGTCGGTCGCAACCCCGTTAGAACCCACCCCTCGCCCGTGTTGCGCAAGCTGCGCTCGACCGGCGCGCCGCCGCCGACCGGGTGCAGCGTCACCGTCACCTCAGCCAGCGGCGTATAGTCGCCGATCGCCGAATTGACGACGAGCATACCGCCGACGCCATAGGGATCGTCCGCGGTCTGCTCGGCGAAACGCAACCGGAAATTGCGCACCGCACCGGCATGGCCCGCAAATGGCGAGGCATTGTCGGACACGAGATCGACCGTCAACGCGGCTCCGTCGACCATCAGCCTCGCCTTTGCATGGACTGTCCACACCCCGGGAGGCTGGCGCAGATCGATGCGATAACGCCCCTGACGATCGGTTCGCGACGAACGGCTGATGCTGACACCGCCCGGGTTCGACTGATAGCGCACCGTCACTTCGGCGTCGGCGACGGGCCGACCCTGCTCGTCGAGAGCCTGTCCGACCACAGCGTTCCTCACCGGTGCCTGCGAATGGGAGGGGACAGATGCGATCGCTGCAGCAGCAAGAATGCAAAGCCTGAGCATGGCGGAGCCTTTCCGTTCAACGAATGGCATAGCGTTCGAAAATCGCATCGAGCCGCCGTTCGTGGCGTGCGGTCAGTTCGACGCGGCGCCGGGTGAATTCGGCGATCCGATCGGGGGCATAGGCATCGAGCGTCGCGTCGAACGCCGCCATCTCGGCTTCGAAGCCCTTATACTCGGTCTGAAATGCCTGCTTGTAGCCGTCGCGCATATCGAGAAACGGCCAGTCGATGCGGTGGATGTACGGATCCCAGCTGTTACGGACCTGCTTCAGCGCGCGCTCGGCGGCGCGCAGGCGAACCTGTGCCGCGCGCGTCTCGGCATCGCCCAGCGGCGCGATGAAATCACCCACCAGCGGCGCTGGCTGGAAACCGGGGGAGGTCAGCGGCGCGATGAAATCGTCGGCTTCGGCTGCCTTGCGCGCGTGGTAGCGCTGCCAGGCGCGCTCGAGTGCGCGGCGTGCTTCTTCGACGCTGCGCACCGCGTCCTCCAGCCGCGTATGCATGACGTCGTTGGGCGCGTTGAGGACGACGATCTCTTCGAACGCGCGTGTCAGCGCATCAATCTCGGCAACCGCGGTGTCGATCTCGGACAGTTCGGACGGGCGGGAGTGCTGCGACACCGAGAAGGCGCGCATCGTCGCAGCATATACACGTGCGGCATCGCGATAATCGCCGACCGCCTGCAAATGCCGCCCATCGTCATCGGACGCCCGTTCGATCCGCCGGCGAAGCCGTTCCTGATCGTCGAGCCGCAAGTCGGAGAGCACGACCTCCGCATCTCGCTGGTCCGGCAGATCCACCTCCTCGATCTCGGGAGCCGGACCGCCGGATCTGTACCGCGCGATCAGCGCATTCATTCGTCCCACGATTACGAGGCAGGCATCGGGATCGCTCTCGGTCAGTTCCGATGCCTCATTATACAGTTCCTGAAGCTGGTCCGGGATCTGATAGGGGATGTCACCCGGCAAGCCCGACACGGCTTCGGCGGCGGTCTGCAGCGGATCGGCGCAGTCGCGCGCCGACGCAGCTGTCGGGAACAGCGCGGCGAACGCCGCCACAAGCGCTAGGCGGTGGGGGGCATCAAGGCTCATCTGCGACGCCGCCCCGTCAGCCCATGCCTTCGGGACAGGTCGGCGAGGCGAACTCCCCACGTTGCTTTGTGCGAACGACGTGTGCTTCGCCATTGACCTTCAGCTCCAGCGTGCCTTCGAGCTCGAAGGATTCCTTCTCGAACGTCCCCTCGATATCCAGACGGCCGCCCGACGGATGGCGCGCCGCAATCTCGATCATCCCGCCCGACATCCGGTTGGTATTGATCGTCCAGCCGTCGCCGGTCATGTCGGTGACGGCAAAACGCCCCGCCTCGACGTCGCTGGCCTTCAGACATCGCTCCTCCCGAATATCGACGTCACCGGTCTGGGTGACGTGATAGAGCCCGGCACGCAGCGGCTCCCCCTGCACGCCGAGACTGGTCTTTTGCGCAGCCGCAGTGTCATCCGAGTCCGAACCTGCGTTCGAACTGCAGCCTGCGAGGAGCAGCGCGGCGCCGCCCGCGAGCAGCACCATCGAACGCTTCAGCATTTCGGTTTCTCCGGCGGCGACGGCGGCGCCATGCGTTTGGTGGCGTCGGCGACATCGATCGTGGTATTGACCGCCGAGTTGACGAGCGCGCCGCCGGTTCCGGCCTTGCCCGCCACGACACTGACCAGCCCCGAACTGCGCGCCGCGCGAAGCAAGCCGCCGAGGCCGCCCTTCTTTTTCTTCTTGCAAGCCTTGGCGACGTCTTGCTCGCCCGGTGCCGGTGCGGCGGCCGTCTGCTGTTCCGAATCCTTGGGGTCCGCGGCCGATACCGGCACGGTGAGAATCAGGGCGGACAGGGCCGCCCACATCAGGCATTTCATAAATCACTCCTCTGTGTCGGATCCGGCAGGGCAGCATCGAGGAAAAACGGGCGGCCGCGGATCGACCGGGGCCTGCCGCGCCGCCGAGCGAAGCTGAAGCGTGCACGCGACGAACGGCCGAGCGGCGCGACGAGCGATATTCAAAAGCAGCCCCGGCCGCCGAAACGCGACCGGGGCCGAAACCGGACACCCTCGCGGATGTCCGGGGCCGGAGAACTGATCAGAAGCGGATCGAGAGACCGCCGGTGAAGGTGCCGCGATCGCTCTTGGCAAGATCGCGGCTGTAACCGACGTTGACTCGAACCGCCGGAGCCAGGTCGATCGATGCGCCGGCCGCAAGGTTCGCCGCGCTGCGGTCGAGCCGTGCGCCGTCGACCCGCATGGCTTCGCCGGGCGCGCCGGTGAAGCCGCCGGTCGCGGTCGCCGACATGCCGTCAAGCGTGAAGCGGTAGCCCATTTCGACATAGGGCGTGATGGCTGTGCCGCCTGCCTCGATCGTCGAGGAGAGCTGCAACGCGAGGTCGGCATAGAGGCCCCGCATATGCTTTTCGTCGACCGACAATGCGAAAGCTCCCGCTCCCCTTTCGGCGACGGCCTCGCGCTTGGTGTCGACATAGGTCAGTCCGGCGCGCGGTGCGACGCGCAGGTCACCCACCGTCATGCCATAATCGACGGTCAGATCGGCGACCCAGCTGTCGAGGTCATAGCGGCCGACCGCGGTGGCCGAAGGAGCGGCAAGCAGCGAACGGCTGGTCGTCGCGTCGGAACCGACGCGCGCCAGCATCGCATGGACATCGAACCCGCCAAGACGCGCATTGGCATACGCACCGACCGCAAAGCCGTCGGCCTTGGTCTCGGCGCCCAGCGCGCCGATGCTCTGACGCGTGTCGAGCGAGCCGATGAACAGGCCGGCCTGGCCGCTCTCGCCAAAGCCGTATCCGACGCCGCCGAGCACGCCGTCGGTGCTGGTCTGCCCCGCCGAAGCGCCGGTGCGGGCGCTACCGCGCAGCTTGCCATCGCCGAATGCCGCCTGTCCGAAGACGAACAGCCCGTCGCGGACCGGTGCGAAAGCGGCCATCTGGCGCGTGCTGTTCGACAGTGTCAGCGCCGCGTCGGTACCGATATGGAGCGCCGAGGCATAAGCCTCTCCCGTCAGCTGTGCGAAGGCCGTCTGGTTCGCACGCCCCTCCGCGTCGGTCAGCACATTCAACGCATCGGTATAGGCCTGAACGCCGTATCCGCCGCGGAGCACCTGGTTCGAATAGTCGATGCTGGTCCGCACATTGGACGGATAGGCCGCGTCATTTTCGAACTCGCTGCGGATCTGCAGGCGATTGCCGTTCTGGACGACAAAGCCGAAGATCGTGTCCGATTTGTTGATTGTCGTGAAGCGCCCCTCGATGCCGCCCTCGGCGACCACGAGGTCGAGCAGTTCGCCCGGCGCTCCTTGCAGCACGCCGGTAATATCGACCGCTGCGCCCTGTTCGATCGTCATCGTGCCCGAAATATTGAGCAGATCGCTTACCGTCGGGGTCAATTCGAGCAGCAGGTTCGATCCGGTACGGAAGATGACGTCGCCGTTCACCGTCATCGTGCCTGGCGAGGCGCCCGGCGACAGCGTGCCGCGCACGTCGATGTCGGCATTGACCGTGCCCGCCGAGCCGAAGGTCGCACCGGCACCAACGAGGATCGCCGACGACGAGGTGATCGTCGTCCCCGCCTGACCGATCAGGCGACCGCCGGTGATCGCCACGCCGTCCCAGCTGGTGTCGCCGGTCAGCGATACCACGCCGCCGCTGACCGCGAGCCTTTCGAAGTCCGAGACCTCGTCGCCATTGAATTCGAGCGGATTTTCATAGGTGGCCGCCGTGCGGAACTCGATCGTGTCGGCGCCCGCACCGCCCGCATAGCTGTTGGCGGGATCGAGGTTTGCAAGGATCAGGCGATCGTCGCCGGCGCCCATATGGACATCGCCGACGAGCGTGCCAAGCACCGCGAGCGTGTCGTTGCCGCCGCCGCCGACGACCGGCGCGGTCAGCGTCGTCCCCGCAACGATCGTCGTCAGGCCGCCGTCGATCGACACCAGATCGAAGAGCGCGTCGGTGTCGATGCGCAGTTCGCCAGCGCCGGAGCTTTCGAGCCGCTCGAAATTGGTCGCGCCGACCGACGACAGCGCCCGCACTATGCCTTCGCCCTGTTCGAGCTGGAGCAGGTCGTCGCCGGCGCCGCCGTCGACGCCGCCCGTCACCGTCGCGCCGCTGCCGAGACGGAAGCGGTTATCGGCCGCGCCGAAGACCACGCCGTCCGCCGACGCGAGGCTGGTGTTCGCGCCGAGTTCGAGCGCGCCGTCGACGCTGACAGTCTGGAAGCTGTAGGCGCCGCCGGTCAACGCGAGCGTCCCCGGCCCCTCCGATTCCAGGTCCTCGAAATTCAGGATCTGCGATGCGACGACCGTGCGGCTATCCTCGGCGCCCGACTGGATGCGCAGCAGATCGCGGCCGTCGCCGCCATTGACTATGCCATCGAACGCCGCGCCCGACGCGATGATCAGCTCGTTGCTCGACCCGTCGAAATTGACCGTCTGCCCCGCGCCGAGACTGCCGAGCGTGAGCTGCGCTTCGCCGAAGATATTGGCGACCTCGAACCCGTTCATGCCGTTGATCGTCGAGGCGCCGGCGAGTGTCAGGTTGAGCGTATCGCTGCCCGCGCCGCCGTCGAGTGCGCCCGACAGGATGCCCGAGAGCGTCAGGTTGAGCGTATCGTCACCGCCGCCGAGGTTGACCCCGCCGGCCAGCGTGCCCGTGACCGTTACGATATTGTTGCTGTCGTCGCCGACGATATTCTGGATCGTCCCGGTTCCGTCGTTGAGGATCAGGTTCGCACCGTCGAGCAGTTCGATCGTGTCGATATCCTGATCGAGCGTGACGTTGATCGTTCCCTGCCCGCGCGCGGCATAGGATTCAAAGCCGATCAACCCGCTCGGCAGATTGCCCGTATCGTCCGCGAGCAGGAATTCGAACGTGTCGATCCCGTCGCCGGCGTCGAGCAGCCCCTCGATCACACTCCCCGCGCGCGCCACATAGCGATCATTGCCAGCGCCGAGCAGTACGTCACCCTGGACGATGCCCGAATTCACCACGATATCGTCGCCCGCACCAAGGTCGATGCTGCCAGTGATCGTGCCATTGTTCGTAATGCGTTCGGCCCCGTCGCTGCCGGTGAACATATATTGGCCCTGGCTGCCGACCGTGTCGCCGGCGTCGATCTGGATCGAAACATTGGCGAGGCCGACCGTATCGACGTCGAAATCGCCGACGACCGACAGGATGCCCGTCCCCTGCTGCGCGCCGGGAAGTCCCGCGATGCGTTCGAATTCGCGATAGTGGGCGGCATCTAGACGGCCGTTCTGATCGCCGCTGCCATCGATGAAGAGCGTGTCGGTGCCGTCGCCGCCATAAGCGGAGCCGGTCAGCGTGCTGCCGAGCGCAATGACATAGGCGTCGTCGCCCTCGCCCATCCGGACGTCGCCCTCGACGGTGCCGCGGTTCTCGAACCAGTCGTCGCCGTCGGCAAGGTCGACGTTGCCGATGATATCGCCTTGGTTGACGATGTGATCGGTCGTGCCATAGGTCTGGATCGCGCTGGCGACGACCCGCTCATAGCTACTGTCGCTGATCGCGCCCGGCACATCCATCGCGGTGCGGCGGACGAGATCATTTTCCGCAAGCACGGTGTCGGTGCCGCTCCCGCGGATCGTCCCGCGGTTGACCATGCGGAAAAACGCACGCGATGCGCCATCGGGATTATTGGCGTGGACAAGGACCGCCACCGAATCCGCGCCGGTCGATTCGATCGTCCCGTCATTCTCCAGTTCGACGATCGCATTATCGCCATGGATTTGCGCGCCAAAGCCATAGGCGAGGCCCGTGCCGCCGTCGATGTCCGTGCCGCCGCCGTTGCCGCGAATCGTACCGCTGTTGCGCACCGATGCAACGGTTTCGGGATCGCCGCTTTCCGAGGTTCCCGTTGCAATGATCGTCAGCCCGCTGCCGCCCGCGCCGCGTCCTTCGATCGTCCCGCTGTTGTCGACGTCGATCGACCGCGCCTCGATCCGTGCGCCGCCGTCGGTGCGGCTCGCTGCCCAAATCTCCCCGTCATTGTCGAGTTCAACACGTCCGGCACGCGACCGGATGTTGAGACCGAAAAGCGAATCGGCGTTCGACCCCGCCGTATTGTTGAAGATGCTACCGGTGGCGCTGTTGACGAAACGCGCGAGGTGGCCGACGTTCTCTATATTGGCGGTGAGACCGGAGCTGTTCTGCGACAGTGCCGAGATCGTCCCCGAATTGACGAAATCGAGATCGCCTTCGGCATCCTCGCCGATATCGAGCCGCACGCCGAGGCTACCGCTGAGCGCCCCTTCGTTGACGATGCGACCGCTGACATCCTCGCCCATCAGTGCATAGTTGCTCGAACTGATGTTTCCGCGATTGATGAATATACCGCCGCCCGGAACATTGGCGATCCCGCGTACATAGGCGCCGTAGCCCGTTCCCGCCGAGATATCGGCCTCGTTGATGACCGTCCCGTCGCCGATCATCTGGATGCCGTTCGACAGCGTGCCTTCGGCAGTGACGGTTACCGTCGTATCGGCGCCCGACGCCTCGATGCCATGCATTTCGAAACCGCTGCGCCCGTCGACGTTGAGTATATTGTCCGCCAGCGCGACCGTGGCGGTCTCCGAATAAGAGCGTCCATAGGCATCATGGTCGCCCGCCCCGCCGCTGATGGTTCCCGTGATGGAGCCGTTCCCCTTGACGAGAAAGATATCGTTCCCGCCACTAAGGTCGACGTTTCCGGCGATTTGCCCTTCGTTGACGATGACGTCGGTTCCATTAACGCCCTGATAGGCAGTCGTGCTGGTCCCAGTGCTTTCAAACGCGGCGCCGACGCGGATCAGACCTTGCGCTCCATTGCGCAGCACGGTGTTTGAGTTGATACCTTGGGCCTGCACAGCGGCGCCGAACAGGCTGGAGATTTCGCCGTCGTTGACGATCAGCGTGTTGCCCCGCGTCAGGATCGCATCGCCCGACGCCTGAATCTTGCCGACCTGTCCGCCGTTACGGCGGTTGGTAATAGTCGCGTTGGTCGCGTCGATTGCCTGCGCATTGGTGCCGCCCGCCACGCGTGTATTGATGCCCGATATGGTTCCCAGATTGTCGACCGAACTCGTCGTGCGGATTGCGGCCGATCCCTCTTCCGTCGCCAGCGACGTCTCGCGAATCTGGACGAACGCCGATGCTTCCACAACGGTTTCAGCATCACCTGCGTTCAGCGCATAGCCGCTCGTCGTGCTGATCGTCGTGTTGCTCTCGACCGTGACACTGTCGGCGGCCCGTGCATCGACGAGTGCTTCGCTATTATTGGCCTGGCCCGATATATTTGCCCGGATGACAAGATCTATCTTGCCATCACCGCCCTCGCCAAGTCCGCGCGACGTCGAGGCATCATACACGACGATCGCGCTCCGGTCGGGCGTGCCGGTCGTGTTGACAACGGCTTCGACGATGATGCGGCCGTCACCGCCGAGGCGGAGCGTCTGCTCCATTTCGTTGTTTCCGCCGGCCGATGGCGCGGTGAGGGTCAGCACCGAATCATTGCCCGACGCCTCGTAGCCGACCGATCCAAAGGTTCGGCCGTCGGCAAGCCGTGCGGTGCCCTCGAACACGCTGGCGGTCGTGGTGCCCTGCGCGCGCAGCCACAGATCGTCGACGCCCGATTGCATGCCGAGCTCGCCAGTGAGCAGCGCCGGACTGTTCGCCGTCGCGCCGAGGTTCACGTTGCCCGTTGCGTGGTCGAGCCGCCCGCCGTTCATGTCCAGCACGATGCGGCTGTCGCCCTGTGGCACTTCGACGTCGCCCTGCTGTGTCTGTCCTTCGGGAAGATAAACGAACAGGTCCGACGACTGCGCATGGACCGTCGGCACCAAGCCGATGGAAAATCCGGCAGCGCTGGCCAGAAGCAGCGTGCGGGTGGACGTTTTGGAGGCGGTGGTACGAGCGACGCGGGAATGGGACGATTTCACGGGGGTGGACCTTTATGCTGACATTAAGTGATGTCGGGGCACACGCGGAACCGCGCACCCCGACATCGCCACGCAACCGGGGACTGCACATGGCATCCGAGGGAATGGCCGCCGTCGGTCAGCGGGGGGATAGTCGCTGCGACAAATGGCGCTCTCGCGCGATCAACGCGAGCGCTCCGAGCACCAAATCCATGATTGAAGGACCAATTTTCAGAATAACATCGGCGATCCATCAGGGATCCATCATGGCCTTTGACCTCTGGGCGCGCGAAATCGGCCGCATCGCAAATGCGAGCGGGGACGGAATTTCATGATCCAGTCATTCTCAATGTCGCGGATATCGAGCCGTACGGGGGCGTCTGCATTCCCGTTGGCCGTGTCGATCTGGGTCTCCAGCTATCTCGCGATCGACCTGATCATGTGGATGGGCGGGCGCTCGACGCTGGTCAGCAACATAGTCATCAGCCTGCCAATGATGGCAACGGCGCCTGCACTGACCATAAGTCTGGAGCGCCTGCGCCGTCACGTCGTTCGCCTCGGCATCGGTCCGACCGCAGCGATCCTCGTTCCCGCCGCCATTCTTGCCGCGATGGTGCAGGGCATTGTCGATTATTCCTCGGTCCGCATCGGGGCCGCCCTGCTTTTTCCCGAATGGGCGGATTATGTGCCGACCGAGAATCGCCAATTCGGTTTCGGCATCTATGTCTATGCCCTGCATTTTCTTTGCTGCCTTCTCGCCCTTTCGCTCCTCCACGCGCGGCAATCGGTCGAGATCGCCATCGAGCGTCAGACCGAGGCGGTTTCGGCGCATCGACGCGCGGAAGCCAAGGCGCTGCGCCTCCAGCTCAACCCGCACTTCCTGTTCAACGCGCTCAATTCGATAGCCGCCCTTGTGGCGACCGGAGGAAACCGGGTCGCCGACGCGATGATCTGCCGCCTCAGCGATTTCCTGCGCGCGTCGATCGTCGGGGATCCTGAGAGCGACGTCAGCCTGTCGAGCGAGATTGCGACGGCCGAATCCTATCTCGCGATCGAGCAATTGCGATACGGCAACCGCCTGTCGGCCGCCTTCACGGTCACTCCCGACGCGTGGGACGCCGCCATCCCCGCATTCATCCTCCAGCCGCTGGCCGAAAATGCGGTGAAACACGGCCTCGCCGCCAAGGGCGCAGCGATTCGGCTTACGATCGATGTGCGGCTTACACATGATCTTGTGATCATTGCTGTCACCAACAGGCGTGTTTCCACAGCGCCCGTTTCCGATCGAGTCTTCACGGACGGCATGGGGATTGGCCTGGGCAATGTGCGTGACCGCGTCGCCCTGTTCGGTGCCGATCGCGCAAAGCTGGAAACCGAGTCGTTCCAGGACGGTTTTTGCGCACGATTGACGATCCCCTACAGGCGGTTTCCTGGCGCAGCGGGGGCCGCGCCATGACCGCGCCCTTCACGATGCCGCTCGATATCCTTGCTGTCGACGACGAGCCGCTCGCCCTCGCGCGCCTCGAATTTCTCGTCCACGATATCGCGGACACTCGGCTGGTCGCGTCGAGCACCGATCCCGATGCAGCCGTTGCGCTCGTCGAAGAGCGACGACCCGACATCGTCTTGCTCGACATCGAAATGCCGGGGACCAACGGGATCGATCTGGCGGCGAAGCTGACCCGAATGGACGGATTGCGCCCGTTCGTGATTTTCGTGACCGCCTTCGACCGGCATGCCATTGATGCCTTTCGGGCACAGGCGATCGATTATGTCCTGAAACCGGTAACGCATGCGCGTCTCGAACAGGCCATCGCCCGCGCCAAGACGCTTGTCCATCATCAGCGCATGTCGGGACAGGCACGCGAACTGGAGCGGCGGCTGGGGGA
This sequence comes from Sphingopyxis sp., assembly GCF_035565275.1. GTDB lineage: Bacteria > Pseudomonadota > Alphaproteobacteria > Sphingomonadales > Sphingomonadaceae > Sphingopyxis. The sequence goes on from NZ_DATMST010000136.1 coordinate 43,063, forward strand.
ATTGCTCGAGGATCCGGACACAGGGTGCGACGCGCGCGACCGCGAAGAAATCTGGGCGCTGCGGGGAAGCGATTTCGTGCCGCTTCGCGTCGGCGACATCGAACGCGTGGAATCGGAGCGCGACTATGTCCATATCCACAATGCGCAGCGAGCCTATCTGCTGCGCACGACCCTCGGCGCCCTGCACGATCGATTGGGTCACGACCGTTATGTTCGCGTTCGGCGCTCTGCGATCGTTCGGCTCGATCATATCAGTTCGGTCCGAGACCGCGGATATGGCGATATCCAGTTGCTGCTCCGGTCCGGGGCCGCGGTCCAGGTAGGACGCACCTATCTGAAACCCCTTCGCCAGAGACTGAGAGGGAAAGTGCCGGATCGGCAATGCGATCTGCCCGAAGGGCGGGGCAATATGCATTCGTCGTTTGGATGACGCGTTCGTCGCAAGGTCCGTTGCCGTTCGTCGCCCCTCGGTCTTTTCGTGGTCGCCCGATCAGACGATGGATGTTTCATGCTCCTGCCTCTCCGCGCGCTGCTGCTTGCGAGCATCGCCTTGCCCCTGCCCGCCGCCGCGCAATCGGCGCCACCCACACCGAACCAGTCGGCGACGGAATCGCGGCGCGAGGTTGAGAACAGCCGACGGGAATCGCGCGAGAATCTGGAGCGGGGCCTGCGCGGGGAAATCGATCCGCGCGAGGTCCGGCGCGCGCGCGAAGCGGGCGCGACCGGAAGCTCGGTGGTCACGCCTGAGGTCATCGCGCGCTGGCAGGGGCTCGCGCCACAACAGCTGGGCGCCGACCCCGACTTCGTGCGCGCGATGCAGAATGACGACCCCGCAGCGCTCGCGCATTGGGAGGGGGTGCTGATCGAAATGAACCGCGACCTGCGTGCCGACGCGGGGTCGCGCCGGTGGATGGGCGGCCCCGTGCTCGTTCCCGATCACGATACACTCGACATCAATGTCGCGGACCGCAGGCGCCAGCCGCCGCCAGCCCGCAAAACCGTGAAGCGCAAGCTCCCCGAAGAGGAGCGTCAGGACGAAGCGCCTCGCAGGGACCGTAATCCCATGCAGGAACGCGACGCGCTCGAGCGCGACCTGCTTGAGGCCCGCCGCCAATATGACGATGCAATGCGCCGGCGCGACGACGATCCGGGGAATCAGGATCTCGTCCGGATTGTCGAACGCGAAGAGGCGCGGGTTCGTCTTGCCGAAGAACGCTATCAGGCATTTTTGCGCGAGAATGCCCCGAACGAATATCGGGCGCGCCAGCAAGCACTTGAATCGATCGATCGGCGCGCGACAAATCCGCGCCAGCGCGACCGTTCAGAGCTTCCGCGTCGCGCGGAACCCGCCGAGCGGCAAAATACCCCTCCACTTTCCGACTATGACGGCCGCCGCGGAACCAATCCCGATCATCGCCTGCGTGGCACGCCAGAGGGCGGCGACGGGCCGGTCATGCCGGGGCGCGCCGATACGCAGCCTCCCGCCGAGCGGCCGAACAGTCCGCCGTTGCAGGATTATGGCGGCCGCCGGGGCACCAACCCCGATCACCGCCTGCGCGGCACGCCGGAGGGCGATGAAGGGCCGGTCATGCCGGGGCGCGCGAACCAGCAGCCGTCGCCGCAGCGACCGGTAACTCCGGAACTCAAGGATTATCAGCCACCCGCTCCCGGCTAGCGCTGCTGGTCGTCACGCCGCCCCCCTCGCCGGCCCGCCATTCGGGTCGGCTTTCTTTCGACCATGTATCGGGACGGCGGTTCCGGATCGCCATGCGCAGACCCGAACCCAATGTGTCGATCGCGTGATCTCCCCGCCCCTCATCGAAGGTGAACTGGGCCAACAAGCGATGCAGACGCTTTGCCGTTCGTCCGCTCGCCAGTTGCTCGATCTCGACAGGTTCGAGCGCGCGTCCCCAGAATCGAATATCGTCGAGAAGGCCCTTATAATCTTCATACTGCGTGAAAAACTGGCCCCATGCGGTCATTACTTCCGCGCCGAAGCTCCATCCGCCCAGTCCGGGCGGATTCCGGGGATGCGGCAACGCATGCCAGAAACGTCGCATGTCGGTGCGCAAAGCTATGTCGGTTTGTGCGATCCGGCGGCCATCGATCCACAGTTCCAAGGTGGCGCCCGCGGGCTCGCGCCAGCGCCTGATCGCAACAACATGATGCCATTGACCGTCGAGTAGGCTGGGTGTCGCGTCCGCGGGCCAAGCCTGCACAGCATACACCATTCCCGGCGGCATGTTGTCGCCCGAATCCGCGAACATCCACCGCAGGCGCCCGCCGCCATAGAATTGAAGCGAAAATGTCCCTTCGCGCGTATCGCTGGCTCCAAACCCTCGCGGCCGCGTGTGACCGTCCAGCAGCCAGTTGCCGGCATGCCACCATCCAGAGCTCGAATAGGGTTCGGGGTCGGCATCGGACCAGTTGCGCAGCTGGCCATAGGTCCCTCGCAGCGTCGAACCGACGGGGAATGTCGGATCGGGCCTTATCCAGAACTCGAGACTGAATTCGCCCATGCCAAATTCTGCGGGCACCGCGGAAAGATCAAGGAAGGCATAGTCCGTCGGGCGATTTTCCGAGAAGCGGATGGAATGCGCCTGACTCGGATGCGCAAACAAAAGCACCCCTGCGAGGAGGGCGCCCCGCAATAACGTCACGCCGGGGAACATGCGCGGTCTCCAGGAGCCAGATGGGCGACGAGTTCGACTTCAACGATGCCGCCCTCGGCAAGCAGTCCTGTCGTTCCGACCGCCGTCCATGCGGGGTACGGCGGGGCAATAAATTCTCCGAGCACCTCGCTGAATGCAGCGAATTGGGCATCGCGCCCCCCGGAAAAATCCGGACTGTCCCACACATGGAAGCTGGTGACCTTTACGACATCGCCGAATGTGGCGCATCCTGCCGCCAACGTCGTCTCCAGATGAACAAAAGCGCGCCGCACCTGGCTCTTGAACTGTTCGACATCCCGCCCGACGCCGGGTCCGCGACCGATGATCACACCGGATAGATACAGGATGTTCCCGCTTCGCCTCGCCGCAGCGAAGCGATACAGGTCATGCGCGCGCTGCGCACCGGACGTCGGAAGGATCACTTCGCCCCCGGCGACCGGCAGGTAGCGCGGGAACTCGCTTGATGCGCTTGCAGGCGCGGACTCGCCGGCGCCAGCGACCTCGCTATCCCCATGCGTACCGCCAGCATTCGGCGCGGGCCGGGCATCCGCCCTCGCGCCGGCTGTCAGGGCCGCAAGCGCGAAGGTGTAAACGCCCAGGAGGTACCAAGCCGAACGATATTGGCTGCGCATTCTCGAGAGAAATCCGGTGGTTGTCATATATGCCTCGGAATCCAAAAGAAAGGGGGCGGGCACCTGCGAACCCACCCCCTTTCCCGCCTCTGAGCGACCCGTCAGAAGCGGAAGTTGACGCCGACCGTGAAGGCGCGCCCGAACAGGTCGAACGCATCGCCCGTTTCGAGACCCGTCGGCGTGCCGAAGGGAGTACCCGGCAGATACGGCGGCTGTGTGTCGAACACATTGTCGATCCCGAAATAGAAGCTGTACTTCTGGTCGATGTCGTAGCGGACCTGCAGATCGTGCAACCAGTAATCGTCGATCTTGTTCAGCGCGAGAATGTCGGGATTGGTGCTGGTGAAGTTCAGCACATAATCGCCGCCGCTCATGAACTTGGTCTGCCAGCTGAAGGTGAAATCATCGACCGAATAGGCCGCCCGCCCGGTGAAGCGATGGCGCGAGAAAGCCTGGCCGAAGGTGCCGGCAGCATCCTCGACCGGCGCGACCGGGTCGGCCTGGGTCGAGTTTTCGATCAGATAGGTATAATTGGCCGTTATCGACAGACGATCGTCGGGGGCGATGCCCAGTCCGGTCCAGTAGCGCAGGCCGACGTCGATACCGCTGTTCTTGTATCCGGCGACGTTGATCAATTGACCGTCGACCCGCGTCACCCGGCCCGTGTTCGCATTGCGGACGACATTGTCGCAATAAAGCGGCAGGTCCGTCAGCAAGCACTGCTGGATGGCATAGGTGCGGTCGATCGTGTTGATCGCGCGGTCGATGCTGATGTTGTAATAGTCGATGGTCAACGACAGGTTCCGCATCTGGAGCGGCGTGATGACCGCGCCGATCGTGAAGGTCCGCGCCTTTTCTTCCTGCAGATTCAGGTTCCCGCCCTGAAAGCCGTTGATGCCTTGCAGGTCAGCCAGCGTATATTCGAACACGCCGTTCGCCGCGATCGCGGCCTGGATGGCCGGAACCGCGCGGCAGGCGGCCGCATATTGGTTCGATGTCGATGCGGTCACGCCGTTGCAGGGGTCGGTGACCGAGGCAAAGGTTTCCGACGGCTGGCTGAACAATTCGGATGTGTTCGGTGCCCGGTTCGCTTCGGCATAAACGCCGCGCAGGCGCAGGCCCTCGAACGGCTGGAGTTCGGCGCCGGCGTTCCAGCTCAGCACGCTGCCCACGGTGGAATAGTCCGACAGTCGCGCCGCCGCGATAAGGCCGAAATAGTCGACGAAGCTGTCGCGGATCAGCGGGACATTCACTTCGCCGAAGACTTCCTTGACCGTGTAGCTGCCGACAAGGTCCGGGGTCTGGTTACCCGAATTGCCGCCGGTGTTGGTCAGCGTATCCCAATCGCTGACCGACTTTTCCTTGCGATATTCGAAGCCCAGGGCAAAACCGACGTCGCCCGCCCCAAGATCGAACGGCGTGCCGTTGATCGTTGCGGTCGCCACATGCTGCTGATTCGTAATCTCCTGCGATTTGGGAATGACCGCCTGGACATATGCCGCCGCGCGCGGATCTGCCGTATCATAGCCGAAAAGGTTGATTGGAATACAACCCTCCGCGCGGGCGGCGGCGTCGGCGCAAACGATGTCAACGCCCAGTACATTGCCCGGACCAACGCGGATCGCGTTCAGCGCGTTGCGATAACGCCGATTGTCGATATCCTCGCTGGCGTTGTAGTCGTTCATGTAGCCATAGACATAACTAGCTTCATATTTGAACTTCGAACCAAGATCGCCGCGGATGCCAGCAACCGCACGCCATGTGTCGCGACGCACGACATTGCTGCGGTCGAACACGTCGTTCTGGCGGCGACGGAACTGGATCGCGGCGACGTCATTGTCGGGGTCCGCATCGCTGTTCCGCGCCGCGATCGCCGCGGCAACCTCGGCAGGAATGAACGGATTGTCGATCGACATACCGAGATCGTCGACGCCGGTATAGACGTCGGTCCAGTCGAGCGCAAAAGGCTCGAGCCGGCTGTTCGAGCGCACGCGGCCATAGGTCAGCTCGCCAAAGAGCTTCGCACTGTCGGAAATATCGAAATTGGCGATCGCCGAGGCGAGATAACGTTCGACCGGCACCGAGATATAGCGATCGTCGTTGCGGTTATAGCCCGCATCGGCCGGAAAACCCGTCACGACATTATTGCCACGGTCAAAGGTGAACAAGCTGCCGCTCTGATAGGCGTTGTTAGCGAGACCATCGGCGTCGACGAGCTGAAACCGGCCCTGCGACGCATAGCTGCTATAGGAAGCGGGGCCGCAGATCAGGCCCGCGCAATCCTGCGCCGAGCGGGCGCGTTTGTGCGAAAACAGCCCCGCATCGCGATCATAGGTGAAATTGGTCAATATGTTGCCGCGATCGTCCGCGCCAAAGCTCGTGCCGGCGGTGACGCTCGTCATGTAGCGCGCGTTGTCGCCCTTGCCGGTCAGGCCAGCCTGACCGCGAACCGAAACCCCTTCGAACTGATCCTTGAGGATGAAATTCACGACGCCGGCGACGGCGTCCGAACCATAAACGGCCGACGAGCCCCCCGTGACGATCTCGACGCGCTCGATGAAATCGGTCGGTATATTGTTGACGTCGACTGCAGAATCGCCCGGAAGGCCGCCGACAAAGCGACGCCCGTTGACGAGCACCAACGTGCGCGAATCCCCCAACCCGCGCAGGTCGATCGTCGCAACGCCGGTTCCCGAAATCAGAAAGTTGGAATTGGCGCGCGTCAGGCCGATCGCGACCTGCGGCATTTCGTTGAGCGTGTCCTGGATATTCTGCGCGGCGTCATATTGCAGGTCCGTGTTGCTCACGACCGATACGGGGACCGGAGCGTCCACGTCATGGCGCGCGATACGTGACCCTGTGACGACGATGGTGTCGCCCCCCACCGCGCCGTCGTTCACAATTTCCTGCGCCGCCGCCGGTCCCGAAAGCAAAGCCACCCCCATGGCAAGGGACGCGGCGCCGGTGCCCAGCAGGCGCGCGCTAACAGTCTTCTTCATCTCATGTACTCCCTGTTGAAAGTCCATGGCGTCGGAGCGATTTCGCCTCTTCGGCGCGCATGGCTATGGCCCGCGATGCTGCGGACATGCGCGGAGCTTAGGAAAACCCGACGATTGTCAGAGGCTGCAATCGGTGAATGGCGCAGCGCCGCGACGAACGGCGCGCTGCTGTCTGCGCAGGCATATCGTGCCCCCTGCGAAGATCAAAAAGAGCGAGGATGCCCGTTGCGACCGGGTCGCAAACGATCAGGGGAAGCCCGCCCGGGAGGCTTCGCACACTCGGGCGAGCGGCTGCTGTTCACCTCATCGGCAAATCATGAGCGTATCGAGTTATCGTCGCAATGAACCTTACGAGTAACCTCTGCGTCGCTCGTGGCCGCTTGGAGACGGTCGGCTTTTAGCGAAGGATTTGCCAAAGCGGACGTGCAATCGATAGCCACGTCGGCGCAGCAGCCAATACCGATTTATGCTTGTGAATACAGGGTGTTCAATGAGATAGGTGTAGTATGCGGCCCGTTTTCATTGCTCTATGGCTTTCGGTTGCAATAGCTATTCCATCGCAAGCCGCTGCGGACAATTGTGAACCACAGCCCTTGGGACCAGCGATTGAGGCTGCCGGCTTGGCGCCCAGCAAAGGCTTCGACAACGTCGTAACCTTCGGCGCGACACCGTCGCTCGAATATCCAGGCCGAGCATGGGTGATCCGGCTGTACCAGGATCGCCACGCGCAGCCGGCGACATTAACCGTCGTCCGTTTGCTTCGCCGCAGCGACTGCAATTTGTATCTCGTCGAGGCACGGTGGGAGATACCGATCCGCGCGGATGAATATGAAGCTGTCGCGACTCAAATCGCTCCCGTTCTTGCCCCAACGGCAGATGTGCTTTCCGGGCAAGACACTGCGCGCGGGCGAGGAATCAGCGTCGACGGCACCAGCTTCGACTTGCGGGTCGAAACCACTGGCTGGCAAATCCGAAGGTTTTTGACGAGCGCCGATCCTGAGGGGCAAACATTGTCCAAGCTGTTCCATAGAATTTTAGCGTCCGCCGTTCCGGAGCCGGAACGCCCGGGAGAGTATTGGACAGCAAGGCGGTAAATCACTTTGCTCGCCGTTTGAAGCCAGTCCGCTTTCAGGCCCAAATCGGGGAAAGCGGACCACCGATTCGGTATTCGTCGTCAGCCCAGAAGCGCCGCCCGGCTTTCCCGGAGAAACTCCCGCACTGACCGCGGTTCCCGACCGGTAAGTTCGCGCACAACATCGGTGACAGTGCCATGGAAACCAAGAGCCGTCGCTTCATCGAACCGTGCCATCATAGCGGCTAGCGAAGGCGGCAAACCTGTGGCCGTCAGCGCCGATTTGAGATCATCCTTGCTGATGGAGATATGGTCGATCTGCTTTCCCGTAATCTCCGCGACCAGGGCCAAAACCTCGGACGTCGGCACAGCGGCCGGACCGGTCACTTCATAAATTCGATTGGTTCGGTCGCTCGATGCGAGCACTGCGGCGTCTGCACGGGCGCAGTCGTCCCGCGATACGGAATGTCGACCCTTGTCCTCGGTCGCCGTAGCCAACTGCCCGGAGGCAATTCCTTGGGGCAACGAATAGAGCAGCAGTTCCTGGTACAGGGCGTGCCGCATGAAGGTCCATGTCATCCCGCTCGCTGCAATCGCTTGCGGCGTGCCGGTGAAGGACGCGGAAGGCCGGCTGATCGGCGCGGTCGGTGTGTCGGGCGGCATGGTCGACCAGGATTTTGAAGTGGCCAGCGCCGCTGTCGCGGCTTTGAACTGAGGAGAGAGACGATGAAACACTTGATCAAGACCATCGGCTTCGCGATTGCCGCACTGGCCCTGACGACCAAGGCTTCGGCGAACGAAGCCGAAACCAACCGCGCTACGATCGCCAAGGCGATGGATGCCTGGGCGGCCGGGACCGGCGGGCCTTACGATCTGCTCGCCGACGATGCGGTATGGACGATCTCGGGCAACTCGCTCGCGAGCAGGACCTATCCCTCAAAGGAAGCATTCATGAGCGAGGTCATCCGTCCGTTCAATGCACGGATGAGCGCACGGCTGATCCCCAGCGTGCACAAGATCTATGCCGACGGCGACACGGTGATCGCGCATTTCGACGCCAAGGGCACGGCGCGCGACGGCAAGCCCTATGTCAACAGCTATGCATGGATCCTGACGCTGAAGGACGGGCGGATCGTGCGGGCCCACGCTTTCTTCGACGCACATGCGTTCGACGATTTCTGGACGCGCGTGATACCGATTGCTGAATGAGCCTTTGCGAAGCTGTAGGCGGTATCGCTCACCGCCCACAGTTTCGCGATTGGCCGCTAGCGGACGGGCGGCTTTTGGGGCCGAAAATCGAGAAGCGGACATCGGCGATCGCCTTTCCGCGATCACGTCAATCGACCGATCCCGGGCAAGCTATCTAATGGAATGGCGGAGCAATCCTGCGCAGTATGAGTCCGAATATTATCGATTTTGTCGAACCTAATTGTCGAAATTATTCGGCTATCAGTGCGACGACAGCGACGGCTCGGTCAGAGTGGCGGGCTATGGCAATGCGCGGCCGCGCTTCTGGATTGCCGAACATGATCCAACGCACGGCAAACTGCACGTTGCGCTGGAAGGGGCCAGCGAGGCTGTCGACAAATTCCATGCCGACGCGCTGGCTGCCGGCGGCTCCGACAATGGCGCACCGGGCTACAGGCCGCATTATCATCCCGGCTATTTCGCTGCGTTCGTGCGCGATCCTGACGGCCGCAATATCGAGGTGGTCTTTCACGACCCTTCAAAGCGTTAAGCTGCCCCAGAAGGCGCGCTGGCGACGCAACGTTCGCCTCCGCCATTATCCCTGCCCATAGAAAAACTATGTTTGTCTATTAATTTGGTTGAGTAACGTGGGCGTCAGGCAACAGGAGAAACCGCCATGACCTTCCAGCTCTCCCCCAAAACAGCACTTCTGCTCTCGATCGCGCTCCTTCCCTTTCCGGCGCACGCCCAAACGGCCGATGCAAATAGCGACGCTTCGGATATTGTAGTGACGGGCACGCGCGTATCGGAGCGTACCGCGACCACCTCGCCGGTGCCGATCGACGTGCTCAGGGGCGACGAAATTCGCGCCTCGGGCTATCAGGAAACCACCGAGATCCTCCGCCAGCTCGCGCCGAGCTTCGCCTTCGCGACACCGACGACCCCCGACGGCAACACGCATATTCACAATGCGACGCTGCGCGGTCTCTCGCCCGATGCGACACTCGTCCTCGTCAACGGCCGGCGCCTGCATACTGCCGCCTGGGTCAATACCGGCGGCACGATCGGCAAGGGCTCGACCCCGACCGACCTCAACCAGATTCCCGCCGCCGCGATCGGCCGTGTCGAAATCCTCCGCGATGGTGCCTCGGCACAATATGGCTCGGATGCGATCGCGGGCGTGATCAACATCCTGCTTCGCCAGGACACGGCGTTTCACGGATCGGCGAGCGCTGGCACGACGTATGACGGCGGCGGCGACACATACGAGGTTTCGCTAGGCGGCGGGATCAAGCTGGGCGACGACGGCTTCATCAACGCGACCGGCTATTACCGTGACCACAAGGCTGCGAACCGCGCGCTTCCCGACACGCGTCAATTCTATTTCGGCATCTCGCCGACCGGCACGCTGCAACCGCTGTCGGCGAGATATGGCGCCGGCCTTGGCCTGAATCCGCCCGGCGGCGTGGCCGGCACGCGGCTCGATCCGCGCGAAGCGACCGTCGATCGCAACGTCTGGCGTTTCGCCGACCAGGGCGACCTCAAGGATGCCAGTGTCATCGTCAATCTCGAGAAGCCGCTGGGCGACAGCATCGAGCTTTATGGTTTCGGCGGCTACCGGGTCAGCAAGGCGCATTCCAATGCCTCGTTCCGCCGCGCCGGACAGGACGAAAATGTCCGCGCCATTTATCCCGACGGTTTCCTCCCCTTCATCGACACCAAGAGTATCGATTATTCGGGCGCGCTGGGCTTGCGCGGCGATCTCGGCAGCTGGGCCTGGGACCTGTCGAGCGTCTATGGCGGGAACAGCATCGCCTACCGTCCGAACAACACGCTCAATGCGACGCTCGGCGCGAGTTCACCGACGAGTTTCTACGCCGGCAAGTTTGCAAACGCCCAGTGGACAACCAACCTGACCTTGTCGCATGACTTCGAGGTCGGCCTTGCCAATCCGATCGGCTTTGCGATCGGCACCGAGTATCGCAAGGACTATTACAAGATCACCCCAGGCGAGCCCGACAGCTACGCTTTCGGCCCGGCGCGTATCCTCGACGGCCCGAGCGCGGGCGGCGTGCCGACGATCGGTTCGCAAGGCTTCGCGGGCATCCAGCCCGCCGACGCGATCGACACGAACCGCGACACGATCGGCGCTTTCGCCGAACTCGACGCCGAGCCGATCGATGGTTGGAACATCAACCTCGCGGGGCGCTATGAGGATTACAGCGATTTCGGCGACACATGGAACGGCCAGGCGTCGACTCGCATTGCCCTCCCCGCGGGTTTTGCACTGCGCGGTTCGGTGAGCACCGGCTTCCACGCCCCGTCGCTGGCGCAGCAATATTTCAGCTCGACGAGTTCACGGACCATCGTCAACAATAACACCGGTTTTCCGGAATTCGTGCTCGTGCGCACCGCGCCCGTCGGATCGTCGCTGGCGCAGGCACTGGGGGCGCAGGATCTCAAGCCTGAGAAGGCCGTATCCTATGGCGGCGGCCTGACCTTCGCGAGCGGCAAGCTCTCAGCGTCGATCGACTACTATCATATCGACATCGACGACCAGATCGTCTTGTCGTCGAACTTCGTCGATGCTGCGGGCCGCCGGACGCTGCGCGATTATCTCGCCGCGCTCGGTATCCCGGGCGTGACCTCGGTGCGTTATTTCACCAACGCCGTCGATACGCGCACGCAGGGCGTCGACGTCACCGCAGCCTATGCCGTCGATCTCGGCAACGCGGGCGAACTGAAGTTGACCGCAGCCTACAACTATAACGATGTGAAGATCCGGCGCCTCTCGGCGACACCGGGCCAGATCACTGCGCTCGGCATCACGACGCCGATCTTCGACATCAACGAACAGACCCGGCTCGAACATGGCCAGCCGCGCGACAAGGTGGCGATCGGAGCGAACTGGAAGATCGGGCCGATCACCTTCGATGTGCGCGGCACGCGCTACGGCCGCGTCGAGCAGGTCGCGCTCACCAATCAGACGCCGGCAAATATCGCGCTGATCGCAGCGCAGTCGACGCCCTACCGCACGATCCCGACCGCGTCCGGCGCCGCCGGCAATGTCGATGTCATTCAGCAGCTCAAGCCCAAATGGATCACCGATTTCAGCTTCACCGGCGAGGTGACGCCAAACGTCACCGCAACCTTCGGCGCGAACAATATCTTCAACATCTATCCGACGAAGAACATCGCCTCGACCCCTGCGCTGACCGGCGCCGATACGTTCGGAGTCTTCCCCTACAGCGAATTCTCGCCTTTCGGCTTCAGCGGCGCCTTCTATTATGCCCGCCTTGGGTTCAATTTCTGATGGTGGGAGCGATGATCGGCGAAGGACAAGGCGGCTTCACGCGCCGCGACTGGCTGGCGGCATCCGGCATGGTCGCGGCGGCCGTGGCCGTGCCAGGGACCTGCAGCGCCAAGGCTACGGCGGCAGCACCCATCCGGCTCAATCTCAACGAAAGCGCCTTCGGACCCTCACCAAAGGTCGCGAAGGCGATCGAGGCCACGCTCGGCAATATCGCGCGCTACGTCGATCAGACCGAAGTTGATGCGCTCGCCGGGCAAATCGCCCGGATCGAGGGTGTCGCACCCGAACAGGTGGTGATCGGCGAAGTCCTCGAACCGCTCGGCCTCTATCTCGCGCGCCAACGCCCCGGCGGCGGCAATGTCGTCTATTCGGCGCCCGGCTACACTGCGCTCGTCGATGCGGCGGCGCCGCTCGGCGGCGTCGGAAAGCCGGTGCCGCTCAATGCACGGCTCGAGAACGACCTCCCTGCCCTGCTCGCCGCGATCGACGAACGCACGCTTGCCGTCAATCTGGTCAACCCGCACAACCCGTCCGGAACGGTCAATGATGCGGTAAGCTTCGATCGATTTCTCGTCGAATCGGCGAAGCGAACCCTCGTCGTCGTCGACGAGGCATATCTCGAATATGACGATCTCGCCGCCCGCAGCGCGATCCGCCAGCTGAGGGCCGGCGCCAATGTGCTGGTGTTCCGTACCCTCGCCAAAGCCTATGGCCTAGCCGGACTGTCGATCGGCTATGCTGTGGCTCCGGCCGAGCTCGCAAAAGGCCTGCGAGACGCCGGCATCGGCGCACCGCATAGCCTCAGCCGCATCAATCTCGGGGCCGCATCCGCGGCGCTGACCGACCAGGCTTATATTGCGCGCGTACGCGACTGGACGCATGCAGGTCGTCGGCGGCTCGAACAAGCCATCGACGCCCTCGGCTTCGAACGCACCGATAGCCGCGCCAACTTCGTCTATTTCCGCACCCCGGCGGCCGACGCGCTCCGCGCTGAGGCTGCCAAGCGCGATATCCGCATCGGACGCGCTTTCGCGCCACTGGGCGACTGGGTGCGCATCACCGTCGGAACGCCGAAAGAGGTCGACGCTGCAATCGGGCTGATCCGCGAGACCCCGCATGTCACAGCGGGCTGAGGTGGCGGAATTTTCCACATTGCCGGCGCGAAATCGAATTCGCGAAGCGATCGCTGCGACCTCCTCCGGGCTGGCACCTTGGGGCGTCCTTGCCCTCCTCTTGCTTCTTGGCTGTATCGGCGGTTGACGCCCGGCAAGCCGTCGTCCTGCGCGCAGAGCTTGCCAAGATGATCTCCGGAGAATATCGAATGATCACCGGGGCGAAGCAACCTCCCGGACAAGCGCGGCGTGCGCTCAAGCGTTGCCTTTTGATCCCCGCCCGCGCGGGGATGAGGAGGTTTGTTTGAAGCGCTTTTATTTCCCGGTCCTGCTGCTCGTCTCCACCCCTGCCTATGCCGAAGACGGTCTGACGCTGAGCGCAAACACACGCCTGCGGTACGAGACGATCGAAGACCAGCCCCGCACCGGCTTCAACGAGTCAGACGATCTCTTCAATATGCGCACGATCGTCACCGGCGAATTTCGCACCGGACGGCTGAGATTCGGCGCCGAGCTCTACGACAGCCGCGTCTATGGAGGCGACGCGGGGACGCCGATCACGACCGGAGAGGTCAACACGCTAGAACTGGTGCAGGCCTATGTCGGCTACGACGTGCCGAACGCCTTCGGACCGGGTACGAAGCTCGGCCTGCAGGCCGGCCGCTTCACCCTCAATCTCGGATCGCGCCGCCTCGTCGCCGCCGACGATTATCGCAACACGACCAACGGCTATACGGGCCTGCGCGCCGATCTCGGCCTGCCGGACGATCTGACCGCGACACTGATCTACGCGTCGCCGCAGGTCCGGCTTCCCGACAAGCGACCCGAGATCGTAGATAATCGAGTCAAATTCGACCGTGAGAGTTTCGACCTTGTTCTGTGGGGCGGCCTCCTCAGCAAGAAACTCGCGAGCAAGCGCGACGCCATCGAACTGTCCTACTATCATCTCGGCGAACGCGATGCGCCAAGACTTGCGACGCGGGACCGCTCGCTGAATACGGTCGGCCTGCGCGTTTATCGTGATCCTGCCGCTGGCCGAACCGACTTCGAGAGCGAAACGATCTACCAGTCGGGATCGGTCAGTGCCTCGCTATCGCCAACGGCGGCGAGGATCGACGTCTCCGCTTGGTTTACCCATCTCGAGACAGGCTACACCCTCCGGCATCCCTGGTCGCCTCGCATCGCGATCGAGCTGGACTATGCAAGCGGCGACGGTCGCGGCGGAAAGTTCGGCCGTTTCGATACGCTGTTCGGGATGAGACGAGCGGACCTCGCGCCTGCCGGCCTCTACAACGCCGTCGGCCGCGCCAATCTCGTCGCCACCGGTATTCGGCTCGAGGCGACACCATCCAAGCGCATCGATGCCTTTGCCGCTTACCGTCCGCTCTGGCTCGCCTCGCGCTTCGACAGCTTTTCGACGACCGGCGTGCGCGATCCGGTGCGCCGAACGGATCGTCTCCAGCCGGTGCGCAATGACGAGCGTCGTGCGCCCTTCGCTCAGCACCCGAAATGCCTGCTGTATGCGACGCTCGGTACTCACGTCGATCGCCGACGTCGCCTCGTCGAGTACCAGCACCGAAGGGTCCGCAAGATAGGCACGGACCAGACAGACGAGCTGGCGCTGCCCCTGGCTGAGCTGGCGGCCGAGCGGCCCGACCTGCGTCGCATAGCCATGGGCAAGCGATTGCAGGACATCGTGCGCGCCGACAAGGTGGTGAGCAGTTCCTGCCCGATCGCGAGCGAGAGCAGTCCCGCGCCATATTGCACGCCGCTTCGCGCGAGCGCGAGGCCGATGAGCAGCGCCCCCCAGAACCAGGCGCGGTCATAGTCGAGTGCCCCGCCGGGACCAACAGCGACCAGCGTCCCGTGCTGCGCTTCCTGTATCGCATGCCCAAGCAGCACCTGCTGCGCGACGAGCGCGATATTGACCGCAGCCAGCAGGACGGCGGTCAAGGCAAAGCGTCCGGGGATCTCGCCATAGATAGCGAGGCAGCGCAGCAACGGGCTGCGCCGAAGGAACGCGCTTGCAGGCTTGGCCCCCGCTGCCATGCAAGCGCGCGCCGGTCCGCTCAGACGGCGATGGGCAAGGCGCGCGCCGCATCGAGCGGCCGCACGTCGATCCACTGACGCACGTCGAAGCTTTCGGGAATGAAGTTCCAGCGATGCAGGAAGTCGGTAAAATGCTGGATGCCGGCGATCGACTGTTCGGAAAGGTCGGTCTTCAGCCGCTTCTGTGCGTCTTCACCGTAGGCGATGCTGACCCAATATTCGCTGCTGTTGGTCTCGCGCGCGAGATAACGGCGAACCTCCGAAGGATGCGCCTGCGCCCAGGCTTCGGCGCGAAGCACCTGCTCGACGACCGTAACCGCGGCGTCGAAATGATTGTCGATAAGATGCCCGTCGACCGCGAGCGTCCGCGGGGTACCGTTGTTCGCCCGCACGAGCGGGTCGGGATGGATGCCGGTGTCGATAACTGTCGTCAGCCCGAACTGGTGCGCGATCTGTGCACCCGACGCGCCTTTGAGGAAGATCGCATCGACCTCGCCGCGCAGCAACGCGATGAGTTCAAGATTATTGGCGCGCGCCCGTGTCGTGCTGCGGCCGTTCCAGGCGAGCGTGCCGCCGACATTCTCCGCCTGCCCGTCGCTGTAATGCGTGTCGATATCCTGGTCGACGATCTCGACATCGGACACTTCGAGCCCCTCGAGCCGCAGCGCGTTTTCGAGACCGCGAAGGGCCTGAGCACGCGTGAAGTCGATCTCGACATTTTTCCAGTTGGGCAGACCGAAGCGCCGGCCCTTCAGATCGCGAACCGAGGCGATGCCCGATTCGGGGCTCGCGAGGATCAGCTGGGTTTCATCGGCCCAGGACAAGCCGATGACACGCGTGTCACGGCCGCGCGCCTTTGCGCTGATCGCGGGAATATTGCCGCCATGGCGAACCGAATTCTGTACCGTGTGCGAGAAATGCGATTCCCGCTTCGCAAAATCATTCGATTCGAGCAGCGACGAGAGGCTCGTCCCCTGCTCGGTGAAAGCCTGCTCTAGCCATCCTTGCTGCAGTGCGATGCCGAGCCCGGTCGGGACCGGGCAGCGCGTATACCAGAGCGTGTCGAGTTTCTGGCTCATGGAATATCTCCTTAGTTGGCGGGTTCGAGGGCGGGCGCGACCTCGCTTGTCGCGCGGGCATTTGGGTTTTCAGGGCGCGGCAGGTTCAGATGTTCGCGCAGCGTCGCCCCTTCATATTCGGTCCGGAACAGGCCGCGGCGCTGGAGCTCGGGCACCACGAGATCGACGAAATCCTCGAGCGAGCTCGGGAGTAGCGGCGGGATCAGGTTGAACCCATCTGCGGCATCGCGCTCGAACCAGTCCTGAATCTGATCGGCGATGTCAGTCGGCGTGCCGAGCACGACGCGGTGACCGCGAACCGCGTTGAAGCGCAGGAAGAGCTGGCGGATGGTCAGATTCTCGCGCCGCGCGAGCGCGGTGAGCTGGCGCCAGCGGCCCTTGCCGTTCTCGGGCTCGGGCAGATCGGGGAAGCCCGCACGCGGCGGTGGAACGCCGTCGCCTTCCTCACCGATTTCGACAATGACAGGGAACGGCTGTCAGCCCTCGCAGCAACGGACCCGGAGATCCTTTGGGACATCCGCGACCGGCTCGGCGGACGCGAGGACAAGCGACGCTCGCTCACGGTCGCCCAGCTGCTTTGGGTCATATCTACGTTCCGCGGCGTGTGGCCGCTTGCCTATCATCGGACGGGGGTGTCTAGCGGCAATCGCAACAAGTGGGACGCAACCGACTTCATCGTCCGCATGATGAACCAGCTCGGTGAGACTGTGTCGGACGAAGCGATCGATGCCCTGCGCGGCCTTTGCGACGCCCCGGAGGACAGCTATACGGCGAAGCTGCGCGAAGTGGCGGGGAACCAACGGCGCAAGAAGGTCGAACAGGATTACCGGCCGCCCGCCCTCGGCGAGGTCGCGGCTGCGATCGCGGATGAAGCCCCGCACTCCGCCAGCCAGCTGGCGGCCGTACTTCTCGAGGAGTTGAGAGATGTCCAGAAGGAGCTTCGCGGCTCGGACATCGACTGGTACGCCGATTTCTACTCTAACGGGCTACCGCGCGGCGAGGAAGACTGCCGCGACAGCCTCTTGAAGATGATGCGGCCGCTGCCCTTCGGCATCCAGGCGCTTCCTGAATTACATCTCGCAGACGACAAGAGATGCGACATCAGCTGCCTGCTCGGCAAGCTGATGGTTCCCATCGAAATCAAGGGTCAGTGGAACCGCGAGATTTGGACCGCTGCCGACAGGCAGCTGGGCCGCCTCTATGTCAACGACAGCCGCGCCGAGATCGGAATCTACCTGATACTTTGGTTCGGGCCTGTGCCAGGCAAAGCCATTCCGAGACGCGGCGATGAGCCGGCACCGACGACGCCGGAGGCGCTGGAAGATGCCCTGCGCCAAACCAGCCGCGCCGTCGCCGATGGCCGTGCCCATGTCGTCATTCTCGACCTGACGCGCCCGGCGGCATGACGCGCGCCGGGATAGCCGATCTCCTCGACGATGCGGTAGCGACGCGGCGAATCGTTGCGCTTGCCGGTTTGCCGCGCGTTGGCCGCACACTTGCACTCCGGCGCTGGGCGACGACCAACGGCGGAGTCGTCGTATCGCATGTCCGCGACGGCACGGGCGGGCTGATCGTCGTCGATCATGTCGATGAGGCGGGCACGACCGACATTATCGAGAGATATCGTGCCGACGATGTCGCCGAGTGCGATACCCGATATGTCATCGCGCCAACGAACCTGAACGCGCTGCACAAGCTAACCTCGGAATTGACCGGCGCCGTCGCAACTATCACCATGCCGCCGGTTTCGCTTCCCGATTATATCGCTGAGCGCATGCCGGAAATCGCGCCGAGTGGGCCTATTGACGACATGGCGGCGGCACCCGAGCCTACGAACCGCTCGCAGATCGATCTCGACGAGCATTGGCTGAGGGGCGGCCTACCCGAGAGCCATGATATCGGACCGCCGCATACCAGCCTCGCGTGGCGCCGCGGACTCATAGAGGATATGATCCGGCGCGATTATGGCCGGTTCGGGATCGCCCCGGGAGCCCGGATCGAGGACGTGCTACAAACACTCGCCAACCAAAATGGCGGTGAGTTCAACCGCACCAAGATCAGCTGGATGAAGGGCCAGGAAGTGAACTCAGTCCTGCACGTCCTCGACCGTCTCGGACTCACACGAACGCTCGAAAATTTCCCAGCTCGCAGCAGCTCGAGCATCGGCAAAATGCAGAAAATCTATATCCGCGACAGCGGCCTTCTCCACGCCTTACTCGGGATCGAGACCGTGGAGCAGCTTCGCCAGCATTCGAGCATCGGCGAGTGCTGGGAGGGATATGCGATCGAGGAGTTGATCGGCGCGGCCGGTCCTGGCGCCACCCCGCAGTTTTTCAGGTCCGACGATGGCAACGAAATCGACCTGTTCTTAACCTTTGCGCGTTCCGGACAGAGCATCGCCATTGAATGCAAGACGAACCCCGATGCCGATCCGCGGCCGGGCTTCTGGAAAGCCACGGACCATCTAAAGCCCGACGACCAGTTCATCGTTCACTCGGGCACGGTGTCGCGGACCAGCGGCAGCCTTCCTCGCCTTCCGCTGACCGATGCAGTGCAGCGGGTTATGGCGAGGGCGCGTGCCAACCATGGCGAGCGATCCCGCACTAAAGCCACGCGCTAGCCCGGTTCCGACTTCACCTTTCAGGTGTCGCAAATCGCATCGTACAGACCGGGAGAAGGCGCGAAGTGGTGGCGATAAGCGTGGCGATCAAACGACCGCTTTCAGGCAGACGCCAGTCAAGGCAGAAACGGCCGATATCGGGCGCAAAACCGCCATCGGAATACGTCGCGATCGCACGTGAGTTGGGTCAGGCGCGCCAATCCGGCGCTTGTCTGAAGGATGCTTACGATGACTTCGAAAACCCCACCATTCCGATATTTGCGTACTTCCGAGGCTGCGCGTTTCCTTAGCCTCTCGCCGCGAACGATGGAAAAGCACCGACTTTACGGCACCGGGCCGCAGTATCGAAAGCTTGGAGGCCGCGTGGGGTATTGCATTCCGGATCTGCAAGAATGGGCGGATCAGGATATCCGCACCTGCTCGTCCGATCCCGGGTCTGACCGATAACATCTACTTCCCGTGAGCATGGTCACCATGCTCACGGCTCGCGCCTTCGGCCAAGAGGTCGTCCAATATGTCAACAAAGCATATTTCGAGAATGTCGAGAAGCTGAGCGTCGATCGGCATGATGTCCGGAAGGTCGTCAACAACGGTCCATTCCTTGGCATCCCGCCGTCTGCGCGCCGTGCTATAATAGTCGAGCAGGTCATATTCCGTCACGGCGATGTCGGTCCGCACAGCACGTCCATCAATGATCTGAAATTTCCGCTCCATGGCATTAGGATAGAAAGCGCGGCGGCATTGTTGACTGAGGGATTGGGACCAATGAGAGAGATGAAGAGCATAGGGGCGTAGGGAAGCGACGTCTTCGAAAACGGGTAGCCCTCATTCGGGGTAAAAATCGGACGGTTTGTCATTCTCTGTCATTGGCGAGAGGCTCGTTTCCTCTACCCTGCTACCTTCGGCAGCAGCTCTGTAAACACCATAGCCAACTCGAATAAGAAGCCGTTCCCTGCACATCATGGGAGGATATTGCCGGGGAACGCCGACGGCCTCCAAATCTTTGGTCCGGACGGTTCCATTCCGTTTGGCCAGTTCAACTGCACGCTCCCGCAATGATAATCGGGGTTGCGGTTCCGGGTACTTAGGGCTCTCCAAAGCAACCTTCGCTGGATTACGCCTATGTTTTTGTGATTTTTCAAGGTCTTCCGACCACAGGTACTCGTCACCACCGTCGTCGGGGAGCCATTTCTTTCCAGACATGTGAAAGACGCTAAAGCGCGCCAGCTTTGCGCGACATCTCACCGGTGTTATCGCCCCTACTTCGGGGCAGCGATGAAAAGAGCCTCGATGCCAATCGCATCCGGCTCCTGGATGATCGAACATTCCCGTGCGGCCCGAGGCCTGTGCCTCCGCCTCTGGTGACGATCGCCAACGCGGGCTTGAGGCCTTGCGCAGAATGCTTTGAAGGTTTCCGCCCGACTCTATACGGGCACCGGATTGGTTGCTTCCATCGCCTCGCGCCCGGCTTCCGCGCCCGGCCGTTCGCATGAAGGCAGATCGCCGGGATTTTGAATTACAATGAATTATCGCCATTCCTTCCATGCTGGCAACAGCGCCGATGTCGTAAAGCACAGCCTGCTGATCGCCCTTGTGCGGGCCTTGCAGCAAAAACCGGGTGCGCTGACCCTGATCGACACCCATGCCGGTTGCGGGCTGTACGACCTTGGCGGCGAGGAGGCGAGGCGCACCGGCGAGGCCACACAGGGCGTGCTGCGGGCCTTTGCCGACCCGAACCCCTTGCTGGACGACTACCGCGCGGCCGTACAGGCGGTGAATGCCGGGGCCGAGCCTTGCTTCTACCCCGGATCGCCGCGATTTCTGGCGCAGCTTCTGCGTCCGCAGGATTTTCTGATCCTGAACGAGAAACATCCCGAAGACGCCCATGCCCTGCGCGGCGCGATGCGCGGCACATCCGCCGCCGTGCATCAGCGCGACGCCTACGAGCTCTGGCTGGCGATGCTGCCGCCCCGCACCGCGCGCGGTGTGGTCGTGGTCGACCCGCCATACGAGCAGACCGATGAACGTGCCCGTATAACCGCCACCCTCGCCGCCGCCCGCCGCAAATGGGCGCATGGCGTGACGGTGATCTGGTATCCGCTGAAAGACCGTGAGACGCATTGGCGGTGGAAGCAGCAGTTGCGGAAACTTGGCATCCCGAAGTTTCTGGTTGTCGAGCATTGGCTATACGACAGCGACCAGCCCGACATTTACAACGGCGCGGGCCTTTTCATCGTCAACCCGCCCTACGCCTTCACGCAGGCGCTGCCGCCCCTGCTGGAAGCCCTGCGCGCCGCGCTGGCGCCGGAGGGGCATCGGGGAGAGACTATCTGCGATTGGTTGGACGGTTAAAAACGGCCCTCGCCTGCCCTTGCTTCCGGTGAGCCGCGCTTAGTCGCCGTTGGCATCAACCATGAAGACCGTCGGCTTGCCGCGAGAAGCCGGGTCCCATCCTGCCGACAATGCCGCTCGCACGCCTCGCGAGGCTATCGCGTCGTTGATGTGCGAACGTCCTTTCGGCAGCCCTTTCAACAGGCGCTTTGGCGTCGGAAATTCCAGCACGGCTTCGCGTGGCATATCTCTCTGGCGCAAGGAGACCGTCATGCCCTTCCAGCCATCGGAAGAGGACAGTTGGGGCTCGCTAAGGAGTTCCCAGTCATATTTGACACCATCGATTTGGACGGTGCCGCCGCGGCCGTGCATGTGAAGCATAGGATGCCCTTAGCATGTTGGACGCGGCGCTCCAGTCGGTTCACATCAAAGATCGGCTAATCGTAACGTTGAACGACCGAGACAGCCGCTCCGCGGCGACGATATCGACCGGATCGGACATGCGAAGCGGGGGCCTTTACTTGAGAGCCGACGACGGATTTTCGTCGAACTGCACCGCTCCCTCATCACGTCAGTGCCATGCCTATCGCGGGACCTGGCCGGTTGGAGACGAGCAGCTCCCGGCGACCATCAACGAGGGCGGAGGTTCAAATATGTTCCATGGCTCTCGATGTCCTTTCGCCCGGGGCTTGCTCGCACCAACCAGATAGTATACGATTCTGGCATCGTACGTCTTGCGACAGGATTTTCGATGATGGTTTCGCTCCGTGCCGCGCTGTTCATCGGCCTCCTGTCGAGCGCGGCGCCGCTCTCCGCGGCGACTGCCGACGAGACGTTCAAAGCACTTTACACGCGCGAGTGGAACTGGCGAAAGGCGATCGACGGCGAAACGCCGGGCGCTGGCGGCGGGCGTATCCGGCTGGCGCGCGCCGACCTTGCCTCGCAAGTCGAGCGTGAAAAGATGTGGACGCAGGTGCTCGCCGACCTGAAGGCGATCGACCCCGCAACACTCTCTGTCGACGCCGCCGAGGATTATGCGGTCTACAAGCAGCAGGTCGAGACGCTGCTGGCCAACCAGACCTTTCGCGAGTTTGAAAAGCCGATCTATGGCGACAATTCCTTCTGGGGGAACATGTCCACCATGGGGCGGCGCAACCTGACATCCGAGCAGGATGCGCGCGACTATATCGCGCTGCTGGACGACCTTCCGCGCTTCTTTGCGGAGAATGTGACCAACATGCGCGCCGGCCTGAAGCGCGGCTTCACCCCGCCAGCGATCACGCTGGAAGCGCATGAGGCGCCGCTGGTTGCCGTGGCCAACGCAAAACGCGCCGAGGACACCGGATTCTGGAAACCGTTCGTCGCGCTGCCCGACACGATCGCGCCCGCGACGCAGGAAGCCCTTCGCGCCGAGGCGCGCGCGGCGATCATGGGAGCGATCGTCCCCGCCTATCGGGAAACGCTGACCTTCTTCCACGCCGAATATCGGCCAAAGGCGCGCGAACCGCTTGCGGCGGAGTCGATGCCGAACGGCAAGGCTTATTACCAGTCGCGCATCCGCGAGTTCACAACGCTGGAGATGAGCGCCGACGAGATTCACGCCATCGGACTCAAGGCGGTTGCCGACATCCGTGCCCAGATGATGGACATCGTCCGCGAGACGAAGTTCGACGGCGACCTGCCGGCGTTCCTGACCTTTCTGCGTACCGATCCGCGCTTCTACGCCAAGACGCCCGAGGAACTGTTGCGCGAGGCGGCGGTGATCGCCAAGCAGTTCGACGCTGTGGTGCCACGCTATTTCGGCCACCTTCCGCGCCAGCGCTTCGCGATCATCGAAGTGCCGCCCGATATCGCGCCCTTCTACACCTCGGGGCGCGGCGGGCCGGGAGCCTATCTCGTCAACACCTACGACCTCCCGTCTCGTCCGCTCTATTCGTTGCGCGCGCTGACGCTGCACGAATCGGCGCCGGGACATGCGTTCCAGATGCCGCTGGCCGCCGAGAACAAGCGCCAGCCGGATTTCCGGCGCGAGGTCTATGCCTCGGCCTATGGCGAGGGCTGGGCCCTCTATGCCGAGAAGCTCGGGCTGGAGATGGGGATGTATCCGACACCCTATGACCGGTTCGGGATGCTGAGCTACCAGATGTGGCGCGCGGTGCGACTGGTTGTCGACACCGGCATCCACCACAAGGGCTGGACCCGCGAGCAGACGCGGCAATATCTCCGCGACAACACCGCGCTCAGCGAGCGCGAGCTGGTCAACGAAGTCGACCGCTACATCTCCTATCCCGGGCAGGCCTGCGCCTTTTATCTGGGACAGATGACGATCGAGAAGGCGCGAGCCAAGGCGGCCAAGGCGCTCGGCGACAAGTTCGACATCCGCGCCTTCCACGATGTCGTTCTCGAGCTGGGCTCGGTGCCGCTGCCGGTGCTGGAGGCGCGGGTCGATCGCTTCATCGCGGAGGGCGGCAAGAGCCCCTACGCGGACGAGGAGACGTAGAGCTGCGTCCAGCCCCTTTCGTTACGGCTCCTGTCGTCGACCAGGCCTTCAAGCTGGCTTGCCCCAGCGCCTTTCTCGACTGCGTGCCAGGTGCGCAGCACCGCGACAACTTGTTCAACTGACGATCGACTGCCGCCGCTCGCCGGTAGCGGTCAGCCGGCTTTCGCACGGGATTGCGAAGTGGCCGTTCGCCGTACCGATATTTTCAGCGCAAACGAGATGTTCATGTCGGCTCGAGCTCGCAGATATCGGAAAGGTCGTCATCGAACTCGGTCAGCCGCCAGATGATACGCGGGATTCGGCGCGTCGGCTTCCAGGATCGTCTGCCGGAAGGCGTCGCCTACCGCAGAAAGCACGCGGTTGTGGATCAACCACAGGCTGCTCGTTACGGGCGTCGCGAAGGGGCGATTGACCAGCGTGTCGACATGCAACCGCGCCATCGACCGCGCGATGATCGTCGGGCCGAACCCGGCGGCAACGAGGCCGAGCAGGGTCGCCAGGCTCTGCGCCTCGTGCGCGATCTGCGGTACGAAACCCGCCTCGGCGCACAAGGCGAAGAAATGCTCGTTGAAACCCGCGCCGTTGGGGGCGCCGTAGAGCACCAGCGGTTCCTGCGCGAGGTCGGCGACATCGGGATCGGCGGTTCGGCGCGCAAGCGCATGGTCCGACCGCAGGGTCAGCACCAGATCCTCGGTCAGCAGGCAGCGGCAGACCATGCCCTCGGGCAGTATCGGCCGCTCGAAATCGCGGACGATGCCGATATCGACCTCCTGCGTGCGCACCGCCTCGATCTGCTCGTCACGACTGAGTTCGCGCAGGACCAGTTCGACATCGGGATGCGAATGGCGAAAGCTGTAAAGCGCGCGCGCGACCTGCGGCACGAACGGTCCCGACACTGTGAAAGCCAACCCCAGCCGGCCAGCCTCGCCCCGATGCGCGCGGCGGGCAATCTCCGCCGCCCGTTCGGACTGTTCCAACGTGGCGCGTGCCTCGGGAAGGAACAGCCGTCCCGCCTCGGTCAGCTGCACGCGACGACTGGTGCGGTCGAACAGGCGGGCGCCCAGTTCCTGCTCCAGCATACGGATCTGCTGGCTGAGTGGTGGCTGGGAGATGCCCAGCCGCACCGCTGCCCGGCCGAAATGCCGCTCTTCCGCGACAAAGAGGAAATACCGCAGATGTCGCAATTCCATTGATCAGGTCGTCCTGTGTATCGATCAAGCCATATTATATATTAGACGCGGATCGTCCAGACGCGCATTGGCCCAAAGGAATGGGGCGGTGAACCCGCTTTCCTGTCGTCGCGCACGGTCAATCCCCCCTCCCGACCCTGCTGCGCCCGGGAAGTGCTTCACCGTCCCATTCGTCCTGGGAGAGCGAGCCGGAACGGCATGATCTTTCGGTACCGACATTCCGGTCGGAGCCGTGTTCTGGAGCGTTGAATGATCGGTATCGTCAAGGTTGCACTGAATCGGCCGCTGACCTTCATCGTCATGGCGATCCTGATCGCAATCGTGGGATCCCTCGCCGCGCTGCGCACACCGGTCGATATCTTTCCGAACATCCGCATTCCCGTCGTCGCGGCCGCATGGAAATATTCGGGTCTTCCTGCCGAGGACATGGCGAACCGCATCATCACGCCCTATGAGCGCGTGTTGACGACGACGGTCAACGATATCGACCATATCGAAAGCCAGTCGCTCCAGGGCATCGGCATCGTCAAAATCTATTTCCAGCCCGATGCCGATATCCGCACGGCCACGGCGCAGGTCACCTCGGTCTCCCAGACCGTGCTGAACCAGATGCCGCCGGGCGTGACCCCGCCGCTGATCCTGAACTACAGCGCCTCGACCGTGCCGATCCTCCAGCTCGCCTTGTCGGGCAAGGGATTGTCCGAGCAGCAACTGTTCGACCTCGGTCAGAACCAGATACGCCCGTCGCTGGTCACCATTCCGGGCCTCGCCATGCCCTATCCATCGGGCGGCAGGCAGCGGCAGGTCCAGATCGACCTCAATCCGGTGGCGCTGCAATCCAAGGGGCTGACGGCGCAGGACGTCGGCGCGGCGATCGCGGCCCAGAACCAGATCAACCCGGCGGGTTTCGTCAAGATCGGATCGACGCAATATAGCGTACGCCTCAACAACGCGCCGGGCACGATCGAGGCGCTGAACGACCTGCCGGTGAAGGTCGTGAACGGCGCGACCATCTATATGCGCGATATCGCCTTCGTTCGCGACGGCAGCGGTCCGCAAACCAACGTCGTCCACGTCGAAGGCAGCCGGTCGGTGCTGCTGACGGTGCTCAAGAACGGCGCGACATCGACCCTCGCCATCGTCGACGGCGTCAAGGATGCGCTGCCGAAGATCAGCGCCACGCTGCCCGATACGCTGAAGATCCTGCCGATCGGCGACCAGTCGCTGTTCGTGAAGGGGGCCGTGGAGGGCGTCGTCCACGAAGGCGCGATCGCCGCGGCGCTGACCTCGCTGATGATCCTGCTGTTCCTCGGTTCATGGCGATCGACCGTGATCATCGCGCTGTCGATCCCGCTCGCGATCCTCGCCGCCATCGCGGCGCTCGCGGCATTCGGCCAGACGCTGAACGTCATGACGCTGGGCGGTCTGGCACTCGCGGTGGGCATCTTGGTCGACGACGCGACCGTGACGATCGAGAATATCAACTGGCATCTGGAACAGGGCAAGGGCGTGATCGAGGCGATCATGGACGGCGCGGCGCAGATCGTCACCCCCGCCTTTGTCGCGCTGCTGTGCATCTGCATCGTGTTCGTACCGATGTTCTTCCTGCCGGGCGTCGCCGGATTCCTGTTCGTGCCGATGGCCTTGTCGGTCGTATTCGCGATGATCGCGTCGTTCGTCCTGTCGCGCACGCTGGTCCCGACGATGGCGATGTATCTGCTGAAACCCCATCATCCCGGCGATGAGGATGCACATCTGGCCGGCACGCCCGACTCGCGCAATCCGCTGGTCCGGTTCCAGCGCGGCTTCGAACACCGGTTCGAAAAGATACGCGCCGACTATGTCGGCTTGCTTCGCCGCGCGCTCGGCGCACGCAAGCCGTTTCTGCTGGGCTTCCTCGCGGTCGTCATCCTGTCGTTCGGGCTGTTGCCGATGCTCGGCAGCAATTTTTTTCCGTCGGTCGATTCGGGCCAGATCGCGATGCATGTCCGCGTGCCCGTCGGCTCGCGGATCGAGGATACGGCGGCGCGGTTCGACCGCATCGGCCGGACCGTGCGGACGCTGGTACCAGCCGGCGAACTCGGCGCGATAACCGACAATATCGGCCTGCCCGTCAGCTCGATCAACACCGTCTACAACAACAGCGGCACCATCGGTCCGCAGGACGGCGACATGATGATCACGCTGAAAGAGGGACATCGCCCGACCGACGAGATCGTCGGCCTGCTTCGCCGCGAACTCCCGCGCCGTTTCCCCGGCGCCACCTTCTCCTTCCTGCCCGCCGACATCACCAGCCAGATCCTGAACTTTGGCGCGCCGGCGCCGATCGATATCCAGATCGCCGGCAAGGATGCGGCCGCCAACCGCGCCTATGCGCAAAAGCTGCTCGCGAAAATCGGCACTATCCCGGGCCTCGCCGATGCGCGCATCCAGCAGCCCGGCCGCTCGCCGCAGCTCAACGTCGATGTCGATCGCTCGCGCGCCGGCCAATATGGCCTGACCGAACGCGACATCACGAGCAGCCTCGGCAGTTCGCTCGCCGGCACGTCGCAGACCGCGCCGGTCTTCTTCCTCGACCCCAAGAGCGGTGTGTCCTATCCCGTCGTCGCGCAGACGCCCGAATATCTGGTCGGATCGATCAGCGCGCTGTCGAACGTCCCCGTCGCCGCCGCGGGCAGCCGCGATGGCGCGGTCCAGACGCTGGGCGGTCTTGCAACGATCAATCGGTCGAACACCCTGCCGGTCGTGTCGCATTATAATATCGCGCCGGTGCTCGACATCTATGGAACGGTGCAGGGCCGCGATCTGGGCGCGGTCGCCGGGGATATCGAACAGATCATCAAGACGATGAAAAAGGACGAGCCCAAGGGTTCGACGATCACCATCCGCGGCCAATATGCGACGATGAACACCGCTTTCTCGGGCCTCGGCTTCGGCCTCGCCGCCGCGATCGTGCTGATCTACCTGCTGATCGTCGTCAATTTCCAGAGCTGGGTCGACCCCTTCGTCATCATCACCGCGCTGCCCGCGGCGCTCGCCGGCATTGTCTGGATGCTGTTCGTTACCGGCACGACGCTGTCGGTCCCGGCGCTGACCGGCGCGATCATGTGCATGGGGGTCGCCACCGCAAACTCGATCCTCGTCGTCAGCTTCGCGCGCGAAAAGCTCGCCGAACTGGGCGACGCGACGCAGGCGGCGCTCGAGGCGGGCCTCGTGCGCTTCCGCCCGGTCCTGATGACCGCGCTGGCGATGATGATAGGAATGGCGCCGATGGCCCTCGGCCTCGGTGACGGCGGCGAGCAGAACGCCCCGCTCGGCCGCGCGGTCATCGGCGGGTTGTTCTGCGCGACCATCGCCACCCTCTTCTTTGTCCCCACCGTCTTCGCCCTCGTCCACCGCCGCCACAAGCCGGCTCAGCCCCAGATGGAAATGCAGCCCAGCCATGTCTGAAAAGCCCCTTCCCGCTGAAACCGGCGGTCCCGACAACCGGACCCTGAAGCGCGTCGGCATCGGCGCCGCGATCGTCGCGCTGGTGGTCGTCGCCGCTGGCACCGCCTCGCGTCTCGACGCAACGAACGACCTGCGCGATATCGCCGCGGATGCCGCCGTTCCCACCGTCGCGGTGGTCCAGCCGCAGGACGGCGCCGGCGCGGGCGATCTCGTCCTCCCCGGCAATGTCCAAGCCTATAACAGCGCGGCCATCTACGCGCGCACCAACGGCTACGTCCGTCGCTGGCTGGCGGATATCGGCGACCGCGTCCGCGCGGGCCAGACGCTTGCGATCCTCGATGCGCCCGAGATCGACCAGCAGCTCGCGCAGGCGCAGGCCGACTATCAGACCGCGCTCGCCAACCAGAAGCTCGCGGGCACCACCGCGACGCGGTGGAACGCCTTGCTCGCCGAAGATGCCGTCTCGCGGCAGGAAGCCGACGAAAAGGCCGGCGACCTCGCCGCGCGATCGGCGCTCTCCAACGCCGCGCTCGCCAATGTAAAGCGCCTGCGTGCCTTGCAGGGCTTTACCCGCCTCGCCGCTCCCTTCGATGGCATCGTCACCAGTCGCGCGGCACAGATCGGCGCGCTCGTGGTCGCGGGTAATGCAGCCTCGCAGCCGCTTTTCACCGTGTCCGACGTCCATCGCGTGCGCATCTATGTGCGCGTGCCGCAAACCTATTCGGCCGATGTGAAGGCCGGCATGACAGCGTCGCTCACCCTGCCCGAATATCCGGGCCGCAGCTTCGCCGCGACGCTGACCCGCAGCGCGGGCGCGGTCGATGCGCAGTCGGGGGCCGTGCTGGTCGAACTGCAGGCGGAGAATCCCGACCGCGCGCTCAAGCCCGGCGCTTTCGCGCAGGTTCGCTTCGACGTTGGCAAGGGAAGCGGCAACGGCCTGACGCTGCCGAGCAGCGCCGTTCTTTACGGCAATGACGGCCCCACCGTCGCGGTGGTCGACAGTAAAAATCGCGTAACCGTGCGGCCGGTGACGGTCGCCCGCGACGAAGGAGCGACCGTCGTCATTTCCGGCGGCGTCCGCAAGAACGAACGCGTGATCGATACGCCGCCCGACGCGATCCAGACGGGCGACAGGGTCAAGGTGCAGGCCCCCGCCGCGACGGGCGGCCGTAAAGGCGCCGCGCATGCAGGTTAGGGCCATGCGGCTCGCGGTGATCGCTGCGCCGGCGCTGCTCGGCGCCTGCTCGATGGCCCCCGCCTATCACCCCCCGCAAACCATCGCGCCGCAGGACTATAAGGAAGTCGCGGGCTGGACCCAGGCAACGCCGCTCGACACCGCGCCGCGCTCGGCCTGGTGGGAGGCCTTCAACGACCCGATATTGAACGACCTCGAGGTCCGTGCCGAAAAGGCGAGCCCGACCCTTGCCGCCGCGCTGGCGCGTTATGACCGGGCGCTGGCGGCAGCCCGTGTCGAGCGCGCCGACCTGTTTCCGACGGTCGCCGCCGGAAGCGACGCCAGCCGGCAACGTGTGTCCGGCAGGCGCTTCGGAGGCGACGGCAACCCGCGCACCTATAATGATTTCAGCATCGGCGGCGCGCTGGACTATGAAATCGACCTCTGGGGCCGCATTCGCAACGGCGTGGCCTCCGCGCGCGCCGATGCCGAGGCGAGCGAGGCCGATCTCGCCTCGGCGCGCCTCAGCCTGCAAGCCGCGGTTGCCGACGCCTATGCGCGGCTGCGCGGCCTCGATGCGCAGGCGGACCTGCTGCGCCAGACGGTCGACGCCTTCGGCAAAGCCTATGACCTCACTGTCCGCCGTCATGACGGCGGCATCGCGTCGGGGATCGACGTCAACCGCGCCCAAACGGTGCTCGGCAACGCCCGCGCACAGATTTCCGCCGTCGCCGCCGAACGCGCGGCGACCGAGCATGAGATCGCAGCGCTGGTCGGCGAACTCGCGTCGGATTTCTCGATTGCGCCGCAGGTGCAATCGCTCGACGCCCCGGCCCTGCCCGCCGGGACACCCTCGAGCATGCTCCAGCGCCGCCCCGACATCGCCGCCGCCGAGCGCCGCGTCGCCGAAGCCAATGACCGCGTCGGCATCGCCCGGGCAGCATTCTTCCCCACGCTTTCGCTGGGAGCCTCCGTGGGCTACGAATCGACCGCGCTCACCAGCCTGATCAGCCGCTCCAGCTTCCTC